>JADJUF010000016.1 GCA_016717005.1 Myxococcales bacterium | reverse complement strand
AAGCTGCCGTTCTCCTGGCCGAAGTTGTACAGGTGGACGATGTTGGGGTGGTCGAGCTGGGCCAGGGCCTTGGCCTCCTCGAGGAACCGCGACTTGACCTGGCTGTACGCGGCCAGCTCGGGCGGCAGCACCTTGAGCGCCACGTCCTGCTCGGTCAGCGCGTGCTTGCCCTTGTAGACGACGCTCATGCCGCCCTGCCCCAGCACGTCGACGATCTGGTACTGGCCGAGCACCGTGGTCCCCACCAGGCGGTGGGCCCCGGTCGGCGTCAGGTTGGCGCCGCACGCAGCGCACTTGACGTCGATGTCGAGGACCTCGGCATCGCAGCTCGGACAGGCTGGCATCGGATCGGCGTCAGTCTACTCGGTCGCGGGCCCCAGCTGCCAGCCGGGGACGCGCGCAAGCAACCGGTGGACCTCGTCCTTGATGATCGCCGGGTACTCGACCGGGGTGTAGTGCGTGCCGCCGGGGATCACGCGCAGCCGGGCGCCGGGGATCGTGCGGTGCAGGCGCTCGGCGGTGGCCGGCGGCGTCAGCACGTCCTTGTCGCCGGTGACGATCGCGGTCGGCACGGCGATGGTCGCGAGGACGTCCTCGGCGTCGTGCTGGTTCAGGCGCTCGAGGAGATCGCTGTAGATCCGCCAGTCGAGGGTCCGGAACCCGGCCGCGACGTCGCGGAACGCGTCGACGTCGAGGGTCTGCGACACCATCCCGAACCGCTGCATCGCCGCGATCAGCGCGTCAGAGCCCGCGACCTTGTCGGCGGCCTTGCCGACGAGCAGCGCCTGGGCCCGGATCAACTTCAGCAGCACCGGGATGACCTTCTCGATGAACTCGAGGCCGAACACGGTGCGGAACGGCCGACCGCTGGTCCCGTTGATCGCCAGGATGCCGGCGACGCGATCGGCGTGGTGGCGGCACAGCTCGAAGTTGACCTGGACGCCCATCGACCAGCCGATGACCACGGCCCGCGCGCACCCGAGGCGGTCGAGCAGCTCGATCAGGTCGTCGACCTGGTGCGCGACCGTCAACGCGGTCAGATCGGTCGGCGCCGACGAGGTGTACAGGCCGCGGTAGTCCCAGCACAGCACCCGGTAGCCCGGCAGCGCCGCGTAGACGTGGCGGTACGCCTCGAAGGTGCCGCCCAGCCCGTTGGCCAGCACGACCGTCGGGGCGTCGGCGCTCGAGCCTGGCCGGAGCTGATAGCCGATACGCGTGCCGTCTCTGGCGATGAACGAATGCTGCTGAAGGCCGGGGACCACGGCCCACTGTACCCCGACAGCCACCCCGCCCCCGCCGCCGCCCCGCCGGTTCCGGATCCGGGTTCCGCCCCCGATCCCAACTCCCGACTCCGAAAACGATGCCGAACCGATCCCGACGCCGATCCCGACTCCGATCCCGACTCCGATCCCGACGCCGATCCCGACGCCGATCCCGACGCCGATCCCGACGCCGATCCCGACGCCGATCCCGACTCCGGCTCCGACTCCGACTCCGGCTCCGACTCCGGCTCCGACTCCGGCTCCGGCTCCGACTCCGACTCCGGCTCCGGCTCCGGCTCCGGCTCCGACTCCGACTCCGGCTCCGGCTCCGCCTCCGGCTCCGACTCCGACTCCGGCTCCGACTCCGACTCCGACTCCGGCTCCGACTCCGGCTCCGACTCCGACTCCGACTCCGGCTCCGACTCCGACTCCGGCTCCGGCTCCGGCTCCGACTCCGATCCCGCCTCCGCCTCCGCCTCCGACTCCGGCTCCGACTCCGCCTCCGACTCGGGCTCCAGCTCCGACTCCGACTCCGCCCCCGACTCCGACTCCGACTCCGACTCCGACTCCGACTCCGACTCCGCCTCCGACTCCGACTCCGATCCCGACTCCGATCCGACTCCGACTCCGACTCCGACTCCGACTCCGGCTCCGACTCCGGCTCCGACTCCGACTCCGACTCCGGCTCCGACTCCGACTCCGGCTCCGAAAACGACGCTGGGCGCCCTCTCGAGCGCCCAGTCCCAGTCATCCCACCGTCACCCAGGCCCGCGATCGCCGCTCCGGGCCGTTTTGGGTGGGGGCCCCGGCGAATGCCGGGGGAGGGTTTTTCGAAAAACCCTCTTCTTAAAACGTGACCATGCCGCCGAGCCGGACGCGGCTGTAGGTCTCGTCGGGGCTGGGGATGATCGCGCGGGCGGTCGTGGTGTCGAGCGGGCGGTCGGCCTGGTCGGACAGCTGGCGCTGGCCGAAGCGGACGTCGCCGAAGATCGACAGGCGCTCGCTCAGGCGGTAGCGGGCGCCGCCGCCGAGCTCGGCCATCGTCTGGTGGTCCTGCCACGAGTCGCCGACCTCGACCTGGGTCGTGCCGAGCGCGCCGGCGAGGTACGGGGTGAAGCGACGGTACGGGCGGAGCTCGATCTGCAGGCCGGCCATGATGCGGCGGTCGATGCGCGCGCCGCCGGCCAGCTCGTTCTTGGCGATCTCGGCCTCGGCGATGAGGCCGCGGGTCAGGCGGAACTGGCCGACCAGGCCGACGTCCTTGCCCTCGTGCTCGCCGTCGACCGAGACACCACCGAGGAAGGCGCCGATGCCGAAGCGCGACAGCGGGGCGGTCGCGACGGGCGCCGGGGCGGCGACGTAGCCGACCGGCTGCGGCGCGATGGGATAATAGGCGGGCTGCTCGCAGTCGCACGAGACCGGCGGGGGCGGCGGCGGCGGCGGCGGCTGGGCGAACGGCTGGTAGTAGCCACCGCCGATCCAGATCGAGCCGCCGATGCGGACGGTCGGCTGGTGGACGTGGCGGTGCACCCAGTGGGCACGGATCGGGGCGCCGCCGCCGAAGCGGACGTGGGCGCCGCCGCCGATCCGGATGCGGACGTCGGCCGATGCAGCTTGGGCGCCCGCGATGAGGGCGGTGCCGGCGATCAGGAGGGCGATGCGGTGGGTGCGGGTCACGAGGGGTCTCCTTGGCGGGGCGGTCGTCACGTACAGACGTGTAACGGCGGCGATCGGTTTACCTTGCACCTCGTGCGCCAGCGCAATTGCTGGAAGCGGTGCGTGTCCTACCGCAACGACCGCCCACATCCCGAAAGGTTAGCGGCCGTCCCGAGCGCCAGCCGGCGATCCCGTGAACAGGCCTTCACGGTCGGCGTGCGGGTGAGGCACACGCCCGTGTTACTGTCGAAGTAGGCCGAATTCCTCTACAATGCTTGACATGCCGAGGGTGTGGTCCCTAGAGTCCCCTCGCGATTGGAGGCCCTTACGTGAGCCAGCAGCCCCCCAAGAAGTCGGGAAGCCGCGACATTAACGATCTGAAGGCCCGCCTCGGGCTCAAGAAGGGCACCACGCCCTCGCCGATTGGCACCAAGACCGGTGGCAGCCCCGCCATGGTCGCGCCCCCTGGGCTGGCGGTCCCGCCACCTCCGGGTGTCGCGGGCCCGGCGCCCGTGGGTCCGCCCCAGCCGGTGGTGCCCAACGCGGCCGAGGATCCGTTTGGCGCGATGAACGCGATGGCGCAGATCGGCGCGGCCCAGCGCGCGCCCGAGATCGTCATCGTCAACGACGGCAAGCCGGTCGAGAGCGTCAGCGCCAGCGCGCGCGGCGCGACGATCGCGAAGTACGTCGCGATCGCCCTGGTGCCGTTCATCCTCGGCATCGCGATCCGGGGCGTCTCGAAGGACGCCGGGTTCTACAACGCCGGCATCCGCGACTCGCGCTTCATCCTCAAGGACGTCAAGGCGGTCAAGAAGTCGCTGGTCACGCTCAACGAAGCGGTGACCAAGGCCAAGGACAACCAGGGCAAGGACGTCACCAACGCGATGGTGGCGGTCGACAAGGTCGAGCTGCAGGAGGCCCTGATCTTCAAGGCCAAGCAGAACAACCTGGGCGCCGACCTGTCGTCGAAGATCCTGCAGTTCTACGCCTCGGTGACGCAGCTCAAGCTGATGATCAACGATCACCTGCGCACCGCCAAGTCCGACGACCAGGCGCTCGGCGCGGCCCGCGAGGCCACCGAGAAGGCCAAGATGCCGCCCAACTCCGGCTTCGAGAAGGCGGTCGGCGTGCGCTACGCGGTGCTGGTCTCGAACCCGGGCCCGGACGACCCGGCCGGCGGCGAATTCGGCGCCAAGCTGGTCGAGGTCGGGCCGCCGTTCTGCCAGGGCGACACCAAGCCCTCGACCAACGGCACCTGCCCCGACGGCGCGGTCGAGACGCTGGCCTACCGGGTCAACGCCAGCGGCAGCTGGCAGCGCGGCGACTTCGCGATCCCCGGTCAGAACCTCGACCCGGGCGCGCCGATCCCGTCGAAGAAGCTGCTCGTCATGGCGCCGACCCAGATCCTCGAGGGGCTGGTCCAGGGCCCCGACGGCTTCGCGTCGCTGGCCCTCTACGCCAAGCGCGTCGACGCGATCCGCAAGAAGCTGCAAGAGGTGATCGAGGCCGGCAACGACCTCGAGGGCGTGCTGGGGCCCAAGGCCAACGAGAGCGAGAAGTTCACGTTCTTCATGTGACGGCGCTGCTCGCCGACGCGAGCAGCGCTTCGAGATCGGCGGCGGCGGTGGTGGAGACTCCGGCGGTGGCGCGCACGCCGCCGCCGGCGTCGCGCATGGCGGCGAAGGCCATGGTCGAGGTCCGATGGACCGCGGCGACCTGTCCGCGCTGATCGACGACGATCACCCCGGCGCCCGCGCCCTGCCCGGCCAGCTCGTCGAGCAGCTCGGCGGCGGCGACCGCCGGCCCCGCGCCGGCCGCGATCGCCAGGGCCAGCCGGCGGGTCAAGGTCGCGCGCACGATCGCCTCGCCGGCGCCCGTGGCCGAGGCCGCGCACCCGCGATCAGCCCAGGTGCCGCAGCCGGGGATGGCCGAGTCGCCGACGCGGCCGGGGCGCTTGCCGCTGATCCCGCCGGTCGAGGTCGCGGCCGCCAGCGCGCCGCCGGCGTCGAGCGCGACCGCGCCGACGGTGCCGCCGGCGACGTCGCCGCGGCGCCCGAGCAAGCGCGCCCGGGCGCGGGGCGTGACCATCGTGCCCGCCGGCGCCGGCGCGTGGCCGTGGCGGCGCGCGAAGTCCCAGGCGGCCGGCCCCGCCAGCAGTAGGTGCTCGCCGTCGTCGAGGACCGCGCGCGCCAGATCGATCGGCCGGCGCAGGTCGGGCACCGCGGCGACGCCGCCGACCCGCCCGGTCGCGCCATCCATGATCGCCGCGTCGAGCTCGACCGTGCCGGCGCGGGTCAAGACGGCGCCGACGCCGGCGTTGAACACCGGATCGTCCTCGAGCGCGCGGACCGCGGCCTGGACCGCGTCGAGCGCGCTGGCACCGGCGCGCAGCCGCGCGAAGCCGATCGCCGTCGCCGCCGCACAGCCAGCGGCGGCGCGCGCCTGATCGTCGGGCGCGAGCGCGCCGGCGCCGCCGTGCACGACCAGCGCGATCACGGGCCGGCGCAGCGAAAGCCGACGATGACGTGACGGGCGTGCCGCGGCCGACCGTGCCAGGCGGCGCCGCGCCCGAGCCCGGCGTGGTCGTCCCAGGCCGAGCCCTTCACGGTCATCTGCGCCGCCGGCCCGGGACCGGCGGCGGTGGCCGGCCACCGCGTCGCGGTCCACTGGAAGACGTTGCCGGCGAGGTCGAGGACGCCGGTCGGGCTGACGCCGGTGCCGAAGCTGCCGACCGCGACCGTGTCGCGCGGCCCACCGTCGGCGGAGTTGAGCTTGTCGCGGTCGAAGGTCGGCCCCCACGGGTACGGCTGGCCGGCGTCGCCGCGCGCCGCCTTCTCGAACTCGTGGGCGCCCGGCAGCCGCCGCGGCGCGCCGACCGCCTGGCCGCGCCACGCGCAGTAGGCCGCCGCGTCGTCCCAGTCGACCAGCACCACCGGGTGGTCCTCGCGCCCCGCCGGCGGATGCCCGTCCGTCCACACGAACCGCGCGACCTCGGTGGCCCAGTCCTGCTGGAAGCCCTGCGCGACCCAGGTCGCCTCGTCCATCGTCGGCGCCGGGGCGCCACCGTCGGCGACGAACTCGGCGTAGGCGGCGTTGGTGACCGGCATGAGATCGATCCGGAACCGTGGCAGCTCGATGACGCGCCGATCCTCCTCGCGCTCGAACCAGCCGTCGGCGCGGGCGGCGTCGGAGCCGGCGGCCGCGGCCCAGTCGTCGTACGCGAGCTGCCGCTCCTCGGGGGTCGAGCCCGCGATCGATCGGCTGCGCTCGATGACCACCATCTGGGCGTCGGCCGCGCGCGACAGCGCCGCCGGGCCGCCGCCGTAGACGACGGCGCGGGCCGGCGCATCGACGATCGCCGCGACCGGCACGGCCGGCGCGTAGCGCGGCCCGTGGCCACCACAGGCCGCCAGCCCGACGACGACCACCAGCGCGCCTCGACGATGCATGTGCCGGACTATAGCCCGGCGTCCACGGCCGCGGCCGCCCGCGTCGCCGCCAGTTCGCGCTCGTAGGCCCGCTCGCGGAGCGCCGCCGCCAGCGCGTCGACGTAGGCGAGCCCGGCGCCCAGGGCGCCGTCGTCGAGCGGCACCGGCATCGGCGCGGGCCCCTGCCGGGCGATCGTGCCGGCCCGGTCGCGCAGCATGCGCGCGCGCGGCGCCGGCGCCGCGACGTCGAGGTAGATCACCGACGGCAGCTCGCCGTCGTCGTCGCGGGCGAGCGCGGTCGCGAACAGCCAGCGGCCGTCGCGCGACCAGCGCGGGCCGCTCTCGTCGGTGCCCGACAGGTCCGCCAGGGGCGCCGCGTCGCCGTCGGCGGTGAGGCGCCACAGATCGAGATCGCGGCCGCCGTCGGCGCGCTCGATCTCCCGCGCGAACGCCAGCTCGCCGCTGCCGGGGCGCCAGGCCGGGGTCACGTCGCGCGGCCCGTCGGTCGCGAAGGTGATGCTGCCGTCGACGGCGCGCAGGCCGATGCGGCTGGTGCCGGCGCTCGGATCGATCTCCTGGTAGGCGATCTCCCCCGACGGCGCCACCGACGGCGCGAGGTAGTGGACCGCGCCGGCGGCCACGACCTCGACCTCGCCGATCCGCGGCTGGTCGGCGCGGCCGCCGATCCCGACCCGCGCCAGCGCGAAGCGGTCGCCGGTCCGCCGCGCGAACACCACCGCGTCGCCCGCCGGCGTCCAGGTCGGATCGACGTCGTCGCCGCGGCCGTCGGTGACCCGGACCGCGGTCGCGCCGACCGCCGCCGGCATGATCCACAGGCTGGTCCGGTCGAGCGGCCGCCCCCTCGATGAGACGAACGCGACCCAGCGGCCGTCGGGCGACACCACCGCCTGCTCGTCCCGCGCGGGCGCGTCGCCGCGCCCGGCGCTCAGGATCGCCCAGCGATCGCCGTGCTCCTCGACCAGCACCAGGCGGGTGCCGCCATTCCAACGCTCGCTGACCACCAACCGCAACGCCGGCACCGCCACCGGTCGCTCGACCGGCGTGCACCCAGCGAGCGCGAGCGCGACAGCCCCCACGCTCACGAGCGCGCCGATCTGCGCGGCGCGCGCCGCCCGAGCCGTCACGCGCTCGACGGGCCCACGGTCGAAGGGCTCACTGCGGCGCGGGCGCCGGCGCGGGCGCCGCGGCCTCAGCCGGAGCGCTCTTGACCTGGCTCTTCGCGTCCTCGGGCGGCGCGTGCTTCTTGGGCGGCGGCGAGAAGCCGAAGAAGATCACGAGGCTGAGCAGCAGGATCCCGGCGGCGGAGATCATGCCGATCATCATCGCCTTCTGCAGGTTCTCCTGGGTGCTGCGCTCGAACACGACGAAGGCGGCCTCATCCTGAGGAGTGAGCGACGAAAAGCTGTTGTACTCGTTCATGGGGGCTCCGGTCGGGTACGGTACGGCGATCCAGTGGGTCGGTCAACGCAGGTAGGTCAACGCGGGTCGACGCGGGTCGGTCAACGCCGGGGTCGGGTTGGTGAAATACACCCGGCCGGGCGCTCGTTCGTTGCTAGGTCCATGTCGATCTCGGCCCGCGGTGCGACAGGTCAAGCGTCGAACCCAGGTTGGACACCCACGCGGCGGGTCGGTTCCCGAAATCGTATCGCGCTGGGATGCTTGGCGCCGATCCTGGCCGTGGGGGCGTGCGCCGATGGCCGGGCCGAGGGCCGCGGCGATCCCAGCGCGCCCGCCACAGCCACAGCCACAGCCACAGCCACAGCCACAGCCACCGCGCCCGCCGCCACCGCGCCCGTCGCGCCCACCGCGCCCGCGGAGACCTGTCTCGGCGTCGCCGACTCGGGCATCTGGTCCGATCTCGACGACGACTTGCAGCTCACGCTCCCGGCCGGGATCGCCAGCGACCGCGTGATCGCCACGCTCGACCCCGACCGCCCGCTGCTGGTGGTGCGGGTCGACGGCTGGCCGGTCAAGCCCTACCCGCTCACGGGCACCGAGGAGCTCGTCGTCGGTGCGCACCACCTGCGCCTGCGGCCCGGCGATCGCGCGGAGCTGGCGCCGTTGCTCACCGCGGCCAACGTGACCGAGGCCGCGGCGACCCCGACCGCGACCGCGACGGCATCCCCGACCCGCTCGACGTGCTCCTGGGCGCGCGCAAGACCGCGATCAACGCCGACGCCTACGTCGGCGGCTACGAGAGCCTGCGCTTCCCGATGGGCGACGTCGCCCGCGACCACGGGGTGTGCACCGACGTCATCGTGCGGGCGCTGCGCAACGCCGGCCTCGACCTGCAGGCCGCGGTCGCCGCCGACATCCGCAAGGCGCCGCGCGCGTACCCGATGGTCAAGGGCAAGGGCGACCCCAACATCGATCACCGCCGGGTCAAGACCCTGCTGCCGTATCTGCGCCGCAACCTCGAGGAGCACACCGCCGCGCTGGCCGACCCGCGCGACCCGGTGCGCCCCGGCGACCTGGTCCTGTTCGACACGTTCCCGTCGCGGTCCGGGCCCGACCACATCGGCGTCGTGTCCGACCGCCGCGCCGACAGCGGCCACCTGCTCGTGATCAACAACTGGACCGACGGCGGCGTCACCGGCGAGATGGATCTGCTGGCGTGGGTGCCCGTCACCCACCGGTTCCGGCTGGCGCCCCCGCGTCGACGCTGAGCCGTCGACGCGGGCCGGGCCGTGGCCGTCGTTGCGGTCGCCCCCGCAGTTGGCTACGGTACCGCCATGGCGACACGCTCCTTCGCGCTGCTGGCGCTGCTCGCGCTCGCGGTGCTGGGCTGGGCCGGCCCGGCGGCCGCCGACAAGCGTGATCACGCGCTGGTCGACAAGATCGACGTGCGCCCGTCGCCGATCTACGGCCTGGCCCGGGTGCGGGCGCTGGTGTCGGCGACCGAGCTGCAAGGCGCCCGCATCCCGCAGGAGGGCAAGCCCGAGATCACCGTCAAGCTGGGCGGCGCCAAGGTGCCGTTCGCCTGGGGCCTGTCGAGCGTCGCCGACGTCGAGCTCGACGTCGTGATCGTCGTGGCCACCACCGACGTGTTCAGCGACAGCCTCGAGCGCATCCGCGACGCGCTCGCCACCGGCCTGCTCGATCCGCTCGAGAAGCTCGGGACCCAGCGGGCCCAGGTCGCGGTGATCGGCTACGGCCAGACCACGGTCGGGCAGAAGCGCCTCGGCTCGGTCGCCTTGGCCCGCGCGGCGCTCGCCAAGCTCGAGGCCGACGAGACCACCACCGAGGTCGCGCTGATCAAGGCGGTCAACGACGCGGTCGCGCTGGCGGCGCGCACCAAGCCCAAGGTCCTCGGGTCGGTGCAGCGGCCGATCGTCATCGTCGTCTCCGACGGCGACGGCATCGCGCCCGAGACCCGGGCCAAGGTCACGGAGCTGGGCGAGCTGGCCGCGAAGAAGGGCGTCCGCATCCACACGCTGGGCTACTCGCCGACCAAGGCGCGGCGCTCGCTGCTGACGCTGGGCGAGCTGTCCAAGCGCTCCGAGGGCACGTTCCGGTGGATCCAGGAGGTCGAGGGCTGGCCGCTGGCGCTGGCGCAGCTGGTCGATCAGCTCGCGAACCAGTACGTGCTGACCGCGCTGGCCCCGGTCGAGGAGGTCAGCGGCAAGAAGCTCGTGGTCTCGATCGACAACGCGGGCTCCCCGCTCACGGCCGAGGTCAAGGTGCCGGGCCCGCGCTGCGTCAAGGACACCTGCGACGCCGACCAGTACTGCGTGCGCGATCAGTGCGTGGCCCACAAGCGGCGATCGGGCGGCGGCTCGCTGCGCTGGATCCTGATCGCCCTGGGCGGCGTGCTCGGCATCGTCGTCGTGGGCCTCGGCGGCCGCGCGATCGCGCGCCGACGTGGCGCAGGCCCCGCCATCGCCGCACCGCTGCCCATGGCGGTCGCGGCGGCGCCCGGCCACGCCCCGGCGCCGGCCCCCGCGCCGGTCCCCGGCGGCCCGGTGCTGATCGTGCTCGGCGGCCCCGAGAACGGCCGCCAGGTCCCGCTCCACCACGGGTTCACCCTCGGCAAGGCGCCGGGCAGCCACCTGTCGCTGGCCCACGACAGCACCGCGTCGACGCACCACGCGCAGATCACCTTCGACGGCGCCACCTGGACCCTGACCGATCTGGGCTCGACCAACGGCACCTTCGCCAACGGCAACCGGGTGACCACCGTGCGCCTGTTCCCGGGCATGACCGTGCGCCTGGGCTCCACCGACCTCCGGTTCTGGCAGCAGTAGGAGCACTGAATCATGGCCAAGCTGATCATCGCCGGTGAGGAGGTGGGCCCCGACTTCGGGGACGCCTTCAAGACCTGGAACCAGACCGGGTGGAACTCCGCGTTCGCGGGTCGGATCACGGGACGCCTCGACCACGGCACGCTCGTGGCCATCCCGGGGGTGGGCGCCAACGGCGCCAACGCGAAGAACACGGGCTTGAACCGGTACAGCACCCGGCCGGCGCTGCGGCGCATGCCGCGGCCGTCGCTGACCGCGACCCAGGCGGTCATCAAGAAGTTCGTGCTGCACCACGACGGCGTCAACTCGTCGGAGGTGTGCTGGAACGTGCTCCAGAACGAGCGCGGCCTGTCGTGCCACTTCCTCATCGACAACGACGGCACGATCTACCAGACCCTCGATCTGGCGCTGATGGGCTACCACGCCGCCGCCTACAACACCGACTCGATCGGCGTCGAGTTCTGCAACCGCGGCATCCTCGACAACCCCGACTACTACGCCACCGCCGCGGTCAAGCACCCTATCTCCGACGACTACTTCATCAACGGCCACAAGATGAAGTCGTTCGACTTCACCGAGATGCAGTACCAGGCCTTCTACAACCTGGCCCAGGTGCTGGCGAAGTATCTACCGAACCTCGCGCTCGAGTACCCCCGCGACCCGCAGCTCCCGACCAAGCCGGCCTGGGGCACGCTGGGCCCGGTCAGCCCGACCGGCGACAGCTACCCGGCGTCGTCGTTCGCCGGGTTCTGCGGCCACTACCACCTGACCACCCGCAAGTGGGATCCGGGGCCGTTCGACTTCAAGAAGTGGATCGATAAGCTGCGCGGCCAGCGGGTGTTCCCGGTGCGGGTCGCCGGCGCCAAGGGCGGCGACAAGGCGGTCATCCCCGAGACCCCGGCCGAGCTGCCGGCGGCGATCCAGCCGTACTACGACGCCAGCGAGCTGAGCGCCAAGGCGGGGTTCTTCCCGGTCGGCCCCTGGGGCGCGACCCGCCTGTGGCACGGCGGCGTGCACCTGCCGGCCGAGGCCGACGGCCCGGTCTACGCGCCGTTCGCGGGCCGCGTGATCGCCGCGCGCATGGGCGGCAGCACCGACATCGGCTCGAACAACTTCGTGCTCATGCGCCACGACCTCAACGTCGCGTCGCAGGCGGTGCGGGTCTACTCGCTGTTCATGCACCTGGCCGACGAGTCCAACAGCGCCGAGCCGCCGTCGTGGATGAGCGGCGAGAGCACGGACCTCGATCCCGAGGTCGGGGTGAAGGGCTACGACGAGGTCCTCGACGCCGGCGCGGTCATCGGCCGGGTCGGCACGGTCGGCCCCGGCGATCTCGAGGAGCCCCAGCTCCACTTCGAGATCTTCTCGACCCAGCGCTGGTTCGAGGGCAAGCCCGGCGACGACACGCCCTCGCCGTTCACGTTGATCGACGGCTCGGCGATGGGGCGGTTCTGCGACGACGAGACCATCGACAAGCTGATCGATCGCGACCAGGACGGCCGGCTGTCGCGCACGGAGCTCGCCGAGTTCTACGACGGGTCCGACGACGAGGTCGTGCGCGATCTGATCACGCTCCACGTCTCGGAGTGGGCGCCCGAGCCGGAGTGGGCCGAGGAGCTCAAGAGCCGGCCGCAGCAGTTCACCAAGAAGACCCCGAAGACCCAGAAGCGCCGCCCCCGGGGCGCCGACGACGACGACGAGGACCTCGACATCGACAAGATGGTCAAGGACCAGCTCGCGCCGTTCACGTGGTGGACCGACGCGGTCGCCAAGGGCCTGGGCCTGCCGGCCAGCGGCACCGTCTACCACTACCACCCGCTGCGGTTCATCGAGTACGCCAACGCCGCGCACTCGAACACCAAGACCAACGTCACGACCACGACCGTCGGCATCGACGACAACGAGGACGTGGCCGGCGACTTCGGCTACGTGCCCGAGCCGCCGCCGCCGCCGTCGGACCTGCACCTCAAGCTCGAGAACCTCGTCGACGGCTACGAGGGAGATGTGCCCCCGCCATGACGCGCCGACGCCTCCCGCCCGCCCCTGCGACCCGCCCGACCGGGCTGTCGCGTCGTCGCCTGCTCGGCGGCGCGCTGACCGCCGCGCTGGCCGCCGCGCTGGTGCCCAAGGACCAGGCGCCGGAGCCGCGCCGCGCCCGCTGGCACGCGACCCCGCGCTGGATCGGCCACGCGTGATCGTCCGCGCGTGATCGTCCGCCGGCGCGGGCCATGACCGCCGCGCCCCGGTGTATGGTCGCCGCATGCTGCGGTTTTGTCCTCTCGCCCTGCTTCTCGCCCTCGCGGCCCCGGTCGCGGCGCAGGTGATCCCCGACGAGCCGAGCGACGCCGGCGGCGAGACCGAGCTCGACGACGATCCGCTGCCGTCGAGCGACGGGGACACCGGCGCCGAGGAGAACCCCGACGCGCCCCGGGTCATGGGCGAGGCCGCTGACGCCGGTCCCAAGACCCCGGCGGTGCGCCAGACCGGGTACCCGCTCGAGGAGGTGCTGCGGCCGATCACGCTGCCCGACTTCACCTCCGAGCTCCGGCTCGAGGCCGCGATGTACCCGTCGCCGTTCGATCTCGAGACCGGGCTGCGCGCCCGCTACGGCATCACCCGCCGGGCCCAGCTCGGCGTCCGCTACGCCATCGGCGGCCTGTACGACGACGGCAAGAAGATGCCGGCGAAGGTCGGCTGGAACACCGGCAAGGCGGTCGAGCTCAACTTCTCGTTCCTGGTGACCGACTGGATCGCGCCGCGGATCGCGCTGCCGATGTACGTCGACCCGTTCACGATCGGCATGACCCTGGGCGCGCCGGTGAAGTTCCGGTTCGGCTCGAAGTTCGCGATCGTCGGGTTCGAGGAGGTCGTCGGGTTCAAGTTCCAGAAGAAGAAGTTCCTGCCGACGCTCGACAGCGAGCGCACCAACGAGGGCATCGTCGGCGGGCTGGCGACCTCGACGATCAACAGCGACGGCTTCATCCGCCTCGACTTCGGCGCGGTCTACCAGCTCCAGCCCAACCTGGCGCTGACCGGCCGCTTCGGGATCAACTTCGACGACTTCTCGACCCGCGGTGACACCGGGTCGTCGCTGCGCGTCCAGGCGCAGTACACGCCCAAGCGCCGGATCGACCTGATCGGCCTCATGGGCTTCGATCGCCTCGACGACGGCGACACGTTCCACCTGACCGGCGCGCTGCAAGTCCGGATCTGAGCTGAGTTTCAGAGGGTTCGTCGCCGAACCCTCCCCCGTCGGGGCAAGCCCCGACAGGGCCCCCACCCGAGGCGCGAGATTCCCGTCGCGCGGAACTGCGATCGACCGGAGGCCCGTCGCCGGGCCGCCCCAGGCAGGTGCAGGGCCCTCGGAGGTCCGAGGTCACGTACAGACCACGTCGGTACCTCGGCCCGATGAGCCTCCCCTCCGAGGCGGCTGTCCGCCCGGCGTAGTGCAGACCTCGGGTGGTCCGGGCGGGTGGCGCGACGTGAACCGGAGCAGAGCGGCTGCGGCGAGTGGGCCGGCGACGCGCAGGCGGCGCGTGTACAGGAGCGGAGCGGAGCGGCGGCGGGTGGGCGGGCGACGCGCAGGCGGCGTGTACCGGAGCGGAGCGGAGCGGCGGCGGGTGGGCGGGCGACGCGCACGCGGCGTGTACCGGAGCGGAGCGGCGGCGGGGGGCGGCGGCGGGTGGGCGGGCGACGCGCAGGCGGCGTGAACCGGAGCGGCGCAGCGGCGGTGGGCGGGCGACGCGCAGGCGGCGTGAACCGGAGCGGCGCGGCGGCGGCGCGACGCGGTGGGCGTCAGGGCGCGGCGTCGACGGGGGGTGCGGCGTCGACGGGGGGTGCGGCGTCGACGGGGGGCGCGGCGTCGATGGGGGGTGTGGCGTCGGGGCCGGCGTCGGGGGCGCCGAGATCGCGGGGCGGCGTGATCGGGGCGTCGCCGCCGGCGCCGGCGATCGTGAAGCGGCGCATCCCGACGAGCTGGCCGCCCTCGGTCTCGGTCACGCAGGTCCAGGCGCCCTCGGGCGCGGCGGGGAGCTGCGCCGCGGGGAACTCGCTCACGAACACGACGCCGTCGCCGTCGCACGGCCGGCGCTGCGGCACGATCCTGATCGAGTGGCCGCCGTGCCGCCAGATGTGGACGACGTCCTCCTTGAGCCCGCCGGGCTCCACCAGGAGCGAGCCGCAGCGCAGCCCGTCGAGCTGGGTCGTGCGGATGACGTGCTTGGACGGCGGGAGACACTCGTAGCTGCCGTAGGTGCCGTGCCCGACCGCGGTCTCGGGCATCGACAGCGGCGCCGGCGGGATCGCGCGCCGACCGTACGCCACCGCGGTGAACAGGCCGACGGTCGCGGCGATCGTCGCGATCAGCCCCCGGGCCGACAGCACCGTCGACACCGAGAACGTCAAGAGCGCCACCGCCGGCGGCGTGGCCGCGGCCGCGACCAGCAGGCCGTCGCGATGGGTCACGCCGAACACCAGCGGCAGGACCACGTTGAGCAGGCCGAACATGGCCAGGCCGTACATGATCGACGCCAGCCAGCGCCGCTCCATGATGACGTTGTCGAACACCAGATCCATCGTCGACACGACCGCGCACACCAGCAGGATCGGCGCCATCCACCAGTTGACCGAGGACAGCGACCAGGTCGCGCTCGAGGCGTAGAGCGGCACCAGGAAGAAGAACATCTGCTGGTAGAGCTGCTTGATGATGTAGTTGGTCCCCAGGCGCACGCCCTTGCGCAGGAACCGCTCGTCGGGGCCGCGGTTGGCGGGGCCGACGATGAACCGCAGCGCCACGAACATCAGCAGCCACGACAGGCACAGGACCATCAAGAGCTTGTCGGCGTAGGCCAGGCCGTGCCGCGCGAACAGCATCACGCCCACGCCGAAGCTCAGCGCCACGAAGCTGTGGAGCCACCAGATCTTCTTCACCAGCCGCGCGATCGGGCCGGGCGCCGGGGCCGCGGGCGCCGGCGCGTCGGTTTCGGGGCGAGCCATCGCCCCGTGACTACCAGCCGGGTGGCGCCCCCGCAATCACGCCGGGGCGATTGGTGCCCGGTCACCGCCGCCCGCGCCGCGGCGACCGCGGCAGGGATCGCGTCGGATCAGGGCCCGATGCGCTGCGCGGTGCCGTCCTTGGACATCGACTGCGACGCGCCGGTCAGCGCGTCCGGCGTCACCGCGACGTCGAGCTCGCTGCCGGTGACCGAGCCGTGGCACGAGCCGCAGACCGCGTCGAACAGGTCGGCGCGGATGCCCATCGAGATCATCTCGCCGGGCGCGAGCTGGTGCTCCTCGCCCATGTTGACCAGGACGTTGTTGTCGCCGTCGCGCAGCTCGATCACCACGCCGACGCCAGCCGGCGCGTTGAACTTCACCGAGCCGTCGTCGGCGAGGTCGGCGCGCCCGGCCTCGACCCGGCTCTCGTAGACGCCGTTGGGCTGGTTGCCCATGGTCGTGCCCGCCGGCGGCGGCACCTCGGCGTACGCGACCAGCTGGGTCGCGCTGCGGAACCCGTCGACCGGCCGGCCGCGGCGCAGGTTGCCGGTCAGCAGCGTGAAGATCAGCGGCGCGTCGGGCATGTGCACGACCGCCCGGCCGGCGCCGGTCTGGCCCTCGTCGACCGAGCCGCCGAACACCAGCTGGCGCCGGTTGAGGTAGGGCTTGCGCGGCGCCGCCTTGATCGCCAGCACCGCGTCGACCTGGGCCCCGGCGCCGCCGATCAGGGTCGTCCGGATGCCCGTGCGCGGGTCGATCGCGACGATGTCCCAGTCGAGGCTGGTGACCGTGCCGAGATCACCAGTCACCGCGGCGTACGACACCATGATGCGGCCGTCGGGCATGCCGTGGGGCCCGCGGTAGGCGCCGTCGGTGGCGGCGCCGACGCGCCCGGTCGCGGCCGGATCCGGGAACGTCGCCGAGCGGAGGTAGCCCGGGTCGGTGCGCCCGGCCTCGAACGGCCCGATGCTGCGGTTGAAGATGGCCAGCGTGCCGGCGCCGCCGCGCGCGCCCGCGTCCGACGCGATGAACAGCAGGTTGCCGTCGAGGTCCTCGCGGATGTCGGTGGCCTGGTCGTAGCCGATCGAGTCGGTCATGACCGAGGCATCGTCGGGATCGCCGTAGGGCGAGCGGTGGCGTTGGGCCAGGAGCGGGTGGTAGTCCGTGCGATCCCAGTTGAGCCGCCGGCCCGACAGCTGGTAGAGGCTGCCCGAGGCCTTCTCGGTCGTCATGATGATCCGGCCCTCGCGCAGGACGTTGGGATTGAGCTCCGAGTTGGTCAGGAACGTGAGCTGCTCGGGGTTGGAGCCGTCGACGCCCATGCGCCACAGGTCCGACGCCGGCAAGAACAGCTTGCGGCTGCGGACCGGGCCGGTCACGCCGCCGGCGTGGGCGCCGCCGCGGGTCGACGCGAACACGAGGCCGTTGCCGTCGGGCGCCCAGGCTGGATCGAAGTTGTGGATCTTGATGAAGTTGACGTCGGGCGCGGCCGGCGTGACCCGGCGGCAGTTGGCGCCGTCGACCTCGACCAGCCAGATGCCGAGCGGATCGGCGGCGCCCGACCGCGCCGCGAAGGCGACGGTCGTGCCGTCGTAGCGGACCGCGGGGCCGGACACGTCGGCGGTCGACGGATCGAGCCCGGCGCAGCCGCCGAGGAGCGAGGTCGAGCCGCCGACGCCGGTGATCTGCCCGAGCGCGCCGAGGGTGGCGGGGGCGACCCGCAGGTCCGAGCCGCCCTGGTACGTGTCGAACTCGAGCGGGCCGGCCACGTGGCTGGCCGCGCGATCGACGTAGACCAGCGGCACGGTGCCGCCGCTGGGCATCGCCGCGAGCTCGCCGGCGGCGATGCGCTCGGCCCGCTCGACGTTGACCCACTCTTGCAAGGTGCAGAACGGCGTCGCGGTCGCGGGATCGTAGACCGCCGGGCAGCTGGCCGGGAGGCCCTCGCCGAGCACCGGTCCGCCGCGGTGCGAGATGCCGCCGTCGCCCGGCAGGATGACCTTGGCCACCGCGCGGCCCCGGCGCGCGTCCGGCATCTCGAACGCCATGAACTCCGACAGCAGCGTCTCGTAGTTCTTCTCGAGCGTGATGGCCGAGACGAACCCGTGGCTCGACGGGCGCATCTTGAAGTCGTTGCCGGCGCTGGGGCTGTGGCACGCCGCGAAGCCGCAGCCGCGGTCGTAGAGCATCGGCTGGACGTTGTCGCGGAAGAACTCCTTGCCGGGCTCGCCGACGCCGAACAGCCGCGGCCCGACGGCCTCGGCCCAGTCGTGGATGCGCTGGTAGTCGGCGTCGCCCATGCCCGAGAAGCGATCGCCGCCGGTGTGGGGCCCGCCGCCCGCGCCGGCGGCCAGCGGCACCCGCAGGATCTGGGACTCGTCGACCGGCGCGTCGACGAACGCCCACGCCTGCGAGAAGTTGAACGCGCGCTGCTCGGCGGTGTCCCCGCAGGTGATGAAGAAGTCGGACTGCGGCGCGCCGTGGCAGTTGCCGCTGTTGCAGGTGGCGAGGACCGGCGCGACGTCGCTGTCGAACCGCGCGCTGTTGGCGACGAACACCGGATCGGCCGCGAACGCGACCGGATCGAAGTTCGGCGGCAGCGTCGGCGTGCACGCGCCCTCACCGGTGCGCGGCGGCGACGCGGGGCGCAGGCCGTTCTCGGTCGCGCCGTTCTCGGTCCAGGTGAGCAGGGTCAGGTACGCGTCGGAGCCGACCTGGAAGATGTTGCCCCCGGCGTGGTTGACCATGACGTCGCGGAACTCGTCGCCGTACGCCATCTGCAGCTGGCCGGGGCCGACCGCCTTGATCAACAGCAGCGGCACCGGGTAGCTGCCGAACGGCTGCAGCACGTCGCGCCGCTTCTGGACGTTGTCGAACGACGACACGTCGAAGTTACCGGCCGCGAAGTCGAACGGATCGTCGGTGTTCGTGCGATGGCAGCCGCTGGTGTTGCCGGCGCACGACTGGATCAAGATCGGCTCGATCGTGCGTTCGTAGTAGGTCCGCCCCGGCGGCGGATCGCCGCCGCACGCCGCCACCACCGAGATCGTCGCGAGGAGAACCGCCGGAGCTCGCATGCGCATGAGTGTACTCCAACCGAGGCCAAGCCGAGCGTGATCTCCGTCGACGACCACGCCGAAAACGCGCGTCGCCGCGCGAGCGGCGACGTCGGACCAGTGCGCGAAATCGCTCACCGCAGCGCGAACAGCGCCGCCTTCGCGGTCGAGCGCACGAGCGCCGACGCGTCGGTGGTCGCCGCGACCAGCGCCGGCCGCGAGGCCGGGTCGCCGATCTGGCCCAGGGCCCAGGCGGCGTTGCGCCGGACGTTGGCGTCGGCGTCGCTGGCGAGCGCGCCCTCGAGGGCGCCGCGCCCGCTGGCGTCGCGGAGGCTGCCGACCACGCCGGCCGCGGCCGCGCGGACCCGCGCGTCGGTGTCGGCGATGCGCGCCACCACCGGGGCCGCGTCGGGCTGGGCCCGCAGCTGCACCCAGGTCGTCACCGCCATCAGGCGGACGTCGACGTCGGCGTCGCCGAGCGCGGCGGTCAGGCCGGCGCGGCCGTTCAGGTGACCGATCATGCCGAGCGCGCGCACCGCGGCGGCGCGGGCGTCGGCCGACAGATCGGTGCGGCCGACCGCGGCGGTCAGGGCCGGGATGGCCTGCGGGTGCATGAACGCGCCCAGCAGGTCGGCGCTGTTGCGCGCCAGGCGGCTGTCGGTGCCGGCCAGGTCGCTGGTGGCGCGGGCGGCCAGCTCGACGCGCAGGTTGGCGCGGCGGGCGAACCACCAGGCCGCGACCTCGCGGACCTCGTAGCGGTCGTGGTCGAGCAGGTCCATGACGATCGGCACGCAGGCGTCGCACGGCAGGCGCTCGGCGCGCTCGACCTCGGCGATGATGGCGTCGACCGAGCCGGTGTTGGTGGCGTTGGCGATGCGCGAGGCCGAGCCGCCGCGGCCGGCGACCGCCGGGCTGGCGAGGCCGAGCACGATGGCCGCGACGCCGGCGGACACGAACGAGACGAGACGGAGTTGATTCTTCATGACAGTCCTCCGAGGAGCGGGACGGGTGAGTTCGGGAAGGGAGTCGACGGGCGCGCGCGCCATCACGGCGCGAGCGGCGCGTTCTCCCGCGAGTAGAACTGTCCGCCGTTGTCGGCCATCACGGTCAGCAGGTAGTACTCGTCGGCCGTCAGCTCGGCGCCGACGTCGCGGGCGTGGGCGGCGGTGGCGAAGGCGCGGACGTTGAGGTCCGGGGTCGGGAAGATCTGCGGCGGGTTGAGCTTCTTCATCAGCTCCGACTCGCGCGAGTTGCCGGGCTCGATGTAGACCTTGAGGTCACCGACGACGACCAGGTCGGCGCGCTCGAGGTCGCGCATGCTCGGGCCGATCAGCGACAGGTGCGAGGCCGAGTAGCCCGACAGCATGTTGTCGCCGACGCCGTAGGTGGCGGCGCCGCCGCGCAGGTCGAAGGTCCAGGTGAACGACGCGCCGGTCATCGGGTCCATGATCGTCCAGCTCGGGTTGGCCGCGCCGGGGGTGCCGTTGTGGCAGCTGACGCACTTCGCGTCGAAGATGGGCTGCAGGGCCTGGTCCCACGGGATGCCGATGGTGCCGGCGCGGGTGAAGTCGGTCGACTTGCGGCTGCTGCGCGGCGTGGTCGCGAGCAGGTCGCGGGGGCCGCGGCCGATCGCCTGGGTGACGCCGGGCTGGATGACGGTCGCGGCGGTGCGGCTCTCGTGGCAGCCACCGCAGAAGCGCGACTCGCCCTTGGCGCCCGAGAACCACACGGGCTCGTTGACGATCGCCATGCCGAACTTGTCGATGGCCTGGAGGTGGACCGGGATGTTGGCGGGGATCAGCGCCGCCCACGAGCCGTCCGCCTCGACCGGCGCGACGCCCAGGACCGCGGCGCCCTCGTGCTCGGTCAGGCCGAAGTCACGCGGGATGCCCTCCTCGGTCGAGAAGCCCTCGATGACGCGGACGCCGTACGCGGTGCCCGCGGGCAGGGTCGCGACGCTCGAGTCGTAGACGTTCATCGCGCCGATGAGCGTGGTGTCCTGGTTGTACTGGTGGGTGCCCGACGCGGGGATCTGCGGCGGGGCGGCGTGCGGCGCGAGCGGGCGCGCGAGCACGTCCCAGCGCTCGAGATCGTCGTAGAGCGGGCGGCGGGCCTTGGCCTTCGAGTCGTAGACGTACAGGCCGAACTGCGCGCTCTTGCCCGCGGCCGCGAGGGTGCCCGACTCGACGGTGCCGTCGGACCAGGTGACCAGGAGCTGCGGGTAGTCGGCGGCGTCGAGCGGGAACGCGTCGTAGTAGCGGCCGATCGTCATCGACGACGGGTCGCGGTTGAGCGGCACGTTCGGCGTCAGGATGCGCGCCTCGGCGTTCTCCTCGGACATGTCGACGTTGGCGCGGACCGAGCCGTCCTCGCTGACGGCCTTGCCGAGGCGGATGTCGAGGATGGCGCCCGACTGGATCGTCCGGTCGCGCGACGTGCCGATCGCCAGGAAGCGGCCGGGGGAGACCTCGCGGGCCTTCAGGTACGAGTTGGTGACCCCGGTCGACTCCTTGCCGAACGCCTCGCGCAGCGTCGTCATGTCAGGGTTCATGAACATCAGGTGTCCGGCGTTCATGTCGCCGAGGTGATCCCACTGGGTCATCAGCACGCGCCCGTCGGAGGTCAGCGTCGGGAACACCCGGTGCGACAGGTTGCGCGGGCCGAGCACCGTGCCGGTGCCGTCGCGGTTCATCACGCCGACCTGGAGCGTCACGCCGCGCTCGTACTCGTCGCGGTGCTGGGGCGCGCCCTCCTCCACCGACTTGTTGGTGTTGAAGAGGATCTTGTCGCCCGGCAGGAACACCGGGTTGAGGAAGTCGTACATCGGGTCGGTCGCGAGCTGCTCGACCGCGCCGGTCTCGAGGTGCAGGACGAACAGGCCGTAGTTCTGGCTCTCGTTGAGCCGGCCCGAGAACACGATCTCCCCCTTGGCCGGCGTGGCCTGGGCGTCGAACGACAGGTCGTAGTTCGAGATGTCGATGTCGGCGAACTCGGCGCCGGCGTCCGAGCAGCACAGCTCCTCGAGCTTGCCGTCGGCGGTCGGCGGCGACAGCTTGACGATGCGGCCGCCCGGTCGATACGACCGGTACTGGAAGATGTCGCCCATCTCGTTGCGAGGGGTGCGCTGCAGGAAGACGATGGCGTCGACACGGTCGAGGGGACTGGTCGAGTCGTCTCCACCGCAGGCGGCGACACCTGCGAGTGCGACGCTGAGCGCGATACCGGTGTGGATTCGGGGCACGGAGAACCTCCTCATGGCCATCACCATCAGCAAGGTCCGCGCCACCACTCAACCATCTAATATTGCTTGCTTCGCGTCCAGATGCGACGAGGGGTCGCGCCCCCCATTCCGGGGCGGGAGGGGGCGCCGCCCCCCGATCGCGCGTCCACGCGGCGGTCGAGCACCGGTCGACGCGCCGGGAGTCTCGCGCCTCGGAGGTCTCGGAGGGGCGGCTCGTCGGGGCTTGCCCCCCGACGAGCCCGACGAGGGGAGACCTGGCGACAGGCCTCCCTGGAAGCTCAGTCGGGCGTGAGCAGCCCGCGCTCGGCCGCGAGCGCCCGCAAGAGCGCCTTCGCGCGCTCGAAGCGCTTGCGCAGGACCGCGGCCCGACGGTCGAGCGGCTCGTCGGCGGCGCCCGGCATCGCCTGGGCGACCTCGCGCCACGACATCTTGCGATCGATCCGCAAGATCAGGAGCTCGTGGTCCTCGGGCTCGAGGGCCTCGCGCAGGCGGCGGACCTCGTCCTTCACCTCGGTGCGGAGGAACTGGACGGTCGCGGTGCGGATCTGCTGGGCCCGATCGTAGGCGTCCTTGGCCAGGTCGAGCGGCAGGTGGCCGCGCTCGCGGCGGCGCGGCGCCCGCCGGAGCCGGTAGAGCGCGTTGCGCGCGAGGGCGTAGACCCAGGTCCGCAGCGACGACGTCCACCGGAACCCCGCGAGCCCCTTCCACAGATCCTCGCACCACATCGCGTAGGCCTCGGCGGCGAGATCCTCGTCGCGCGCGACCGCGTGCAGGAAGCTCACCAGCTCGGCGCCGTAGAGCTCGATCGTCGCGGTGGCCGCGCCGGCGGCGTCGCCCGCGTCGAGGCGCGCGCGCACCGCGGCCTCGCGGACAGCGCGCTCGGGGTCGGGGTCGGCCACGGCTCCGATGCTACTTCAGCTGCGCGAGCAGAGCATCGATCTCGGCGAGCTGGTGCGCGAACACCTCGGGATAGGGCTCGAACGCCGGCCGGGCGGCGCGCAGCAGGCGCGCGGCCTCGTCGAGCCGACGGCCCTGCGCCACGTCGGCGCGCGCGATCTCGATCGCCATGTTGTCGGTGGCCAGGCCCCCGGCCGCGGCCAGCGCGAACGCCCGCCGGGCGGCCGCCTCGCCCTCGGCGGCCTGGCCGCTGCGGGTCAGGATCTCGGCCAGCATCCGCAGCGTGTAGACGTGGCGGCTCGACCCCGGCGACTTGGCCTCGAACACCGCGACCGCGCGCCGCGCCGCGGCCAGCGCCGGGCCGAGCTGGCCGCTGCGCAGCTGGGCGGTGCCGAGGTTGAACAACGTGCCCGCGACGTCGGGGTGGTCGGGGCCGAGGTGCTCCTCCTGGATCGCCAGCGACCGGGCCAGGGCGGCGGCGGCCTCGGCCCAGGCGCCCCGCTTCATGTCGATCACCGCGAGGTTGCTCTCGATGCGGGCGACGTCCGGGTGGCGCGGCCCGTGGACCCCGATGTAGAGCTCGCGCGCGATCCGGAAGTCGCGCGCGGCCTGATCGCGGTAGGCCGCCTGATCGAGCAGCACGTTGCCGACGTTGACCAGCGCGTCGGCGTAGGCCGTCAGCGTGGACGGCGGCGCCGCGTCGAGCTCTTGCTGCACCGCCAGGGCCTCGAGCATGGCCGCGTCGGCCTGCTCGCTCTCGGCCAGGAGCAGCGCCAGGGTGGCGCGGAACATGAGGCAGGTCGAGTGGCCCGGGCCGAGGCTGGCGACGCACGCCGCCAGCCCGCGCCGCTCGTGATCGATCGCCTCGGGGTAGCGCCCGGCGCCGGCCAGGGCGTTGGCGACGCTGTGCTCGAGCGCCGCCAGCTCCATCGGCTCATCGGTCTCGCCGCTGAGCACCAGCGCCTGCTGGGTCCGGGCCAGCACCGTCGAGCCGTCGCCGCGGCGATCGGCGGCGGCGGCCAGCGCGAGCATGAGCCCGACGACCTCGCCCGGCGCGCGCCGGCGATCGCGATCGACCGCGGCGTCGGCCAGGCGCACCCACGGCTCGGCCGCCCCGGTGTTGGCCTGGATGTCGCCGACCACGCGCACGAGCATCGCCAGCGCGCCGAGGTACACGTGCGCGTCGTCGAGCGCCTGGGCCGCGTAGTACGCGTCGGCCAGGAGCCGGACCGCCGTCGGGTAGTCGGCGCGGGCCGCCGCGAGCTCGCCCCGGGCGCGCAGCAGCATCGCCGCGGTCGCGCGATCGGTGGCGGCGCCCGGCGTCGCGCGCTCGATCAGCGCCGCGGCGGCGTCGAGCTGATCGACCGAGATGTCGATGATCGCGACCTCGAGGTCGGCGCGGGTCGCGACCGCCTCGGGCCCGGGCGCGGCCGGGTTGGCGGCCAGCGCGACCGTGTCGAGGCACGGCGTCGGGCTCGGCAACGCCCGCACCTTGCTGGCGTAGGCGCCGAGGTCGCGGGCGATCAGCGCGCCGTCGTCGATGATCGCCGCCGCCACCTGGGCGCGGTACGCGATGCAGGCGTCGCTGCGCGCGGCCAGCTCGGGCGCGAGCTGGCGCTGGCCCTGGGCGCCCCGGCAGGCCGAGGTCGCCGCGGTCCGGTAGGTCGTGACCGCGGCCCCGACCCGCCTGAGCACGTCGCTGCCGACCGTGCCGGTCGTCGTCCGCAGTGCCGCGTCGACGCGCTCGAGCAACGCCGGGGTCAGGGCGCGATCGACCGACGCGGTCGCGCGCGCGCACGGATCGAGGGGGTGGCCCCGCGCAGCGTCACGGCGGCCACCGCGACGCCGGCCAGCCCGACCGCGCCCGCGCCCAGCCACAGCGGCCAGCGCCGATCGCGCGCCGCGCGGTCGAGCGCGGCCAGGAACGCATCGACGCTCGGGTACCGCCCGGCCGGCGCGACCGCGAGCGCGCGCTGGAGCACCGCGGCGATCGGCGGCGGCACCGGCGACTTGCGCGGCGGCGGGGGCGGGCCGCGCCGGACCGCCTCCTCGAGCGCCCGGGCGTCGGCGCCCGCGAACGGCCGCTCGCCGTACAGCGCCTCCCAGATCATCACGGCCAGCGCGAACTGATCGGCGCGCGCGTCGACGACGCGCCGCGGAACTGCTCGGGCGCCATGTACGCGGGCGTGCCCACCATCGCGCCGGTCATCGTCAGGCGGTCCGACAGGACGTCCTTGCGCGGACCGCTGCCGGCGCCGCCGCTGCGCCGGCCGCTGCCGGACTCGGTCGAGGCGACGTCGGGATCGACGCTGTCGGGGCGGTCGTCGCCGGACGTGCGCGCCAGCCCGAAGTCGGCGACCTTGGGCACCCCGGCCTCGGTCAGGAGCACGTTCTCGGGCTTGAAGTCGCGGTGGACCAGGCCCACCGCGTGGGCGGCCGCCAGCCCGAGGCCGGCGGCGCGGCACCGGGCCAGCGCCTCGCGCCACGGCCGCGGCTCGGCCCGCAGCCAGCTCCGCAGCGTGCCGCCGGCGACGTACTCCATCGCCACGAACACGTCGTCGCGGAAGCGCCCGACCGCGTGCACGGTCACGACGTGCGGGTGCGACAGCCGCGCCATCGCGGTGGCCTCGCGTTGCAGCCGATCGGCGCCACGGCCGGCGCGGTGCAACTTCACCGCCACCGGCCGCTCGAGCGACTGATCGTGCGCCAGGTAGACCACGCCCATGCCGCCGGCGCCGATCCGGCGCACGACGTGGAAGATCTCGCCGACCACCGTGTCGGGCGCGATCTCGGCCTCCGGCGTCGCGGTGGCCGCCACCGCCGCCAGCAGCGGATCGAGCGCGCTGGCGTCGGCGTCGTCGCTGGTCAGGCCGCCGGGCAGCACCGTCGACAGCTCGGGGTCGACGTCGCCGCGGCCGACGCGGATCGGCGACGGCAGGGTCGACTTGTCGGTGGGATCCGCCACGGAGGCCCGCCTAGGATATCAGGGCGCGCAGCTCCGCCAGCGCCGTCAGGGCCGCGATCGGCGTGGTCCGATCGAGATCGAGCGCGCGCAGCCGCGCCAGCGCCTCGGCCTCGCGCGGATCGGCGCGCGGCGCCGGCGGCCCGTCGGACAGGAGCGACAGCTGGCCCGGGGGCCGCGCCGCCAGCCGGCGGCCCGACGGCAGCGCGCCGCCGTCGCCCTCGAGGCGGCCCAGGATCTCGCGGGCGCGGCCGATGACCGAGCGCGGCAGCCCGGCCAGGCGCGCCACGTCGATGCCGTAGCTGCGCGACGCGGCGCCCGGGACGATCCGCCGCAGGAACGCGACCTCCCCGCCCTGCTCGCGCACCAGCGCCGACACGTTGTGGACCCGCGGGCGATCGTCGGCCATCGCGACCAGCTCGTGGTAGTGGGTCGCGAACAGCGTGCGCGCGCCGACCGCGTCGTGCAGGTACTCGACCACGGCCCAGGCGATCGACACGCCGTCGAACGTCGACGTGCCGCGGCCGACCTCGTCGAGCACGACCAGCGAGCGCCGGGTGGCGTGGGCCAGGATCGCCGCGGTCTCGCGCATCTCGACCATGAACGTCGAGTCACCGCGCGCCAGGTTGTCGGTGGCGCCGACCCGCGTGAACACCCGGTCGCACACGCCGATCGTCGCGGCCGCCGCCGGCACGTAGCTGCCGACCTGGGCCAGGATGACGATGTGCGCGACCTGGCGCATGAACGTCGACTTGCCGGCCATGTTGGGCCCGGTCACCAGCACGACCTGCTCGCGATCGGCGTCGAGGCGGGCGTCGTTGGGCACGAACGTGCCGGCCGGCACCAGCGCCTCGACCACCGGGTGGCGGCCGTCCTTGATGTCGATGATCGCGCCGGCGTCGACGGTGGGCCGGTGCCAGCCGCGGCGCTCGGCGACGTCGGCCAGCGCGACGCACACGTCGAGGGTCGCGATCGCCGCGCCCGCGGCCAGGAGCGCCTGGTACGCGGCCGCGACCTCGGCCACCAGCGCCCGGTGCAGCTCGGCCTCACGCGCGGCCAGCGTGTCCTGGGCCGCCAGCACCTTGGCCTCGAGCTCGGCCAGCTCGCGCGTGACGTAGCGCTCGCCGCCGGCGATCGTCTGCTTGCGCAGGTAGTCGTCGGGCACCCGCGCCAGCTGGCTCTTGGTGATCTCGATGTAGTAGCCGAAGACGCGGTTGTAGCGGACCTTCAGGCTGGCGATGCCGGTGCGCGCGCGCTCGCGCTCCTCGATCGCGGCGATCGCGTCCTTGCCGCCGTCGGCCAGGCCCCGACACTCGTCGATCTCGGGATCGTGGCCGGGCCGGATGAAGCCGCCGTCCTTGACCAGCGCGGCCGGCTGCTCGACCAGCGCGGCGTCGAGCCGGCTCGCCAGCGCCGCCAGCGCCGGGGTCGCGACCGTCCGCAGATCGTTGAGCGCGGGCGCGCCGTCGAGCCGCGGCGCCGGCGCCGCCAGCGTCGCCAGCGCGGGCAGCGCGATCAGCGTGTCGCGCAGGCGCCCGAGGTCGCGGGGGCCGGCGACGCCGAGCGTGGCCTTGCCGGCGAGGCGCTCGAGGTCGCTGGTGGTGCGGAGCTGCTGGCGCAGCTCGCGCCGCAGCTCGCCGGCGGCGTACAGGTCGGTCACCGCGTCGGCCCGGGCGCCGATGGCGCCGAGGTCGGTCAGCGGGTACAGCAGCCAGCGACGCAGCAGGCGCGCGCCGGGCGCGGTGGCAGTCTCGTAGAGGACCTCGAGCAGCGAGCACGTGCGCTGGCCGCCGACCAGGGTCGCCACGAGCTCGAGGTTGGCGATCGCGGCCTCGTCGAGCACCATCGTCGCCGACGGCTCGTAGGCGACCAGGCGCGCGATCGGCAAGCTGCCGCTGGGCTGGGTGGCCCGGGCGTAGGCCAGCACCGCGGCGGCGGCGCGGACCAGCAGCGGCCGCGCGGTCGCGAGGTCGGCGAGCGGCTCGGCCAGGGCCGCGGCCAGGAGCGCGCGGGCGTCGTCGAGGTCCGGCACCGGCGCGGCGCCCCAGACCGCCGCGAACCGCCGGATCGGCGCGCCGGGCGCGGCGGCGCCGTCGGGCTCCAGGTCCGCGGCCGCGACGATCACCTCGCGCGGCGCGACCCGGGCCAGCTCGTCGACGGCGGCCGCGGCGCTGGCCAGCTCGGTGGCCCGGAACTCGCCGGTGGTCACGTCGAGGTACGCCAGGCCCCAGCGCGGCGGCGCCGGCGTGGGCCTGGGCTCGGCCGCGGGCGCCGCGTGACGGCCGGTGCGCGCCGGGGACGGCGGCGCGGGCGCGACGCCGCACACCAGCGCCGCGACGTAGCGGCCGGCCTTGGGATCGAGGGCGTCCTCGTCGACGACCACCCCGGGCGTCACGATGCGCACGACGTCGCGCCGCACGAGGCCCTTGGCCAGCTTGGGGTCCTCGACCTGCTCGCAGATGACGACCTTGTGGCCGAGGTCGGTCAGCTTGGCGACGTAGCCGCGGGCGGCGTGGTGGGGCACGCCGCACATCGGCACCGCGTCGACCTTGCCCTTGTCGCGGGTGGTCAGCGTCAGGTCGAGCAGCCCCGCCGCCACCACCGCGTCCTCGAAGAACATCTCGTAGAAGTCGCCGAGCCGGAAGAACACGATCGCGTCCGGGTGGCGATCCTTGATCTCCAGGAACTGCCGCATCAGCGGAGTCTGGGCCGGCGAGCCTGCGGAGGACGGACGAGCCACGACGGCCGCTTGTAGCCGATCACCCTGACGGTCGCCGCGCGGCCCCGCCCCCCCCCGCCCGCCCCCCCGCCCCGTCACCCGTCGTCACCGTCCCCCCCCCCCCCCCCCCCCCCCCCCCCCCCCCCCCCGCCCCCCCCCGCCCCCCCCCCCCCCGCCGCCTCACCCGTCGGCCGGCCTCACCCGACGGCCGGCCTCACCCGACGGCCGGCCACACCCGCCGTCACCTCACAGGCGCGTGACGTAGGCGATCTTGGGCACCTTCTTCTCGAACTCGCCCTTGGCCGCGACGGCGTCCTCGTAGGTCGGGTACGTGCCCAGGCGGACGCGGTAGAACTTCGTGCCGTCGACGTCGGCGGAGGTGATGTACGCGCCGTAGCCAGCGGACTTGACCGTGGACAGGAACGCCTCCGCCTCCGCCTGATCCTGGAACGCCGAGAGCTGCAGCGTGAACTTGCCCTTGGCGGCGGGCTCGGGCTTCGCGGCCACGGGCTCCGGCTTCGCCGCCACCGGCTTGGGCGCGGCCGGCTCCGGCTTCGCCGCCACCGGCTTGGGCGCCTCGGGCTTGCCGGCCGCGGGCTTGGTCGCCGGCGCCGGGTCCTCGGGGCGGGTCGCCGGCGCGGCGGCCGCGGCGCGGCGCGCGCTCATCGCGGCGATCTCGCGATCGACCGCGGCGGCCGGGTTGCCGCTGCCGCCGAGCGCGGTCGGGAACGTCATCGGGCCGTCGCCGGCGCCGAGCTTGTCGAGCGCCGCCAGCGGATCGCGCGCGCTCGAGGTGGCGGCGACCTTGTCGACGTGGCCGCGGGCCTCGAGCCGTCGGCCGACCATCACGCCGAGCACGAACACCAGGCACGCCACCACGGCCCCGCCGAAGAAGAGGTAGAAGATCTGGCGCCCGTCGAGGCTGACCTCGATCTTGTCCTTGTACAGGTCGGTATCCGTTCCAGCCATGGGCAGCTCCTACCCCGACGCTTGCCCATGAACCGGCTGGGAGCAACTTTTCCGCCCGCGGGGCGGCCGCGCGTCACCGCAGGGTGATCGAGCTGGTGGGCTTCTGCGGCGACACCCGCACGAGCTGACCGCGGATGCTGACGGAGTCCGACACGTAGTCACCGGCGTCCACGACCCAGACCGACCGATCGGGCGCGCGGACCACGTTCGCGGGCTGGGCCACCACCTCGCCCATGAACTGCGGCTGGAAGCCGGCGGTGAGGTGGAACCGCAGGATGAACCCCGGGAACACCGTGGGGATGTCGGTCAGCGCGCCGGCGCGATCCTGGTGGCACATGACGTCGCCCGGGTAGGTCGGATCGACCAGGGTCAGGTTGAACACCGGGTTGCGGAACCGGATGGCGGCGGCCGACCGATGGACGACCTTGCTGCCGGTGGTCGTCAAGGTGCAGGTGCCCGGCACGTAGTCGGCCACGCGCTCGGTCTGATCGACGGTGAGGCTGCAGGGGTTGGGCGCCAGATCGGTGGGCCCGTCGCCCGCGCACGGCGGCACGCTCAGCGGGATGCGCCCCACCACGAGCGGGTGCGCGGTCGGGTCCTTGACGCACCGCCCGGTGCCGGCCTCGGCCACGATCGGGTGCAGGAAGCCCGAGCGCCCGCCGATCGCCACCAGCGCGTCGGCCCCCCGGAGGTCGTAGCGCTGCGCGCCCGCGGCACACTCCGGCGCCGGGACCACGCCCTCGATGCAGCGCCCGGCCCGGCACAGCGTGCCCGCCGCGCACTGGTCGTCGCTGGCGCAGGTCATGACGCAGCGGTTGACCGCGGTGGTCCGGAACGGATCGGGCCGGCACGCGTAGGTGAACGCCGGCGCCGCGGTCGTGTCGTCCTCGGGTTGCGCCGACGACACCAGCTGGGCGTCGTAGCGGGCCAGATCCTGACACTGCTGATCGGAGGTGCACCCGGACAGGGGGGTCGTGCGCAGCTCGCGGGTCCGCTCGCGCAGGGTCAGGCGGCCAGCGAACGCGTCCTGGACCGCGAACTGCCGCAGCGACACCAGGTAGTCGCGGCACAGCCCGCCGAGCTCGGCGGCGCGATCCTTCGGCAGACACGCGCCGGTCGCGACCGTCGCGTCCGGGTGGACGTAGCAGGTCTCGTTGAGGCCGCACTGGGCGTCGCCGCGGGCCGGGTCGCAGCCGAGCAAGGTGACGATGTCGCGCGGCTCGACGCCGGCGGCGCAGTAGGGCGCCGCGCCGTCGACGACCGAGATGCCGCCGCCGCCGATGTCGACGATGCCGGACCGCACCTGGGGGCCGTCGACGACGTTGGTGCCGTCGGTGCGATCGAGCGACAGGCGCCCCTCCCACGTGAACGTCCAGTCCTCCTCGGCCGGCACCGCGCGCCAGTCGGGGAACGCCTCGTTGCGGATCGTGTCGAGCACGGGGAAGGCCAGGTCGGACACGGGGCGGGTCGACGCCTCGGGCGAGGTGTCGATGCACTCGTCCTGGTGGAAGAACGGCAACACGTGGGCCTTGGTCTCGGCGATGCTGCTGGTCTGGACCACGCGCTGGGGCGTGGTGTCGACCCGGGGGCCGCCGACGAAGACCGAGCTGGAGGCCTGGCTGTCCGGGCCGGTCGCGGCGCAGTTGCGCGTGCCCTCGTACACCGAGCCGGCCCCACGGACCGCGTTCACGGCCCGCTCGCCGATCCCGTCGCGGATCTGGTGCGGCATCGCCAGCGGCAGCTGCGAGCCCAGCACGTCGGAGGCCACGCCGAAGTCGGCGTAGTTGTCGTCGTCGATGTTGACCACCGCGGTCGCGCCGCTCGAGAGCGCGACGTAGGCGAAGTGCCCGGCCAGCACGGTCGGGGACGCGTCGCCGGTCCGCTTGTTGTTGTTGGTCCCGATCGCGACCGCCACGGGCCGCGCCGCGCTGCTGAACTCGACGCCGGGGCCGCGCGCCAGGGCCCGCCGCGGCGGCGTGCCGACCTGGCCGACCCCGAGGCAGATGAAGCGGCTGCCGTCGCGGATGTCGAGCAGGTAGCGCGGATCGACCTGGGTGTCGCACTCCTGCTCGGCCACCAGCACCTCGGTGACCCGGACCGTGCCGTCGGTGGCGACCGCGTAGACGAACTGGGCCTCGTCGCCATCGCCGGTGCCGTCGTCGAGCCCGCCGGTGACCCCGCCCATCGTGATCTGCTTGGAGATCGCGACGTCGATGACGCCGACGTCACCCTCGAGATCCACCTGCTGGACCGAGTCCGGGAGGCCGGCCGCGGTCAACGTGACGACCGTGACGACCGGGCGGTTGGCCAGGCCGATCGCCATCTTCTGGAGCCCGACCCGATCGTCGCGGATGATGTCCAGCGCGATCGGCCGGGCCCCGTCGACGATCGGATCGCGCTCGCCGCACTGGCGCGGGCAGGTCAGGTCACCGCCGCCGATCGTGGCGGTGCCATCGGCCGCGAAGCGGATCGACGCGACGACCGCGCCGGTCGCGCCGTCGACGGCGGCGACCGCGTGGCAGTCCGGGTAGGAGACGTAGTGGATCCCGACCGGCGTGGCCGGGCACTCGACCCCGACCGGCGAGTCCAGATCGACCGCGGCCAGCGCCGCCGGGCGGGCGCGCAACGGCTGCCCGCCCGCGGTGATCGGCAGCGCCGTCACGATCGGGGTCTCGTCCTTGAGGCGCACCCGCTCGAGCTCGATCACCGACAGATCGCAGGTGCCGGCGTTGGCCGTGAGCACGTGGCAGCCGGCGGTGTCGGTCGCGATCGCGAGCGGGCTGGAGCCGACCGTCAGGGCGTTGTGGCCCGGGATCAGCGGATCGGAGTCCTCGACCGCGAACGCGCCGGCCTGGTACTCCGGCGGTTCCTCCGGCGTCAGCCCGTCGGCGACGCCCAGGAGCTTGGCGTTGGCGACCGTCACGGTGCCGTTGGTGGGCTGGACCGCGAGCGCGTACCAGAACTGGTTGTCGTTGAGGATGGCCTCCTGGCCCGGCATGGTCGGGTTGGCCGCGTCGACCGCGGCCGGGTCGCCGATGGCCCGGGCGGCGCACGCGCGCAGCGGCATCGGCGTGAGCTTCTCCTCGCCGGTCGCGAGGACCTTCATCCGGCCGACGCACCCGAACGCGACGTCGACGGGGTGATCGAAGCTACGGGTCGAGGTGTTCACGGTGCCGGTGTCGCCGCAGGCGAGCAGCGTGGCCGCGCTGGCGACGAAGAGCAGGCGGGGGTTCACGACTTGCCTCCGATGCGCAGGACGACACGGTGCGCGAACCGCGACTGGGGATCGATGTCGACCACCGCGATCGAGTCGTCCAGGAAGTTGGCGACCAGGAGCAGGCGCCGGCTGGGCGCGACCGCGCTCGAGATCGGGCCGCGCCCGACCAGCGTCGTCGCCTCGACCGTGCCGCCGCCGCGCGGATCGGCGACGTAGAGCTCGCCGGTCTCGTAGCAGGTCACGAACGCGCGCTCGCCGACGCCGCTGTCGGCCGCGGTCACCGAGGTCGCCTTGCGACAGATGTCGGTCGAGGCGATCAGGCGGTTGCGCGGCACGCCGGTCGGATCGAGGCTGGTGTCGAGCTGCTGCAGCGCCGGGGGCGACCGGTTGATGAAGAACGCGCGGTCGCCGCCGTCGCGGAAGACCAGCCCGCGCGAGTCCTCGCCGATGCCGCCGGCGCTGGCGCCGGCGCCGATGCCGTTCTGGAAGAAGAAGCCGCCGCTGATGATGAACGGCGCCCGCCCGGCCTGGCGGCCGACGGTGAGCAGGAACACGCGGTCGTTGCCGCGGCTCTGGACGTAGACCAGATCGTCGCCGCCGGGGTTGCGACCGGCCACGCCCGACATGCCCGCCTCGATGCCGACCGAGGCCGCGTCGACCACCGTCGGCACGCCCGCCGCCGGCGAGTCGATCAGCGAGATCGTCCCGCGGCTGAAGTGCGAGACGATCGCGAACTCACCGACCGAGTCGATGAACACGCCGTAGGGCTCGCTCGGCAGCGGCACCGCGGCGTCGTCGCGCACGCGGATCAGCCGGTGCTCGTCGTCGCACAGCGCGAACCCGGCGCCGGCGCTGCAGCCGAGCCGGCGGGTGGTCGGATCCCAGTCCATCCAGGTCACCGACGGATCGCCGCGGACCGGCACCATCAAGCGCAGCTTGCCGCCGCCGAGGTCCTGGGTCGCGACCGACGTCGCGAAGTTGCCGATCCGGACCCCGGCGTCGTCGATCAGGAAGTCCTTCTCGGCGCACGCCAGCGTCTCGGGCTGGTCGACCGACGCCGCGCAGTCGGGCGGCACGGTCCGGTTGGTCTTCCAGGCGGTGACCGCCTGCTCGACCGCGCTCAGGTCGACGACCTGGACCGTGCCCGAGTCGTAGGTCAGGTCCGAGTTGGCGGACACCACGAACGCGACCGAGTCGTCGGGCGCGACCGTGACCGCGGTCGGGAAGAAGATCGTGTCGGGGTCGGGGCGGACCTCCGACTCAGAGGCGGTGCAGGCCGCGGCCGCGGCGACTGCCACCGCCGCCCAGCCGATCCGGAAGCGAGCGAGGTCCATGGCAGCCAGGTTGGACCGGGGCCCGGGGCCTGGGGTTGCCTGCGTGGCGCGAGTCACAGTCATGACGGGTCCTTGGCCCCACGGGGCCCGTGGGCGAGCGCGGCCCGGGCGGCGGCGACCCGGGCGATCGGGACGCGGAAGGGCGAGCACGAGACGTAGTCGAGGCCGAACCGATGGAACGCGTCGACCGACGCGGGATCGCCGCCGTGCTCGCCGCACACGCCGATCTTGAGGCCGGGCTTGGCGCGGCGGCCGCGCTCGACCGCGAGCTGCACCAGCTGGCCGACCCCGCCGACGTCGAGCGACACGAACGGATCGGCCGGCAGGAGGTCGGCGCCGAGGTAGGCCGGCAGGAAGCTGGCGACGTCGTCGCGCGAGATGCCGAGCGTGGTCTGGGTGAGGTCGTTGGTGCCGAACGAGAAGAAGTCCGCGTGGGCGGCGATCTGGTCGGCCACCAGGCACGCGCGCGGCAGCTCGATCATCGTGCCGATCGTGTAGGGGATCGTCGCGCCGGCGGCGGCCAGCTCGCGATCGACCTCGGCCGCGACCTGGGCCCGCAGCGTCGCCAGCTCGGCCGGCACCATCACCAGCGGGATCATGATCTCGGGGTGGACGGCGACGCCCGCGGCCTGGGCGGCGATGGCGGCGCGCGCGATCGCGACGGCCTGGATCTGGTAGATCTCGGGGAAGGTGATCGCCAGGCGGCAGCCGCGGTGGCCGAGCATCGGGTTGGACTCGGTCAGCGCCGAGACCTTGGCGACGATCGCGTCGGGGAGGACGCCGAGGTCGGCGGCGACGGCGGCCACCTCGGCGGCGGCGTGCGGCAAGAACTCGTGCAGCGGCGGGTCGAGCAGCCGGATCGTCACCGGCAGGCCGTCCATGGCCGTGAAGATCTCGGTGAAGTCGGCCTGCTGCATCGGCAGGATCTTGGCGAGCGCGGCCCGGCGCCCGGCCTCGTCCGACGCCAGGATCATCTCGCGCACCGCCAGGATGCGATCGGCGGCGAAGAACATGTGCTCGGTGCGGCACAGGCCGATGCCCTCGGCGCCGAACGCGCGCGCGGTGCGGGCGTCGGCCGCGGTGTCGGCGTTGGTGCGGACCTTGAGCGTGCGGGTCTGATCGACCCAGACCATCAGCTCGGCCAGCTCGTCGGTGACCGCCGCCGGGGCCAGCGGCGCCGGGCCCGCGAACACCTCGCCGGTCGAGCCGTCGAGGGTCAGCACCTCGCCGCGCCGGAACACCCGGTCGGGCGCCCCGCCCTTGCCCAGGAGCGTCACCTGCCCGCGCGCCGCCTCGACCCGCAGGCCGCTGGCGCCGGTGATGCACGGCTTGCCCATGCCGCGCGCGACCACGGCCGCGTGCGAGGTCATGCCGCCGCGGGCGGTCAGGATGCCGACCGCGGCCTGCATCCCGACGATGTCCTCGGGCGAGGTCTCGGTCCGGACCAGCAGCACGCGCTCGCCCTTGGCCGCGGCCACGTCGGCCTCGACCGCGGAGAACACGATCGCGCCGATGGCCGCGCCCGGCGACGCCGGCAGGCCCTTGGTCAGCGCGGTCGGCCGGTTCTTGGGATCGATGGTCGGGTGGAGCAGCTCGTCGAGCTTGCTCGGCTCGATCCGCAGGATCGCGGTGGCCTGATCGATCAGGCCCTCGTGGACCTGGTCGACGGCGATCTTGACCATGGCCTTGCCGGTGCGCTTGCCGGCCCGGCTCTGGAGCATCCACAGCTGGCGATCCTGGACCGTGAACTCCAGGTCCTGCATGTCCTTGTGGTGGGCCTCGAGCCGCGCGCACACGTCGAGCAGGCCGGCGTGGGCCTCGGGGAAGTCCGCGGCCATCTCGTCGATCGGGCGCGGCGTGCGCACGCCGGCGACGACGTCCTCGCCCTGGGCGTTGACCAGGAACTCGCCGTAGAGCGCGCGCCTGCCGGTGGCGGGATCGCGGGTGAACGCGACGCCGGTGGCCGAGGTCTCGCCGAGGTTGCCGAACACCATCGCCTGGACGGTGACGCCGGTGCCCATCGCGGCCGAGATGCCGTGCATCCGGCGGTAGGCGTCGGCGCGCGGGTTGTCCCACGACCGGAACACCGCCGCGATCGCGCCGGTGAGCTGGGCGTCGACGTCGTCCGGGAAGTCGGCGCCGGTCGCGGCGCGGATCGCCGCGTGGTACTGGCCGCACAGGTCCTCGAGGGCCGCCGCGTCGAGGTCGGAGTCCCTGGCGGCGCGGGTCGCGTACTTGCGATCGGTCAGGAGCCGCTCGAACACGCTCTCGACGTGCTCGTCGTCGTGGGCGCCGACCCCCAGCACGACCTCGGCGTACATCGCCAGGAACCGACGGTAGCAGTCCCACGCGAACCGGGCGTCGCCGGTGCGCGCCGCCAGCCCGACCACGGTGGTCGGGTTGAGGCCGAGGTTGAGGATCGTGTCCATCATGCCGGGCATCGACACCGGCGCGCCCGAGCGCACGCTGACCAGGAGCGGCCGCGCGGCGTCGCCGAAGACCGTGCCGGTGGCGGCGCCGATCGCGGCGACCGCGGTCCGGATCTCGTCGGCGAGCCCGTCGGGATCGCCGGCGTGGGCCAGGCGGTGGCGCGCGACCTCGGTGGTGAGCGTGAACCCCGGCGGCACCGGGATGCCGAGCCGGGCCATGTCCACCAGGCCGGCGCCCTTGCCGCCCAGGAGCGCCGCGGCGGCGGCGCGATCGGGCACGCGCTCGGGCGGCACCGCGGTCGAGGGATCACAGCCGAAGGTGTAGAGCCAGCGATTCATGACGCGCTCCCCTGTGAGGCCAACCGGAAGTCGGCGATGGCCGCGAACGGCGCGAGGATCCGCTGCAACAGCGACAGCCGGTTCTCGCGCAGCGCCGGGTCCGGGTCCATCACCATCACGCCGCCCTTGTCGAAGAACGCCGCCACGGTCGGCTGCAGCTCGACCAGGATCGCCACGGTCGTGGCGTAGTCCTGGCCGGCCGCGGCCGCGTCGAGCCGCGCGGTGGCCGCGGCGAACGCGTTCCACAGCCGCCACTCGCTGTTGTCGGGCGCGACGAACAGCCCCTGCTTGACCTCGCCGCTGATCTCGATGCCCTTGCCGTGAGCGTCGTCGAGGATGTTGGCGATCCGCTTGAACACCGCCCGCGCCGTCGCCGGCACCGCCGCCAGGACCCGGGCCCGCAGCCGCGCGTCGCAGACGTCGTCGAAGCCGACCCCGAGCGCGGCGTCGACGTCGAGGGCCGCGAGGCCGCCGTCGAGCAAGAGCGTGCGCAGGCGCCCGCGGAAGAACTCGTGGAGCTCGCCGCAGTCGGTGTCGGTGACCTCGATCTGGCCGTCGAACTGGTGGGCGGCGATCTCGATCAGCGTGTCGAGCTGGAGCGGGAAGCCCCGGCCCTTGCCGACCGCGTCGTGGCGATCGCCGCCGGGGCCGAGGTCGAGGTTGACCGCGAGGATCGCGTTGGCGGCCCGGCGCAGGCCGTAGGGATCGGCCGAGCCGGTGGGCTCGAGGCCGGTGCCGAAGCAGCCGACCAGCGTGTCGATCCGATCGGCGATGCCGACCAGCGCGCCGGCGATCGTCGTCGGCAGCGCCGCGCCGGCGCCGCGCGGCATGTAGTGCTCGGCGATCGCGGTGCCGACCGCGTCGGCGATGCCGGCGGTCGCCGGATCGGCCGCGAGCTGGCGCCGCGCGTAGTGCATGCCCATCACGCCCTGGAGCTCGGGCAGCTCGCCGACCACGCCGGTCAGCAGATCGCTCTTGCACAGCTCGGCGGCGCGGCGCGCGACCGCGGCGCCGTCGGCGTGCTCGAACCCGACCCGCTCGATCAGCGCCTCGACGATGCCGACGATGCGGCGGACCTTGGCGCCGGTCGAGCGGGCCTCGCCGAGCTTGGCCTGGAAGACCACGTCGTCGAGCTTGGCCCGGAGGGCGTCGAGGTCCTTCTTGCAGTCCTCGGCGAAGAAGAACCGGGCGTCGGACAGCCGGGCCGCGAGCACGCGCTCGTTGCCGGCCTGCACCACCGCCGCGTCCTTGGTGACCGTCGCGGCGATCGTCGCGAACCGCGGCGCCAGGCGCCCGTCCTGCTCCATCGCGAAGTAGCGCTGGTGGTTGCGCATGGTCGTGACCAGCGCCTCCTCCGGGATCTCGAGGAACGCCGGATCGAAGGTGCCCGAGATCCCGACCGGGTACTCGCACAGGCCGGTGACCTCGCCGAGCAGCTCGTCGTCGCGGCGCACGGTGCAGCCGGTCTCGACCGCGAGCCGCGCCAGCTCGGCCTCGATCATGCGCTGGCGCGCGGCGGGATCGACGATCACGAACGCTGGGCGCAGCGCCTCGACGTAGTCACCGGCGCGCGCCACCTCGATCGCGCCGGGCGCGAGGAAGCGGTGGCCCCGGGTCGCGCGCCCGGCGACGAGGCCGCCGTAGCGGACCGGCACGACCTCGGCGCCGTAGAGCGCGACGAGCCAGTGCAGCGGCCGCACGAACCCGACCTCGCGCCAGCCCCAGCGCATCGACTTGGGCCACGGGATCGCCGCGATCAGCTCGGTGAGCAGCGCGGGCAGGACCTCGAGGGCGGACCGGCCGGGCACGTGCCGGACCGCGACGACGTACGTGCCCTTCTTGCCCGGCACCTCCGCGCGCTCGAGCGTCGACGGATCGACGCCGTTCTTGGCGGCGAAGCCGAGGCCGGCCTTGGTGACGGTGCCGTCGGCGGCGAACGCCGCGCTGGTGGGCGGACCGACGACGCGCTCGTCGAGATCGGGCTGGCGATCGGCCAGGCCGTGGACCACCAGCGCGAGGCGCCGCGGCGTGCCGAGCGCGCGCACGTCGCCGCAGGTCAGGCGCGCGGCGTCGAGCCGGGCCCGGGCGAGGGCCGGCAGCTCGGCCAGCGCGCGCGCCAGCATCCGCGACGGGATCTCCTCGCAGCCCAGCTCGAACAGCAGATCGTCACTCGCCACGGGCCACCTCCACCGCGAGCGGGGACACCGCGCGCGCCGCCGCCAGCGCGGCCGCGTTGACCCCGGCCTCCTCGGCCGCCGCGAACGCCGCGGTCGCCCTGGCGCGATCGTCGCCGACGAGCAGCGGGAACCCGAGCTTGGCGCGCGACCGCACGTAGGCCTCGGCGCAGGCCCGCGCCATCGCCCGGACCCGGCCGATGAAGCGCGCGCGCTCGGTGACGCTGATGGCGCCGCGGGCGTCGAGCAGGTTGAACGCGTGCGACGACTTCATGCAGTGCTCGTAGGCCGGCAGGGTCAGCCCGCGGCCGAGCAGCCGGTGGCACTCGGCCTCGTAGCGCTCGAACAGGCCGAAGTAGAACGCGGCGTCGGTCTCCTCGAAGTGGAACTGCGAGTACTCGACCTCCCACGGGTGCCGGAGCTGGCCGTAGGTCACGTGCTTGTCCCACTTGATGTCGAAGATGCTGTCGACGTTCTGCAGGTACATCGCGATGCGCTCGACGCCGTAGGTCAGCTCGGCGGTGACCGGCATGAGATCGAGGCCGCCGGCCTGCTGGAAGTACGTGAACTGCGTGACCTCCATGCCGTCGGCCCAGACCTCCCAGCCCAGGCCCCACGCGCCCAGCGTCGGCGACTCCCAGTCGTCCTCGACGAAGCGCAGATCGTGGGCGGCGGGATCGAGGCCGATGCGGCGCAAGGACGCCAGGTACAGATCCTGGACGTCGAGCGGCGACGGCTTGAGGCCGACCTGGAACTGGTAGTACGCGCCGAGGCGGTTGGGGTTCTCGCCGTAGCGACCGTCCTTCGGTCGGCGGCAGAACTGCGCGAACGCAGCGCTCCACGGCTCGGGGCCGAGCACGCGCAGGAACGTGGCCGGGTGGAACGTGCCCGCGCCGACCTCGATGTCGACAGGCTGCTCGATCACGCAGCCGTGATCGGCCCAGAAGCGCTGGAGCTCGAAGATCAGATCTTGTAGGTACATGGGGTCCCGGCTGTGCCAGTCGGGGCGGAACCTACCGCGCGAAAAAGACCCCGGTCAAGCAGCTAACCCCTTGCGATCTCTTGACGATCGGCCGCCGTCTCGGTAGCGTGGATCGATGCAGAGGGGAGCCCTGCCACGCGCCTGGTCGCCGCGGTCTGCGCTGCGCGGCCTGGCGCTCGCGTCGACGCTCGCGGCGTCGGGATGTTCGCTCGTGCTCGACTTCGACAAGCCGGTGGACGCCGCCCCGACCGACGCGCCGGTGACGCCCGCGCAGTGCGCGGCCAACGAGCCGAACGACTCCCCCGCCACCGCCACCGCCTGGGTCGGCGTCGACATCGACGCGGCGATCTGCGGCGACGGCGACGTCGACTACTACGCGATCTCGTTGGTCGACGGCCAGCCGATCCGCGCCAGCATCACGTTCATGAACCGCGGCGGCGCCGGCGACCTCGACCTGCGGCTCCTGACCGTCGACGGCGGCATGGTCCTCGACGAGTCCAAGACCTCGGGCGACACCGAGCTGGTGCTGTGCCCGGGCGGCTCGCCGTGCCCGCCCATCACCGGCGGCACCTACCTGCTCGAGATCAAGGGCTTCACCGCCGCGGTGCAGTCGGCCTACACGCTGCACATCGAGATGACCGCCGACGTCGACGCCGGCGTCGACGCCGACGTCGACGCGATCTAGGCCTGGCCGGCCGGCAGCGTCACCTGACGCTTGGGTCACGGCCGCCGCACGACCTCGATCCGTCCGTCGGGCCCGACCTCGCGGCCGTCCGGGTGACGGGTCCGCCAGCGGTGACGCTCGAGCATCGACCGAGCACGATCGTCGGCGGCGATGGTGGCCAGCCGGTCGAGCGCGGCGTCATCGAGCGCGGTCGCCACCTCCCCGATCGACGCGAACGCCGCGTCGTTGTACCAGGGGCGCGGATCCGGCAGGCCGGCGAGGATCACCTCGACCCCGTCGGGCCGGCGCGCCAGGGCCGCGATCGCCGCGCACACCTCGCCCACGACCGGGCTGCCGAGACGCGCGATGAGGAGCCCGCGGGTCGCGGCGTCGTCCAGCACGCCCAGCGCCACCAGCGCGTAGCACCGGACGTCGCCGTCGGGATCGTCCGTGGCCGCCAGGATCTCGGCGCGGACGTCCGCGACCAGGCCGATGCCGTACGCCACCGCGATCGCCCGCTCGCGCACCCGCGGCTCGGGGTCGCCGATGCCGACCCGCAGGACGTCGGCGCCGTGGGTAGCGCTCAGCCGGCTGCGGTCCAGGCTGCCGGGCGGCACCAGGCGCTGGTGCGTGCCCAGGAGCGCGAAGAAGTGCTCGCGCACCTCCGGGTCAGGGTGCCGAACCACCAGCAGCTCGCACGGATAGCGGTACGGCTCGGGCGTCCGCAACAACGCGTTGACGATGAAGGCCATCGAACGAGGTCGACGATCCATGACGTGCGTCAGAAGTTCCGGCATCCGATCTGGTGATTGCTCGGCGAGCACGAGCGGAACCAGCACCGACAGTGTTCGGTGCCCCTCCATCCAAGCGACCGCCCATTCGACCAACCGCGCGTCATCGAACGCACGCTTCGTCGCCGCCATTGCCAGGATCGCGATTACGGACCAGGCGCCCCGCTCGTCGTTGTCGCTACCGTGCGCGCCGTCGATCGCGCGCGCCAGCACCACGTCCCTGTCAGGCGCAGCAGCTCGAAGGTCGATGTCGGGCAGGTCAAGGCCAGGGATGAGCAACCGATCTCGTTCAAGTACCAGCACGTTCATCACGCACCCACCTTTCGAAGGACGACCCGAGTTACGACGGCCACATGCTCAGGAATCCCGTAGCCTGAGTTTGGAAACGCGGTCCTCGGCACCGACAGCGGACCATCGACGATCTCCAGGCGAAACCGTCGTCCGGTCGCAGGATCAAGGTACAGCCTGCCCGTCAGCGTCTTGAGTTCAGTGGCCACCTCGCGCTCCCAGTACACGACGTCGAGCGTCCCGCCGGGCTCGAGCTTCTCGAGCGCGTGCGGGCCAAAGTTCGTCATGCTCTCAACCTGCCCCTCACCACCCTGACGTTCCAGCGCAGCCAGGGTCGCTTCCGCCCGTGACTGCCGAGGGTTCAGCGCCAGCTCGCGCGCGATCGCTGCGTCCGTCACGGCTATGTTCTCCAAGCCCTTGGAGTGCGGGATCGGGTATCGGACGTAGACGTGGCTGAGGCTGCCCGGCGGCAGCGACTCGGCGAACCGCTCGGCCAGGAATTCGCCACCCTCGGCGCGGAAGCGGGCGATGTCGTCCGCGGCCGGCGGAAACCGGTGCTCGGCCGCGATGATCTGGGCGTCGGGGTGGGCCTTGGCCAGGTCGCGGGCGCTGTCCAGGCTCGGCCCGGTGAACGCGCGCGCCGGGGCGGCCGCGCGCCGACGGTTGCGTGGAATCGCCCGAGGGCGCACAAACGACGACGCCCAGCGGAGGGCTGGGCGTCGGGCAGCGGGCGCGGCGGGCCGAGGCCCGCGGCGGTGCTAGCGGCGGAGCGAGAGGGTCTCGATCAGCTTCTTGTAGCGGAGGCCGTCCTTGCGCTTCAGGTAGTCGAGCAGGCTGCGGCGCTGGCCGACCATCTTCAGGAGGCCACGGCGCGAGTGGTGGTCCTTGTGGTTGACCTTGAGGTGCTCGGTCAGGTGCGAGATGCGCTCGGACAGCAGCGCGACCTGGACCTCGGGCGACCCGGTGTCGCTCTCGTGGGTGCGGTGCTTGGAGATCGTCTCTTGCTTGCGGACAGTCGAAACAGGCATGGGAATCCTTCGTCGCCAGCGAGCCCGCCCGGTCAATCCGGACCCGGCTCGCGGCCTTGGGGGTTGAGCGGCGCAGATTGAGGCACATCGGCCACGGCGTCAAGCCCCAGGGTGGGCTCGTAGACCAGCACCCGGCCGAGGAGGGTCCGGCCGGCCACGCGCTCGCACACCGCCAGGGTCTCGCCCCGGGCCGACACCAGCTGGAAGCGGTCGCCGTTGGCGAAGCCGTCGGCGTAGCGGGCGCAGCGCTGCTCGTGACCGTTGATCACGTCGGCGATCGCGGCGTCGTCGACCACGACCTCGGGCAGCCCCAGCGCGAGCCGGATCGGCACCAGGTGGGCGGCGATCGAGTGGCGGTCGAGCGCCTCCATCGGCACGGCCTGGGCCTCGGTGAACGCGCCGCTGGCGGTGCGGCGCAGCGCGGTCAGGACCGCGCCGGTGCCCAGGCGCTCGCCCAGGTCGCGCACCAGCGCCCGCACGTACGTGCCCTTCGAGCAGGCGATCCGCAGGGTCACGGTCGGCGGGGCGATCTCGACCACGGTCAGCTCGTCGACCCGGACCGACCGCGCTGGCGGCGTCACCTCGACGCCGGCCCGGGCCAGCTCGTGCAGACGGCGACCGTCGATCCAGATCGCCGAGTGCATGGGCGGCACCTGGTCCTGCGCCCCGCGCAGGGTCGCGAGCGCGGCCTCGAGCGCGGCCGGCTCGATGGCGTCGACCACCGCGGTCCGGGTGACCTCGCTCTCGCTGTCGAGCGTCGGCGACGTCAGGCCGAGCTCGCAGGTGGCGACGTAGCGCTTGTCCTCGGCGATCAGCCACTGCGCGATCTTGGTGGCCTGGCCCAGGCAGATCGGCAGGACCCCGGTCGCGAGCGGATCGAGCGTGCCGGTGTGGCCGGCCGAGCGCACGCCCAGGCGCTTGCGCACCCGCGTCACCACGTCCTGCGACGACACGCCGGTGGGCTTGTCGACGATCACGATCCCGTGCAGCCGATCAGGTCGCCGCCGCACCACGGTCACCCACCCGCTAGAGTCCGGCGATCCACGCCCGCACCGCCTCGGCGCCGATCGGATCGATCGTCTCGCGGCCGACCGGCGGCATCACCTGCCCCGGCGGCACGGCGCGCAGCCGGACCAGCACCGCGGAGGTGCCGGGCGCGCCGGGCGTGATCAGCGCCGTCGCGCCGACCGTGTTGAGCTGACCGACGACGTTGACGGTGGTCAGGTACGGCGCGGTGGTCGTCCAGTCGGTCAGGGCGCCGACCGACTGCCGTAGCTGCATCGGCGTGATCTGCGCGACCACGTCGGAGCCGGCGTTGTGGCAGTTGCCGCAGTTGACGTGCAGGTAGCCGAGCGCGGCGCGCTCGGTGTCACCGGCCGGCAACGGGAAGTACGCGCCGGCCGTCGGGTTGGTCGGCGGCGCGGTCAGGCGATCGTCGGCGATGAGGTCGGCGAGCTTGTAGCCGGGCACCGCGGGATCGTCGAGCAAGAGCGCCGAGAACCCGATCGCGACCGACGCGATCCGGGTGTCGACGTGGCACTTGCGGCAGTCCGAGCGGCCGGGGATGTCGTCGTGGCCGACGTCGTCGATCACGCCCGCGGGCACGGCGGCGCCGTCGGTCTCGCCGACGTCCCACTGGAACGACACCGCGTACCAGTCAGCCCAGTCGTCGGTCGGCCCGATCTTCTCGAGCAGGCGGGTCTCGACCCGGCGGCCGCCGCGGACGAACTCCTTCCACAGCTTGGTGCCGACCGGGAAGTGCCAGTAGTCCATGTCGGTCGTGTCGATCTTGGCGCCGGGCGGCAGCCAGATCCACCGGCGCTTGACCGCGTCATCGGACCACAGCTGCCAGCGCGGCATGAACTCGTGGACGTCGGCGGCCACGGTCTTGGTGCCGATGTCGCTGTACAGACCGGTCTCCGACAGCATCGTCGGCGGCACGAACCCGGCGTCGATGGCGGCGTCGATCGGCGGGCCGTCGGGCCCGGCGTCGGCGACCGGCGCGTCGGTGGGCGTGGCCTCGTCGTCACCGCCACAGGCGGCGACGAGGACCAAGGACATCAGGCAGGCGGTGAGGGTACGCACGGTCGGGCATCGTAGCACCGTCGCCGGGCGGCGCCGCGCGATCGCGCTCACGCCTCGGGCGCGGCGTCGGCGTCGGCGTCGGCGTCGGCCACCTCGGCGGCGTCATCGGCGGCGTCGTTGTCGTCGGCGGCGTCGTCGTCTTCCTCAGCGTCGGCGGCGTCGTCAGCCTCAGCGTCGGCGGCGGCCTCAGCGACCTCGTCGGTGTCGGCCTCGTCGGCGGCGACCTCGTCGACGATCGCCGGCTTCGTCAGCGGCGGCGCGCCGGGCACGTCGTCGGTCCGGCCCGCGGCGATGGCCTTGGCGGCGTCCTCGCGCACGACCGCGGTCAGCTGCAGCGCGATCTCGGCCGAGCGATCGTGGATGAACCGCAGCTCCGGCGGCTTGCCGAGGTGGAGGCGCCGCGCCAGCGGTCCGCGCAGGAACCCCGCGGCGGTGGCCAGGCCGGCCATGGCCTTCGCGGCGACCGCGTCGGTGGCGTAGATCGACACGTAGACCCGGGCCACGGAGAAGTCGGCGGTGCACTCGACCCGGGCCACGCCGACCACGCCAGCGGCGGTCACGCGCGGATCCTTGACCTCGCGCGCGATCAGCTGGGCCAGCTCGTCACGCATGGCGTGCTCGACTCGATCTTTTCTGCTCATGGCGTTCCTCCGTCATCGCGCCAGCTCGGCGGCAACCACGTCGCGTCGGCGCCTGCGTCGGCGCTGTCGGCCTCGGGCTTGGCGTAGGGCGTGGCCGCGGCGAACCAGTCGTCCCCGAAAGCCAGCACCTCGTGCCGGACCGCGGCGACCTCGCCCTGCCCGTGCGCGACCACCAGGCCGACCACGCGCCGCACCAGCTGCTCGGCGTCGTCGCGGGCGTGACCGACCACGGCGAACCCGAGGTCGGCGCGCTGCCAGGTGTCGGCCCCGTCGACCTCGCGCAGCGTCACGCCTGCCTCGTTGGCCACGCGATCGCGCAGCCGCCGCACCACCGCCCGCTTGTCCTTGAGCGAGTGGCTGTGCGGCACCCGCAGGGACAGGCGACAGACGCCGACGAACATGACCTGGACCCGACCTGGTGGGCGGCTGCCCGAGGCGGGCGGCGACTACAGCGTCGCCGCCTCCTCGATGACCTCGTAGGTCTCGATCACGTCGCCGACCTTCAGATCGTTGTAGCCGGCGACCATCACGCCGCACTCGAAGCCGTTCTGGACCTCGCTGACGTCGTCCTTGAAGCGGCGCAGCGAGCCGACCCGGCCCTCGTAGATCTGGACCGCGTCGCGGATGACACGCAGGAGCGACTTGCGGGTGATCTTGCCCTCGGACACGCGGCACCCGGCCACCATGCCGACCTTCGGCACCGTGAACGTGTCGCGCACCTCGAGCTTGCCGACCGGCGACTCGCGCTTGATCGGCGCCAGCAGCCCGGCCATCGCCGACTTCACCTCGTCGAGGGCGTCGTAGATGATGTCGTACAGGCGGATCTGCACGCCCTCCTGCTCGGCCAGCTTGCTGCTCTTGCCGGCCGGGCGGACGTGGAAGCCCAGGATGATCGCGCCGCCGGCCTTGGCCAGGTTGACGTCGCTCTCGGTGATGCCGCCGACGCCGGTGGCGATCACGTTGACGCGCACCTTCTCGGTGGTCTGCTTGACCAGGGCGGCCTTGAGCGCCTCGGCCGAGCCCTGCACGTCGGCCTTGAGGACGATCTTCAGCTCCTTCGAGCCGGCCTCGTTCATCCGCTCCATCAGGCTCTCGAGCGAGACCTTGGTGGTGGCGGACAGCTCCTTCTTGCGCCAGTTCTGCCGGCGGTGCTCGACCACCTGCTTGGCGGCCTTGTCGTCCTCGGCCACGTTGACCTGATCGCCGGCCTCGGGCACGCCGTCGAGCCCCAGGATCTCGATCGGCGTCGACGGGCCGGCCTCCTTGAGCTGCTCGCCGCGGGCGTCGAGCATCGCGCGGACCTTGCCGTAGCAGCGGCCGGCCACGAGCGTGTCGCCGACCCGGAGCGTGCCCTCCTGGATCAGGATGGTGCCCATCGGGCCGCGGTTGCGATCGAGGCGCGCCTCGATCACCACGCCGGACGCCGGCTTGTCGGGGTTGGCCTTGAGCTCGGCGACCTCGGCGATGAGCGCGATGACCTCGAGCAGCTTCTCGATGTTCTCGCCCTTGAGGGCCGAGACGTTGACGTACTGGGTGTCGCCGCCCCACTCCTCGGGGATGAGCCCGCGATCGGCGAGCTGCTGGCGGATGCGGTCGGGCTGGGCGTCGGCGAGGTCGATCTTGTTGACCGCCACGATGATCGGCACCTTGGCGTCCTTGGCGTGGGCCAGCGCCTCGAGCGTCTGGGGCATCACGCCGTCGTTGGCCGCCACCACCAGGATGACGATGTCGGTCGCCTGGGCGCCGCGGGCGCGCATCTCGGTGAACGCCTCGTGACCGGGCGTGTCGAGGAACACGATCTCGCCGTGGTTGTCACCGGCCGGGACCTTGTACGCGGCGATGTGCTGGGTGATGCCACCCGACTCGCCGGCCGCGACCTTGGAGTTGCGGATCTTGTCGAGCAGCGAGGTCTTGCCGTGGTCGACGTGGCCCATGACGGTCACGACCGGCGCGCGGTGCACCATCTTGTCGGCGTCGTCGGACGCCTCGGTGAAGATGTCCTCTTCCTTGAACGCGACGTTCTGGACCTCGTAGCCGAACTCGCTGGCGAGGATCTGCGCGGTCTCGAAGTCGATCGAGGCGTTGATGTTCACGCCCGCCATGCCCATCGCCCACAGCTTCTTGAGCACCTCGGTCGCCTTGACGCCCATGCCGCGGGCGAGGTCGGCGATCGCGATCGTCTCCTCCATGCGGATGACGCGCTTGTGGTCGGCCGGCGTGGTCCGCACCGTCGGCAGGCCCTTGCCCTTGGACGGGGAGAACGGCAGCTTCTTCTTGCCGAAGTCCTGGCGCGGCCCCTTGGGACCGCCGCGGGCCTGCTGCTCGGCGAACCGACCACGGATCTGCGTGCCGGGCGGGCCCGACGGCTTGTTCGGGGCCGGACGACCGCCGACGCCGGGGCGCTCGGTGATCTGGATGCGCGGGGCCAGCTTGATGACCGTGCCGACCGCGGGGCGGCCCGGGTCGCGCTCGCGGACCTCGACCACCGGCGGCGCCTCGGGCTCGGGCTTGTCGGGACGCTCGGCGGCCCGCTCGGCCGACCGGGCGCGGGCCCGCTCGAGCTCCATCTCGAACCGGGAGCGCGCGCCCTCGGCGACCTCGGCCACGGTCGAGGGACCGACCGGGGGCGGCGGGACCGACTCGCGCGGACGCACGATCACCGTGGGCCGGGGACCGGTCACCATCGGCGGCGCCTGCGGCGGCGGCGCCTGCGGCGGCGGCGCCTGCGGCGCGACCGCGGGCTGAGAGCCGCCGAGCGACGGACCCGCCACGAACACGCGGGTGCGAGGCTCGGGCCGGGGCGCGGGCGCGGGCGCGGGCGGCGCCGGCGGGGCCGGCTCGTCGCTGCGGTCCTCGACCTCGATGGGCGTCGCGGGCGCGGCCGCGGCCGGCACCTCGACGATCGGCTCGACGTGCGCGGGGCGCTCCGCCGGCGGCTCGTCGACGACGGGCCGCTCGACCGGGGCCGCCTCGGGGGCGCGCTCGACGTGCACGGGCGCCGGGGGCGGCGCCTCGACCCGCGGGGCCTCCTCGACCACGCGCCGCCGGATCACGGGCGGCGCCACGGGGGGCGGCGGGGCCGCGGCCGTGGTGTCCTCGTCCGGCTTGGACGAGCGCCGCCGGATCACCGTGCCGGCGGGGCTGACCTTGTGGGTCTCGGGCGGAGCAGATGCGGAGGTCCGATCCCGCTCGAGCGACTTCTTGATGCGCGCCACATCGTCGGCGTTGAGCGACGACATGTGGTTGTTCACCTCGAGCCCGAGTGATCGGATCTTCGCCAGGAGTTCCTTGTTAGGAATCCCGACCTCTTTCGCAATCTCGTAGACGCGCATCTAGGCTCCGTGGGCTCCGTGACTCGAACGATCCGAAGGATCGGCCTGGCCGGGAGCGGCCAGGGGCAACGACGTGGACGTGAGGTGAGGAGCGCGTTCTACAGCGTCCTCGCCCCCTTGGCTAGCGGCGGCGGTCGCCGAGGCGACCGCGGCGATCGCATCGAGCTCGGCCCGCGACACCCCGCGCTTGAGCGCGCGGGCCAGGCCACCCTTGCCGGCGCCCCGCAGGCAGTCCGGCCGCGCGTGCACGTACACCCCGCGGCCGGGGGTCCGGCGGCGGGGATCGGCGACCACGCGCTCGTCGGTCACCGCCAGCCGCAGGAGCTGATCCTGGGGCACGACCTGTCGGCAGCCGACGCAGGTGCGCATCGGGACCGACGGTGGGGTGGTGGACGAGGTGGCGATCATCAGTTCAGCAGACTCCGTGGAAGACTCAGCCGCGCTCAGCTCTCGCTGCCGGCGGCCAGGTACGTGATCACGCGCTGGCGCAGCTTGGCGAGGTCGCTCATGTCGATGCCGGTGACCGAGGCGATGTGCTCGATCGGGGCCTTGACCAGCTCCTCGGGCGAGCGGACGTTGGCCTGGGCCAGGATCTCGAGGACCTCCTCGTTGACCCCGGGCACCTCGAGCAGCTGCTCGGTGCCCGACAGCTGGGCCCGCCGGTCGGTCTCGCGCTTGAGGTCGTCGGGCCGGCGCCGGGACTGCGCCAGGTACTCGCCCGCGCCGCCGATGATCTTGCGGGCGCCGTCGACGCCGCCGACCCCGGGGACCTGAGCCAGCTCCTCGGCGACCGCGCGCGACAGCTCCGACACCGAGCGCCAGCCGAGCTTGAACAGGGTCTCGGCCAGGTCGTTGGAGACAGTCGAGATCGACGAGATCTGCTCCTTGGCGCGGCGCTCGAGCTCGTAGATCTTCGACTCGGAGTGGATGTCGATGCGCCAGCCGGTCAGCTGGCTGGCCAGGCGGACGTTCTGGCCCTTCTTGCCGATGGCCAGCGACAGCTTCTCGTCGGGCACCACCAGCTCCATGCGGTGGCCCTCGGCGTCGATGATGACGCGCGACACCTCGGCCGGCGCGATCGCGTTGCACACGAACCGGGCGGGGTCGTCGTCGTAGGGGACGATGTCGATCTTCTCGCCGCGCAGCTCCTGGACCACGGCCTGGACGCGCGAGCCCTTCATGCCGACGCAGGCGCCGACCGGGTCGACGTCGCGGTCGCGCGACGACACGGCGATCTTGGCGCGGGCGCCGGGCTCCCGCGCGCTCGACTCGATGCGGACGATCTTCTCGAAGATCTCCGGCACCTCTTGCTCGAACAGCTTCTCGAGGAAGCCCTTGTGCGCGCGCGACAGGATCAGCTGCGGGCCGCGGGCCATGCGATCGATGTCGAGCAGGAGCGCCTTCATCGTGTCGCCGACGCGGAACGACTCGCGCGGGGCCTGCTCGCGCATCGGCAAGAGCGCCTCGGACTTGCCGATCTCGACCACGAGGTTGCCGCGCTCGAACCGCCGCACGATGCCGGTGACGATCTCGCCCTTGCGGTCCTTGTACTCGTTGTAGACGTTGTCGCGCTCGGCCTCGCGCACGCGCTGGCTGATGACCTGCTTGGCGGTCTGCGCGGCGATGCGCCCGAACTTCTTGTGCGCGGCCTTGAGGTCGATGATGTCGCCGAACTTGGCGTCCTGCTCGGACGCGCGCTCGGCCTCCTCGGGCCGGTAGAAGATCTGGAACAAGAGCTCGTCGCCAAGCTCGGCCTCGAGGCCGTACTTGTGCGCGTCCTCGACGGTGATCTCGCGGCCCTCGATCGCGTCGTCCTCGACGACGTTGATGATCAAGAACAGGTCGACCGCGCCGGTCTCGAGGTTGTACTTCGCCTCCATCTCCCGGTTCATCCCGAACGCGCGCTTGGCGGCGGTCAGGATCGCCTGCTCCAGGGCCTGGAGCAGGACGGCCCGATCGATGTTCTTGTCACGACCGACCTGGTCGATGACCATGCTGAGGTTGGCTTCCATGTGGCGAAGGCTCCGTCGGGTCTCTGGCTCGGGGGCTAGCGGCGCGAGGCGCGACCGGCCCCAGGCTTTCCGGGCTTGCCCGGCTTGCCGGACTTGCCGGCGACAGTGGTGGGTGAGGTGGCCGGCGCGGTGGCCGACCCAGCGGGCGCGCGGACCTGGCCGCGATCGCCCTTCATGACCGCGTCCCAGTCGGGGACGATCCGCGCGACGTCGACGTCGTCGATCGGGAACCGCCACAGCTGGCCATCGACCAGGATCCGCGCGTGGGCCCGGGCCGGGTCGTCGGCGTCGTCGACGCCGTCGAGGACGCCGCGGAAGTTCTTGCGCTCGCTGGCGGGGCTGCCGTCGGGGCGCGGCGGCGCGGGCACGCCGCGCTCGAGCGTGACCTTGACCTCGGCGCCGATGAAGCGCTGGAAGTGGGCGACGGTCACCAGCGGCCGGTCGATGCCCGGCGAGCTGACCTCGAGGCTGTAGGCCTGCGGGATCGGGTCCTCGACGTCGAGCACCGCCGACAGCTCCCGCGACATGCGCTCGCAGTCGTTGAGATCGACCAGATCGGGCGCGAAGCCGTCGGGGCCGGGCACGACGTCCGCGGGCTGCTTGAGCACGTCGATGAAGACCCGCAGCACCCAGCCGCCCTGATCGGGCGAGAAGCGCACGTCGACGAGGTCGAACCCGGCGTGACGACACACCGGCTCGGCGAGTTGCCAGACGCGCTGGCGAACGGCGTTGGGGCTCTGCGACGGCGGCATGGGAGCGTGGGTTGGATCAGGGAGGACTCGGACGTGACTGCGAAAAAAAAAGGTGGGCCGCTGCCCACCTCACGGAAACGCGAAGTGGCGGCTGATTACCACTGGCCAGAGAAACCCGCAAGGGGGATGTTGGACCACGGTGGGGCCGGCGACCTCGGGGCGGCCCCGGCCTTGGCCCCGATCGCGACGCCGCGGAGCGCCCCCAGATTCTGCGGTCAGCGGCGGAACTCTGCTAGGAAAGGCCATGGGTTTCGCTCCGGTCTCGATCGCCGCGGTGCAGATGTGCAGCACCGACGATCTCGCACGCAACCTGGCGACCTGCCGCGCCCTCGCCGCCCGCGCGGCCGACGCCGGCGCCCAGATCATCGTCCTGCCCGAGTGCTTCGCGTTCCTGGGCCGGCGCGAGGCCGACAAGATGGCGATCGCCGAGACCATCGACGACGCCCACCCCGGGCCGATCGTCGAGACCCTGCAGGCGATCGCGGCCCAGCACCGGGCCGTGGTCATCGGCGGCGGGATGCCCGAGCGGGTCTCGGGCGACGATCGCCGGGCCTACAACACCGCGCTCGTGGTCGGGCCCGGCGGCGAGCTGGCGGCCCGCTACCGGAAGATCCACCTGTTCGACGTCGACATCCCGGCCCGTGACGACCAGGCGGCCACGACGCTGCGGGAGTCCGACGCGACCGCGCCCGGCGACGCCGGCCTGGTGGTGCGGACGCTCGGCCTCTCGCTCGGGATCACGATCTGCTACGACGTCCGCTTCCCCGAGCTGTACCGCAAGCTCTGGCGCGCCGGCGCCGACGTGATGCTGGTGCCGGCGGCGTTCACCGCGCGCACCGGCGCGGCCCACTGGCACCTGCTGCTGCGGACGCGCGCGATCGAGAACCAGGCGTACGTGGTGGCGGCGGCGCAGGGCGGCCAGCACAACGAGGCCCGCGCGTCCTACGGCCACGCGCTCGTCGCCGATCCGTGGGGCACGATCGTGGCCGAGCAGGCCGACGGCGAGGGCGTCGTCGTCGCGACGATCGATCCCGCGGTGATCGCCCGGACTCGCCAGAACATGCCGTGCGCGCTGCACGCGGTCACGAACGAGCAGCCGCTCGACGTCGCGATCGCCAGCGCCTGACGCGATCGGAGCCGGAGCCGGGCCGAGCCGGAGCCGGAGCCGGCGGGGCCGGTGTCGGTGTCGGTGCCGGTGTCGGTTTCGGGCCGGGCCGGAGCCGGAACCGGAGCCGGAGCCGGAACCGGAACCGGAACCGGAACCGGAACCGAACCGAACCGGAACCGGAACCGGAACCGGAACCGGAACCGGAACCGGAACCGGAACCGGAACCGGAACCGGACCGAAACCGGAACCGGAACCGGAACCGGAACCGAAACCGGAACCGGAACCGGAACCGGAACCGGAGCCGGAACCGGAACCGAAGCCGAAACCGCCGAAAACCGAAACCGAAACCGAAACTCAGCGGGCGTCGGGCGGCGCGAGCTCGGGGGCGACCGCGCCGGCGTCGAGCGCCTCGCCCCGGGCGGCGCGGATCGCCGCCTCGATCTCGGCCGGCGTCATGTCGGTGCGCAAGCGGACCCCGGTCGGGATCGCCGCGGCGCCCGCGTCGGCGGCGCCCGCGCCCGCGTCGACCGGGCTGAAGCTGGTGACGAACTTCGACACCGAGTCGGCGCACGGCTTCTGCAGGATCAGCAGCGCCGCCAGGCCGGTCGCGACCACCAGGATCCGCACCACCTCGCTCATCGAGAACGACAGGCCGCGGCCGCGTGGGAGGCGCGGGACGTCTTCGTCGGGGTGCGGGCGGCGGGCCACGAGGCTTCCTACCGCGAAGCGCGCGACGGTGCCAGGGCCAGCGCGAACAGCGCGGCGGCGGTGATCGTGACCGTCGCGCCGGCCGGCACCGACAGCCACCAGCGCAGCTCGTGCTGCGTGGCCTGAGCCAAGAGCTCGCCCCACGACGGCGTCGGCGGCGGCGGCCCCAGGCCGAGGAACGACAGCGCGGCCTCGGACAGCACCGCCGTCGCGGCGGTGATCGCGGCGGCGGTCGTCACGACCGCGCGCGCCGCGGGCAGCGCGTGGCGGAAGAGGATCGCGCTCGGCGACGCGCCGATCGCGCGGGCGGCCTCGACGTAGGGCGCCGCCAGCTCGGTCTCGAGCTGGGCCGCGACCAGGCGGGCGGTGTCGGCGCCGCGCGGCACCGCGATGAGCAGGCCCAGCGCCCAGGCGCCGTGCGCGCCGACCAGGGCCCCGGCGGCCAGCGCCACGAGCAGGGCTGGCGCGGACGCGACGGCGTCGACGACCGCGATCCCGACGGCGCGCGTCGACGCCCCGGCCCGAGCCAGCGCCAGGCCGAGCACCAGGGCCAGCGCGGTCGCGAGCGCGGTCGCCAGCGCCGCCGCGGTCGCGCTGGTGCGGGCGCCGTGGATCAGCCGCGCGGCCACGTCGCGGCCGCGGTCGTCGGTGCCGAGCCGGTGCCGGGCCGACGGTGGCGCCAGCGGCGCGAGCGCGCCGTCGGTGCGCACCGCCAGCGGATCGGCGGCGATCGGCGGCCACAGCGCCCAGTCGTCGGGCCCCAGCCGCGGCGCCAGCTCGGCCCGCGGCGTCGCCGGCCGCCACCGCCAGGCACCGCCGACCGACGCGACGATCGCGCGGTCGGACGCGATCAGATCGGCGGCCAGCGCGACCAGCGCGATCATCGCCAGCCACGTCAGCGCCAGGCGCCGGGTCACGCGCCGGCCTCGAGCCGCGGGTCGAGCCGACGCGCCAGCGCGTGCCCGAGCCCGCCGACCAGCGCGACCACCGCCGCCGCGCCGGCGGCCAGGGTCAGCAGCACCGGCGCGTCGCCGACCGCGGCCGCGGCCACGAGCGTGCGCCCGGCGCCCGGCAGCGCCAGCGCGCGCTCGACCACCGGGCTGGCCGCGAGCGCGAACGCGATCGTCGACGCGGCCAGCGGCGCCAGCCCGGGCGCGACCAGCGCCAGCGCGTGGACCGCGTGCCAGCGCCGGCGGCTGGCGCCGCGCGCGCGCACCGCGACCGCGAGCGGTCCGTGATCGGCGCGGGCCAGCGCCGCCCCGACGTGCAGCGCGATCACGGCGGCGGGCGCCACCGCGACCAGCACGACCGCCATCGTCGACGACAGCGCCGCGGTCGGCGCCACCGCCAGCGCCAGGTGGCACAGCCACACCAGCGGCACCGACAGGCCGAGCCCGCCGCCGACCGCGACCAGCGCCGCGGCCCGCCGTCGCCGCGCCAGCGCCAGCGGCGCCAGCACCCCGGCCGCGAGCGCGAGCACCGTCGCGGCGCTGGCGCGGGCCAGGGTCGCGCCGGCGTGGGCCCGGGCGATCGCGCCGGCCGGCCGTCGGTCGCGCCACGACGGCCCTGGCGCCAGGATCGCGGCCCGCACCAGCGCGCGCCCGGTGCGCGCGAGCCCCCCGCCGTCGAGGTCGAGCTCGGCCGCGACCCGGGCGACGACCTGATCGCGGCCGGCGCGCCCGCCGTCGGGCGGCAGCGCCGAGCCGGCCCGCGCCGCCACCACCGCCGGCGGATCGGCGGCCAGCTCGAGCAGCGTCCAGCCCAGGAGCCAGGTCGCCAGCCACGCGATCGCGACGCGGGCGGCGACGCGCGCTCCGGTGGCCATCACCGCGCGGCTCGCCACAGGCGCCAGCCCGGCGGCACGCCCTTGCCGTCGCCGATCACGCCGCCGAGATCGGCGCGGGCCAGGCCGGCCCGGGTGTCGACCGCGATGAACGCCATCGGCGCCAGCGCCGCGATCCGGCGGTGGATGGCGCGGCCGGTCGCGGCGCGCTCGGCGTCGGTCGTGGCCGCGCGGCGCGCGGCGAAGAGCGCGTCGAGGTCGGCGTCGGCCAGCCCCGTCCAGTTCTGCTCGGCCGGCGCGCCGCTGGCCAGGCGCGCCGCCGGATCGGCCTCGGGCCCGGCCGACAGCGACGTCAAGGCGACGTCGAAGTCGCCGCCGGCGAGGCGCCCGAGCAGGTCGGCGAACGGCACCGCCGCGACGGTCAGCGCGAACCGGCCGCGGGCGTCGGCGGCCCAGATGTCGGCGATGCGCGCGGTCGTGGTCGAGCCCGCCGGCACCAGCACGGTCAGCGCCGGCGGCGCGGCGATCGGCGCGGCGCCGCGCGCGAACGGCACCGGCGCGACCGCGGGATCGTAGCTGGGGTCGTCGGGCAGCCACGGCCCGGTCAGGGTCGCGGCGCCGCCGAGGATGGTCGCGGCGACGCCGGCGCGGTCGAGCGAGCCGGTCAGGGCCAGGCGCGCGGCCGCGGTCGTCAGCGCGGGTCGGCGGGTGTTGTAGATCGCCGCGAGGTAGGCCGGCTGGGCGTAGCGGAACCGCGTCAGCTCGGGGTGCGCGGCGGTCGCGGCGACGGCCTCGGCGATCGGCACCTGCACCACCAGGTCGAGCTCGCCGGCGGCCAGGCGCCGGATCGCGTCGGCGCGGTCAGCGACGAACACCAGCTCGAGGTTCGCCGCGGCGGCGGCGCGGCGCGCGCCGGCGACCCGACGCAGGCGCACGCGCTCGCCGCGATCCCAGCTGGCCACCGCGAACGGGCCGGTGCCGATCGGCGCGGCCGCGAGGCTGGGCGCGCGGAGCTGGTCGGCGGGTACGATCGGCACCAGCGCCAGATCGCGCGCGCGATCGGGGCGGTCCTCGGCGACCACCAGCTCGACCTGCCCCGCCGCCGGCGCGGTGACCGCGACCGCGTCGTCGAGCACGCCGGCCAGCGGCCCGGCCGGGTGGCCGCGGCCGCGCGCGGCGTCGAGGCTGGCGACCACGTCCGCCGCGGTCACCGGGCGCCCGTCGCTGAAGCGGCGCGCGGGATCGAGCGTGAACCGCCAGCGCCGACGATCGGCCGACACCTCGTGGCGCGCGGCCACGCACGGCTCGAGCGCGCCGGCCGCCGTCGCGCACCACAGGCCCTCGACCACGTTGCCGAGCACGCGCGCCGACGCGGCGTCGAGGGTCGCGAACGGATCGAGCGTGGCGGGCTCGGCCTCGAGCGCGACCCGCACGGTCGCGTCGGGCGCCGGCGGCCGGCGCGGCTCGGCGGTGCGCCACCCGGCGGCGATCGGCGCCGGCGGCGGGGCCGGCGCCGGGGGCACCTCGCGCTTGCCGCCGCCGCGCTCGAAGCACGCCGCGAGCGCCAGCACGACCGCGAAGCCCAGCCGGTCGACCCGCGTCATCGGCGCGAGCTTACCGCGCCGTCACGGGTTCGCGGGCGGCGGCGGGTCCGGCACCAGCGCCAGCGCGCTCACGTCGAACCAGCCGTCCCAGACCACGACGCCGGTGACCCGCTTGTGGACCAGGCCCTGGGGCGCGGCGGCGACGAGGCCGGCGATCGGCAGCTCGTCGGCGAGGATCGCCGCGAGGTCGCCGACCAGCGGCCCGCGCGACTCGGGCTCCCACACCGCCGCGATCGCCGCCAGCGCGGCGTCGATGCGCCTCGACGAGAAGTGGCCGACGTTGTCGGCGCCGTTGGTCCCGACCAGCCGCGTCAGATCGGTGTCGACCGGCCCGGTCCACTCGAGGAACGCGAGGTTGACGGTCGCGTCGCGCACGCGATTGCGCAGCACCGCGTCGGTGCCGAGGCGCACGTCGAGGCCGACGCCGGCGCGGCGCAGGCCGTCGAGGACCTTGTCGACCTCGGGCGTGGCGCGGCCGGCGCCGCCCTCGAGCGCCAGCACCTCGAGCCGCAGCTTCTGCCCGCCGCGCTCGCGGACGCCGTCGCCGTCGCCGTCGATCCAGCCGGCCTCGTCGAGCAGGCGCCCGGCCGCGCCGGGATCGATCCGCGGCGGCGGCGGCGCCGGGCCGTCGCCGGGCCCGCCCGGCCAGATCGGCCCCGCGATCGGGCGGGCCAGCCCGTGGGCCGCGTCGGCGGCGATCGCCTCGCGATCGATCAGCAGCCCGAGCGCACGGCGGACCCGGGCGTCGTCGGTCGGCGGCGTCATCGCGCCGAACACCGCGTAGCGGAAGCGCGGCGGCAGGAGCTCGAGCGACGTGAAGCTGGCGGCCAGGCCCGGCGCCGACGCCTGCCCGGGCCAGTGCTCGGGCACCAGCGTCGGGATGATGTCGAACTCGCCGCGCTTGGCGGCCATCAGCGCCACCGCCGCGTCGGGCTGGTAGACGTACTCGATGTCGGGGATCGCCGGCGCCGGACCGCGGTACGCGTCCCAGCGGCCGAGGTGGACGACGCCGTCGGCGTTGCTGACGACGCGGTACGGGCCCGAGCCGATCAGGCGCCCGCCGCCGCTGAGGTCGCCCTGGTACTGCTGGTACGGCACGATCGGGATCTCGGCCAGCGCGCGCAGGAACCAGCCGTCGGGTTGCCGCAGCCGCACCCGCACCGTGCGCGGGTTGACCAGCTCGACCGACTCGACGTTGGCCAGGCCGCCGCGCAGGTGATCGAGGTGGCGGCCGGGATCGCGCACGGTGTCGAGGGTGAACTGGACGTCGACCGACGACACCGCGCGGCCGTCGTGCCACCGGGCCTCGGGATCGAGCTCGATGATCAGCTGGGTGCCCTGGAGCTCGATCCGCCACGACCGAGCCAGCCCCGGCAGGTAGGCGCCGGGGCCGGTGCCGGTGCCGTCGGCCGGAGGCACGTACCGGACCAGGGGCTGGAACACCGGGCCGACCAGGATCCGGCGGCTCCACACCGACGGCGCCAGCAGCGGGTGCAGGGTCCGGGGCGCGGCGTCGACGTGGATCCGCAGGGTGTGCCCGCGCCGCTTGCGCAAGGTCTCGTCGGTGTCGTCCTTGGCCAGCGCCGCCGACCGGGGCGCGCGCTCGGCCACGGACATCGGGTCGGGGGCGTGCCGCCACGGCTTGACCCGGGGCGCGGCGCCATCGCAGGCCGCCGCCAGGGCGAGCGCCGCGACGCCGACCGCGCGCCAGCTCGCTTGAGAGGGGAAATGGCTCATGTTATGACGCCGGCCATGGCGAACTCGCGCACGCACGCGGCCAGCCCCATCGGGGCCGCCTTGATCGCAACCACCTTGTCCTTCGCGGCCAGTGGTTGCAACAACGACCAGCTCAAAGGCGCCCAGGCCGAGGTGCAGCAGGGGAAGATCAAGGTGACGGTACCGGCGGTGCCCGCGTTCGAGGTGCCCAAGGCCTACCCCGACGGCTCGCACTCGATCAAGGAGCTGCGGGTCCTCGGCAACAAGTACCTGAAGAGCGAGATCAGCGTGAAGGGCTACGTGGTGTGGGCGTACGACTGCGCCACCGCCATCCGCCAGCCCTCCGAGGACGACGCCGCGGTCAAGAAGCGGATCGAGACCGATCCGACGCTGTGCCGCCGCCCGGCGTTCTACCTCGGCGACACCCCCGACACGCCGGTCGAGCGCGCCGCGTGGGTGGTCGAGGTGCCGCGGGCGCCGACCGCGATGGAGATCAAGAACCTCCCCAAGGAGGAGATCAAGGCGTGGCGCCCGGTGCCGCCGTACAAGGTCGGCGACGAGGTGATCACGACCGGCACGTGGCTGAACTCGTCGGCCCACGGCGAGAACAACACCGACGGCCTGCTGGTCTACAAGACCATGCGCAACGTGACCCAGAACTGGGACGCGCCGCCCGAGGATCCGAACGCGCTGCCGCCCGCGACGATCGCCCCGCCGCCGCACTGAGATATTGAGAGGGTTTTTCGAAAAAACCCTCCCCCGGCATGCGCCGGGGCCCCCACCCGAAACGGCCCGGAGCCTTCAGCGCGGGCGCCGGGGCCCTCACCCGAAACGGCCCGGAGCCTTCAGCGCGGGCGCCGGGGCCCTCACCCGAAACGGCCCGGAGCCTTCAGCGCGGGCGCCGGGGCCCTCACCCGAAACGGCCCGGAGCGTTCAGCGCGGATCGGGCGCCGGGGCCCTCACCCGAAACGGCCCGGAGCGTTCAGCGCGGAGCGGGCGCTGGGCCCGGAGCGTTGTGCGCGGGCGCGGGGCTCGGCCCGGAGCGTTGTGCGCGAGCGTCGGGGCCATGCCCGAACTCGGCCCGGAGCGTTGTGCGCAAGTCCGGCGATCAGTTCGGTGAATCGAGCCAGGCCGGTGGTTCGTCGACGAGCGCGGGCGCGAGGAGGTGCTTGGCGCGGGTGGTCGCCGCGAGCACGCGAGCGGAGAGATCCGCGTCGAGCTGGGTCTGGGCGTCGGTCTTCTTGCGATCGTACTCCCAACGCTGCGACGAGGTGGCGTGGACCGGCGCCCAGCACAGCGCCTTGGCGGTGTCGCGATCGAGCAAGACGACGGTGCCCGAGAACAGGCCTGGGTTGAACGTGCCCTCGCGATCCGAGGCGACCATCGTCGCGCGTCGTCGGGTGGCCGCACGCACGACCCACAGCAAGCGGTGGGGTTGGGCGAGGCCAGCCTGGGCCGCGGCGGTGTCTGGCTGGGTCCGGGTCGCGAAGTGCAACCGCAGGGACCCCAGGTACACGTACGGCGCCGACGAGATCCCGAACGACAACCACGCCGACTCTCCGCCGGCCACCTGCCCACCCGCGAGCAGCGTCATCAACGCGTGATCGATCGTGAGCGCGGCGCGGTCATCGGGCAGCGGCGGGCACGGCTGCGACACGCTGTCCGCGGGTGGCATGGCGGCCAGCAGCGCCGTCAGCGTCGCCACCTCGCGGGCCACCGGATCGCCGTCGACCGGCGCGGCGGCGCTCGGCTCGACGGCCACACCTGCGTCGGTCGCCACCGTCGCCGCAGGCGGGTCGGGCTCCTCGAACACGCTGGTGGCCTTGAGGTCGTACGAGGTGTCGCGGACCAGGCCGCCGACGGTGATCGCGAGGGTCACGCGCACGGAGGCGACGCCGGGCGGTCGCTGGCAGTGAGCGTCGATCCACTCGCTGTTGACCTCGCTCTTCTTGTCGAACTGGCCCTCGCCACGACAGATCACGGCGCCGGTCGCCCGGTCGGCGATCGTGCCCTGGAAGGTCCCGGACGCGACCATCGAGACCCGGTGCCGGTCCTCAGGCCGGAGCGAGATCTTCATCCGGCCGCGGCCGTCGACCTGGATGCGCCCGCTGACGTAGGCGACCGGCGCCGGTGGCGACGACGATCCACACCCGAGCAACACCACGACGCACGCTGTGAGACCTCTCATCGCTCGGATGGTAGTGCATCTGGTCGAGGTCGCGCCTCGATCGCCGGCGCGTCGCTCACCGCGCGGTCAGCGGGGCGAGGAGCGCGGCGCAGGTGGCGGCGGGGACGTGGGCGGCGGCGGCGGGATCGAGGGAGATCCAGCAGCCGGTGCGATCGGCGGCGCCGACGGCGACGGTGACGGGCGGCTCGGCGTCGATCGTGACGGTGAGCGTGCGGCGGACCCGGCCGAGCGTGGCGACGGCGGCGTGGCGGTCGACCTGCAGCGCGGCGAGCAGCGCGGGCAGCGCGGCGGCGGCGGCGGTGACCGTGCCGGTCGAGGCGGTCCACTCGCCGAGCACGGCGCCGCGGGTGATCGTGACGCCGTCGGCGCCGATCGCCGCGACCCGGGTCGGATCGAGGCGGAGCGGCTGACGGCTGCGCAGGTCGACGCCGACGGTCGCGAGCGCGGCGGCGGCGGCCGCGTCGAGGACCAGCGCGACCGGCTCGTCGTCGCGGACGATCGTCGTCGCGGCGGCCGTGCGACGCACGCGCCAGCCCTGGGCGTCCCCGGTCGCGTCGACCAGCGTCCAGGCCTCGGCGCCGATGAGATCGAGCGGCGCCCGCGGCCGCACGATCGCGGGCGCGGCCAGCGCGGCCAGCAGCGCGTCGACCCGGTCGCCGTCGGCGTCGCGTTCGTCGACGAGCCAGCCGCCGCCGTCGCGGCGCAGGCGCGGGCCGCCGGCGACCGCGAGCTCGACCAGCGGGCCCGGCGGCGACCAGCGGCGTCGGCGCGATGGCGTCGGCGCTGGCGGCGAACCGCGCGGCGGCGAGCACCGCGTCGAGGGCGGCGGTCGCGACGCACCCGGTGCCGGCGGACGCGACCACGAGCTGCTGGGTCGGATCGGCGCACGGGCCCAGCCACGCCAGCTCGATCGGCGCGGCCGCGCCGAGCACGCGCGCCTCGCCCAGCGCGGGCGGGTGCGGCTGCGGCGCCGGCACGAACCGGACGAACGACAGCGCGGCCAGGTGCGCGAGCAGCGTCGCCCGGGCCGCGACCGCCAGCCGGGTCGACCGCCCGTCGCCGTCGCGGCGCACCAGCGCGGCGCCGGCCAGCACCAGATCGACGCCGGGCCCGTGGACGTCGACGCCGGTCGCGGCCACGCCCGCGGGCACCAGCCGGCGCACCCGCAGATCGTCGGGGTCCCGATCGAGCGCGTGCCCGACCCAGGCCGGCACCAGCGCGCCGCGGCCGTCGACCGTGACCCACGCCTGCCCGGTCGCCGCGACCTCATCGCCCAGCGCCAGCGCGATCGTGCGCGCGCCGACGATCGTGAGCGTGACCCGCGGCGCGGCGATCGCGTGCGCGGCCCAGCGATCGGCCCGCGCCGACGCGACCGCCGACACCAGATCGGCCACCGCGCTCACATCTGCGGCGCCGTCGTCGGGCGCGACCACCCGCGCGCCGCCGGCCGCCACCGCCACGACGACCGCGCGATCGCCGCGGCGCAGCTCGACCCGGGTCACGTCGGCCACGCGCAGCCCCGGCGCCAGCGCCGCGCGCGTCACCGCCGGGCGTTCGTCACCAGTGATCGCGACCAGCGCCGCGAGCACCGCGACCACGGCGGTCGCGACCAGCGTGCGCCACGCGTCCTGGCTCACGGCCGCCGCCGCCGCGCCAGCAGGGCCAGGAGCGCCACCGCGATCAGCGGGATGCCGACGATGACCACGCCCGCCACCGCGCGACGCTCACCGCCGGTCAGCACCAGCCGCACCTGATCGCCGGCCTTGGGCGGCACCGACACCTCGGGCACGCGCCCGACCAGCCACGCCGCCGCCCGCGCCGCCAGCAGATCGGTGCCGTGTCCGCGCACGTCGGGGTCGACGCCGATCGCCTCGGCGCCGGCCAGCACCACGACCCGCCCGCGGGCGCGCTCGGCCGTGGCCGCGAGCGCGAGCGGCGCCGCCAGCGCCACCTCGGCGCCGCGCTCGTCGAGGGCGCGGGCCCCAGCCGAGGTGGTCACCAGCGCCTGGGCCGGCGGCGACAGCACCAGCGCCCGCGCCCGCTGCCAGATCGTGACCCGGCGACCGCGGAAGCCGCGCACGATCGGGTGGTCGGCGTAGCCGTCGATCACCCGCACCGCGCCGGGCAGGTCGATCGCCCCGTCGGGATCGTCGACCCACGCCGGCGCCGCTGCGACGCCCCACCCCGCCAGCACCGCGTCGACGCCGGTGGTCGGCGCGGCCCCGTCGACCGCGCGCCCGGCGACCGCCACCAGCAGGCCGCCGCCGCGCGCGAGGTACGCGTCGAGGCCGCGCTGGTCGTCGGCCGGCAGCGCGGTGGCCGCGCCGATCACCGCGACGGCCGTGCACCGCGCCGGCACCGGCGCGACCCGCTCGATCGGCTCGACGGCGATGCCGTCGTCGGCGAGGCGCGCGGTGACCGCGCCCCACGCGCCCGCGTCGAGCTCGCCGTGGCCGACGGTCGTGCACAGCGTGCGCGGCGCGTCGTCGGCCAGCTCGGCCAGCGCCCGCGCCAGCGCCTGCTCGACCGCCACCGTCGTGAACGTCGGCGCGGCGATCGCGTCGCGCCCGACCTCGACCAGATCGAGCAGCGCGACCGCGCGGGTCCGCGGCCCGCGCGCCAGGATCACGGCGCCGCCGCGGACCAGCTCGCGCTCGTCGAGCACCGCGGCGGCGGCCGCCGCCGGGGCCGCGGTCGGATCGCGCGCGGGATCCCAGCGCACGACCTCGACCTTGCCGCCGCGGTGGGCCATCAGCGCCAGCACCCGCTCGACCTCGTCGTAGAGCGGATCGATCGTCGCGATGCCGGGGCGGATGACCGTCGCGGTCACCGGCGCGTCGAGCGCGTCGAGCGCGCGCTCGGTCGCCGCGGCCAGGTGGTTGCGCCCGGCCCGGCTGACGTCCCAGGGCGCGGCCCGGCGCGCGAGCACGATCGCCACCAGCGCCGCGCCGACGACCACGAGCGCCGCGCGGTACGCCGCGAGCGCCAGCGGCGCCCGGCGCCGCCGCCCGACCCCGACCAGCGCCGCGGCCAGCGCCAGCGCGCCGACCGTCAGCCCGCCCAGCCACGCGACCGTGGCCGGGGCGATCGCGCCGCGGGCCCAGGCGCCGGCGATCGGCCGCGGCGCCGCCCACGCCAGCGCCTCGACCAGCGCCGGGTGGTCGCGCCCGAGCCCGGGCCACAGCGTCGGCACCTCGCCGACGATCAGCCACGCCAGCAGCACCGCGAACCCCGCGACCGTCGCGACCACCGGCTGGCGCACGGTCGCGCCCGCCGCCAGCGCGACCGCCAGCGCGGCCGCGCCGATCACGAGCTGCCCGCCGTAGCCGGCGACGACCGGGCCCCAGTCGATCGCGGCGTCGCCGGGCGACCACGCCGCCAGCACGATCACGTACGCCACCGTCGGCAGCCACAGGATCACGTACAGCGCCAGCGCGCCCAGCCACGTGCCCACCAGCGCCGCGCCCTCCCCGATCGGCGCGGCCACGAGCGCCTCCCACAGCCCGGTGCGGCGATCCTCGGCCGCGCGCGCGGCCACCGCCGCGATCACCGTGAGCTGCACCGCCCACGACAAGAGCGTGCCGCCGAAGTGTCCCTCGAGCACCGCGCCCACCGGCGCCGGCCGGGCCGGGTCGGCCAGCACCGCCACCAGCGCGGCGAACGACACGCCCTCGAGCACGAGGAACCCGGCCGCCACCATCCACGCCACCGGCGAGCGCAGCGCCGCGGCCAGCTGCATGCGCGCGACGATCGCGACCCGCGCCACGGTGGTCACGCCTGCGCTCCCAGCGCGGCGACCACCGCGCGCAAGGACGCGTCGGCCGCGAGCCCGGCCGCGTCCCGCAGCTCGACCATCGTGCCGGCGCCCGCGACCCGTCCGGCCACGAGCACGACCACGCGATCGGCGGCGGCCTCGACGTCGGCCAGCTCGTGGCTGGCCCACACCACCGCCCGGGCCCCGCGGCCGGCGGTCAGCCGCGCCCGGACCGCGGCGCGCTCCTCCTCGTCGAGGCCGGCGGCGGGCTCGTCGAGCAGCAGCACCGGCGGCGCGCCCAGGCACGCCTCGGCCCAGGCCACCCGCTGCCGCTGCCCCTTCGACAACGTCGCGATCGCGTCGCGCGCGCGATCGAGCAGGCCGACCTCGCGCAGGGCCGCGTCGACGTCGACCTCGACCCCGCGCAGGCGCGCGCGCCAGCGCAGGTACTCGCGCGCGCCCAGCTCCGGCGGCAGCGGCGCGCCCTCGACCAGGCAGCCGCGCCGGGCCGCCGCGGCCTGCGGCGCGGTCGCGACGTCGACGCCGGCGATCATCACCCGGCCGGCGTCGGGATCGAGGAACCCGGCCAGGATCCGCGCCAGCGTGGTCTTGCCGGCGCCGTTGCCGCCGACCAGCCCGCACAGCTCGCCGGCGCCGACGGTGAAGCCGACGTCGGCGAGCGCCACCCGCGCCCCGAACCGGCGCGACACGCCGTCCACCGACACCATCGGCGCCGGCCCGGCGACCCGCGTCGTCATCGGATCGGCGCGAACTCGCCGGTGCGCGAGCCGCGGTGCGGCAGCCGGATCGTGAACGTGGTGCCGGCCGCGCTGGTGTCGCAGGTGATCGAGCCGCCGTGGTCGTCGACGATCTTCTTGACGATCGCGAGCCCCAGGCCGGTGCCGCCCTTGCGGCCCGACGCGAACAGCTCGAACAGGCGCCCGCGCAGCGCCGCCGGGATGCCGGGGCCGTCGTCGGCGGTCTCGATCACCAGCTGCTCGCCGTCGAGGCGGGTCCGGACCCAGAAGTGGCCGCCGTCCTCCATCGCGTCGGCGCTGTTGCGGGCCAGGTTGTGCAGCACCCGCAGGATCTTGGTCTCGTCGAAGTGCGACACGCCGTCGTAGCCGAGGTCGACCTCGATCGCGATCGGGCGACCGGCGAACGCCTGGCGCAGCTGCGCCACCGCCTCGGCGATGAACTTGTGCATGTAGACGCGCCGGATCATCAGATCGCGATCGCCGCGCGCGAACGCCAGGACCTCGCGGGTCATGCCGCTCATCGTGTCGAACTGGCGCAGGATGTTCTCGACGTAGCGCTCGCGCTGGGCCGCGTCGTCGCACCCGGCCATCAGCTGCGCGTAGCCCGAGATCACCGTCATCGGGGTCTTGAGATCGTGCAGCACGCCGGCCATCAGCCGCCCGATCGACGCCAGCCGATCCTGATCGCGGGTCTCGTCGCGGCTGCGCGCCAGGCTGATCGCCTGGCCGACCTGCCCCGCCACCAGCACGAGCAGCCGCAGATCGGCCTCGTCGAAGTCGCCGGCGCGCTTGTCGAGGATCTCGATGCCGCCGACGACGCGCTCGCCGTCGAGCACCGGCGCCGCCATCAGCGCGCGCGCCGCGACGCCGTGGGCCTCGGCGAAGTCGCGCGCGAACCGCGCGTCGCCGTCGACCTGGTTGGCGATGACCGGCTCACGCCGCGCCACCGCCCACCCGAGCAGGCCCTGGCCCAGCCCGATCTTGGCGTCGCGCAGCCGCTCGGCGGCCGGCCCCAGCACGGTGCGCAGCTCGAGCGCGTCGCCGGCCGCGGTCAGGAGCGCGATCGAGCCGGCCTCGGCGCCCAGCAGATCGACCGCGCGGCCCAGGATGCGGACCAGCGAGCCGTCGAGGTCGGTCGCCGCCGACAGCTCCTTCTCGACCTCGTACAGCACGTTGAGCTCGTGCGACCGCGCCGCCAGGAGCGCGGTCGTGCGCGCCAGCTCGGCGTTCTTGGCCACGACCGACAGGTACAGCTTGGAGTTGTCGATCACGACCGCGGTCTGGCTGGCCAGCGCCAGCAGCAGCTCCTCGTCGTCGCGCGAGAACGACGAGAACAGCGCCATCGTCGCGCTGACGTCGTCGTCGGTCCGGCGCTCGGCCAGCGCCGGCGCGCGCTTGTTGAGCACCTGGACCACGCCGACGACCGCGCCGGCGCGGTTGCGCATCGGCACGCACAGGATCGACCGCGTGCGGTAGCCCGACCGCAGATCGACCGCGGGCTGGAACCGGGTGTCGCGGTAGGCGTCGGCGATGTTGACGACCTCGCCCGAGGCCGCGACCCAGCCGGCGATGCCCTCGCCGACCTGCAGCCGGATCTCGAGCGTGTCCCGGCCCTGGACCACCTTCGACCACAGCTCGCGGCCGTCCTCGGACAGCAGGTACAAGGTCGAGCGGTCGGCGTCCATCAGCTCGGTGACCTTGTCGATCAGCAGCTGCAGCAGCTGGTCGAGGTCTGGCGTCGCCGACAGCGCCGCCCCGACCTCGGTCACGAGCTCGAGCTTCTTGCGCTCCTGGAGCAGCGCCGCCGCGAGCATGACGCGGTCGTCGCCTGGGGGCGGGGGCGCCGGCGCCGCTCGATCCGACATCGCGCCCCGGATGGTACACGAGGCCGCGGCGGCCCTCACGCGTGATCGCACCTCACTCGAGGTCGCGGCGGCGCAGATCGTCCTCGTCGAGCCCGTCGAGGTGCCCGAGCTCGTGGCGCAGGGTCCGCTCGATCTGCTCGGACAGCTCGGCCCGCGAGCGGACCGCGCGGGCCAGGTTCATCCGGTACAGCAAGATCGCGCGCTCGGGCGGGTGCTCGCCCGGCTCGGGGCTGGCGCCGAGCGGCAGGCCCCGGAACAGCCCGAGGATGGTCGGCGGGAACGGCGGATCGTTCGCGCGCAGATCGGCGGGATCGGGCACGTCGGCGACCGTGATCGGCACCAGCGCCGCCTTGGCGCGGGCCGTCGGCGGCAGCGCCGCCACCGCGCGCGCGATCTCGGCCTCCATCTCGGCGATCGTGATCTCGACCGGGGGCGGGAACTCGTCGGGCGCCAGCGCCCGGGCCCGCGCGAAGTGCGCGGCGGCGTCGGCGGTGCGGCCCAGCTGCTCGAGCGCCAGCGCCAGCATGTGGTGGGCGTAGGGCTCGTCGGGACGATCGCGCAGCACCCGCTCGAGCCGGACGGCGGCGTCGGCGAAGCGGCCCAGGTTGAACAGCGCGACGCCGTGCTCGTGGATCGCGTCGATGAGCTGCGGATCGAGGCTGACCGCGACCGCGGCCCGCTCGAGCGCGAGATCGGCGCGGCCCAGATCGTTCCAGGCCTGGGCCTCGAGCAGCGCCAGCTCGGCCCGCAGGTCGGTCTGGCCCCGTCGACGCGCGGTCGCGCGGGCGCTGCCGCGCCGGGCCAGCTCGAGCCCGAGCGCGGTGGTGTCGTGGGTCTTGTCGGAGATCACGTTGACGTAGAAGTCGGCGCAGGCGCGCAGGGTCTCGGGGTCCTCGGGATCGAGCGCGAGCGCCAGGTCGTAGGCGATCGCGGCCTCGGCGTCGCGCCCGGCCCCGGCCAGCGCCGCGCCGCGCAGGTGGTGGGCCTCGATCGCGCGCGGCGCCCGATCCGCGGCCATGTCGGCGCAGGTGAAGGCGTCGGCCCAGGCGCCCTCGGCGAGGTGGCGACCAGCCTCGTCGAGGAGCGCGTCGACCTGGCGCTCGGGGGCGGTCGTCGGCGTCGCGGCCGCGGCGCAGGCCCCGATCAGCGGCTCGACGGTGGGCCCGGCGTCGGCGCGGACCGGCGGGGTCGCGGCCTGGGGCGCCGGCGGCGGCGCCACGACCGGCGGGGTCGTCACCAGCGGCTGATCGCCACCGCGGTCACCGCCACAGGCGGCGGCGACGAGGACCAGGACGGTCGCGACACGCACGCCCGTCAGCATAGCGCGCCGGCCCGGCCGCGCCCGCCCGGCGTGCGGCGATCACGCGTCGGCCCAGGTCCGGGCCACGCCCAGGTCGACCTCGAGCGGCACCGCCAGCGCGAACGCGCCCTCCATCTCCTCCTTGACCACCGCGCCGATCTCGTCGGCGCGGTCGGGCTCGACCTCGAACACCAGCTCGTCGTGGACGGTCAGGAGCATGGTCGCGGGCAGGTTGGCCGCGGCGATCCGGCGGTGGCACGCGACCATCGCGCGCTTGAGGATGTCGGCGCCCGAGCCCTGCAGCGGCGTGTTCTGGGCCACGCGCTCGGCCGCGCGCCGCGCCACCGGGCTCTTCGACGCCAGCTCGGGGATCGGGCGCCACCGGCCCAGCACGGTCCGGGCCCCGCCGGCCTGCTTGGCGTCGGCGACCAGCTGATCCATGAACCGCCGCACGGTCGGCAACCGCGCGAAGTAGCGATCGATGTACGCGCGCGCGTCCTTCTTGGAGATGTCGAGCGCGCGGGCCAGGCCGAAATCCGACTGGCCGTAGATGAGGCCGTAGTTGACCGCCTTGGCGATCCGGCGCTCCTTGGAGGTGATCGCCGACAGCGGCAGCTCGAGCACCTCCGACGCGGTCTGGGCGTGGACGTCGATGCCCTCGCGGAACGCCTTGCACAGCACCGGGTCGCCCGACAGGTGGGCCATGATCCGCAGCTCGATCTGCGAGTAGTCGGCGGCCAGCAGCACCTTGCCGGGCGCCGCCACGAACCCGCGCCGGATCGCGCGGCCGACCTCGGTGCGGATCGGGATGTTCTGGAGGTTGGGATCCTGCGACGAGATCCGGCCGGTCGCGGCCACGACCTGGTTGAACAGCGTGTGCAGGCGGCCGGTCTTCGGGTTGACCAGCGGCGGCAGCGCGTCGAGGTAGGTGCCGCGCAGCTTGGTCAGCTCGCGGTGATCGAGGATCGGCCGCACGATCGGGTGGGCGTCGATCATGCTCTCGAGCACCTCGTGATCGACCGAGTACCCGGTCTTGGTCTTCTTCATGCGGTCGCTGGTCAGCCCCAGCCGCTCGAACAGCAGCGCCGCGAGCTGCTTGGGCGAGCCGACGTTGATGTCGCCGCCGCCGAGCTCGGCGATCTGGGCCTCGAGCGCGGTGATCTGGGTCGCGACCTCGGCCGAGAGCTGCGCGAAGTGGGCCCGGTCGATGCAGATGCCGGTGCGCTCGAGCTCGCACAGGATGCGGGCGATCGGCAGCTCGAGCTCGTCGTAGAGCGCGGTCAGGCCGCGGGCCTCGAGGTTGGCGCGCAGGCGCGGGGCCGCCGCCGCCGCCGCCGCCGCCGCCGTGCCGAGCCAGGTCGCCGCCTCGATCGGCGCCGCCGCCTCGAACGAGCCGGCCTTGCCGACGGTCTTGGCGTGGCTCGGCAGCGTCACGCCGACGGTGGCGGCGATGGCCTCGATGCCCGAGTCGACGCTGGCGTCGACCAGGAACTGCGCCAGCAGCGGATCGTCGACGATGCCGGCCAGGGGCCAGCCGTGCCCGAGCAGGGCCCGCTCGGCGTGCTTGCTGTCGTGGATGGTCTTGGCGACCGCGGGGTCGGCCAGCACCGCGGCCAGCGGCGCCAGCGCGGCGTCGCTGGGCGGCGGCCCCGCGGCCAGGGACCGGTGCGCGATCGGCACGTAGGCCGGGGCGTGCCCGGCGACGGCCACCGCGACGCCGATGACCGTCGCGCGATCGAACCGACCGGTGGTCTCGATCGCGAGCGTCAGGCGCCCGGCGGCGCGCGCGGCCGCGACCAGCGCGGCGATCGCCGGCGCGGTGTCGGCCACGACCGGGGCCGGCCCCAGCGCCGCCGGGGCCTCGACCACCAGCGCCGGCGGCGGCGCCGCGTCGGGGCTGGCCGCGGTGGTGCGCTCGACCTTCTCGACCAGGTTGGCGAACTCGAGCTCGCTGAACTGCGCGATCAGCGCCGGGCGGTCCCACGGCCGCGCCCGCAGGTCCTCGACCTCACGCGGCAGCGGCACCGCGCGATCGAGCTCGACCAGGCGCCGCGAGATCCGCAGGCGCTCGACCTGCGCGGCGTCGGCCAGCGGGAACTTGCCGCGCACCTTGGGGTTCGCGGCGATCAGCGCCTCGACGTCGGGGAACGTGTTGACCAGCTCGGCCGCGGTCTTGTCGCCGACGCCGGCCACGCCCGGGATGTTGTCGCTCGCGTCGCCGCGCAGCGCCAGGAAGTCGGCGATGCGCTCGGGCGGCACGCCGAACTTCTCGATCACCGCCGCGCGGGTGTAGGTCTGCGCGCGCATCGCGTCGATGACCGCGGTGTGCTCGCCGACCAGCTGCATCAGGTCCTTGTCGGCCGAGTAGATCGTGCACTCCCAGCCCTTGGCCGCCGCGGCCGTGGCCAGGGTCGCGACCACGTCGTCGGCCTCGACCCCGGGGATGGCCAGCACCGGCCAGCCCAGCGCCTCGACCAGCGGCGCGAACCGCGGCATCTGGATCGCGAGGTCCTCGGGCGCCGGCGGCCGGTGGGCCTTGTACTCGGGGTAGATCTCGGTGCGGAAGCTCTTGCGCCCGGCGTCGAAGACCACCGCGATGCGCTCGGGGCCGACGTCCTCGTGCAGGCGCAAGAGCATGCGCGCGAACACGTACAGCGCGCCGGTCGGCATGCCGTCCCGGGTCGACAGCCGGACCTCGCGCCGCTCGCTGCGCGACGACGCGTTCATCAACCCAAAGTGGGCCCGGAAGATGTAGCCGTGACCGTCGACGACGTGGAGGCGCTCCATGCGCCGCCGACCCTACCAGCTCGCGGCGGCGGCGCGCAGGCGCGGCAGCGCCTCGATCGTCCACGCGCCGTACCAGAACAGGTCGCGGCCCGACACGTCGACCTGGCGCGCGCCCGGGAGCAGCGCCGCCAGGGTCGCGCGATCGGCCGCGGTGAACGCGCGCGGCTCGTCGGGCAGGAGCACCAGGTCGGGGGCGCGCGCGACGACCTCGTCGGCGCTGACCCGCGGGTAGCGCTGATCGCGCCCGCCCGGATCGGCGGCGGCGGCCTTGCCCAGATCGGCGGCCAGCGGGTACAGCCGCAGCCGATCGTCGAACGCGTTGCCGATGCCGACCGCCGCCAGCACGTCGCTGCCGAAGGTGTCGGCGTTCATCGTCATCAGCGGATCCATCCAGATCGGCACGAACGCCCGCCCGCGCGCCGGCGGCGGCGGCGCGGCGCAGGCCTCGTAGCCGCGCCGGACCAGCTCGACCGCGGCCGGGGTCCGGGCCACGTCCAGCGCCCGCGCCAGCCGCGCCACGTGGGCCACGCCGTCGGCGGCCCGCCGCGGCATCGACACCAGCACCGGCACCCGCGCGGCCAGGCGCTCGAGCGCCGGTCGGGTGTTCTCCTCCTGGTTGGCGATCACCAGCTCGGGCGCCAGGGCCAGCACGGCGTCGACGTCGACGTCCTTGGTGCCGCCCACCGTCGGGATCCCCGCCGCCGCCGCCGGCTGATCGCAGTACGTGGTGCGGCCGACCACGCGCTCGCCGCAGCCCAGCGCGAACAGCGTGTACGTGTCGCTCGGCACCAGCGACACGATGCGCTGCGGGGGCGGACCAGGCACACGTCCCGGCCGAGGTCGTCGCGGATGCGCTGGGCCATCGCCGCGACCATGCCCGGGCGCCGTGGCCGGCGCAAGCGCGCCGCCTTTCGGGTAGGCTGCCGCGGCATGGCCAAGTCGCGTGCATCCAAGCCGATCACCGAGGGCGGCGACGCGCTCCCGGCGTCGATCAAGCCCGCCGAGCTGGCCGAGCGCCTGCGCGATCCCGAGTTCCGCGAGCGCATCGAGGCCGCGATCACGCAGCTGCCGCCCGACAAGGCCGCCGAGCTGGTGGTGCTGCTCGAGGCCAGCATCCGTCGGCGCAAGGTCGAGCTGCTCGGCTACCTGGGCGCGGCGCTGGTGCTGCTGATCGGCATGGTCATCGCGCTCTACGCGTTCGGCTCCGCCGACCAGGACCAGTTCGTGGGCTGGGTGTTCCTGGCGCCGCTGGCCGCCGCCGGCGTGATCCTGATCGCGGTCGCGCGCTGGTCGGCCAAGCGCGAGGTGCAGGATCGCAAGCGCGGCCGCGCGGCGGCCCCCGCCCCGCCCCCCGACCCGGCCCGCGACGACGGTTGAGCGAGGCGCCCGCGGGCGTATAGTCGCGGCCCATGCGCCGCGCCGTCCTCGCCCTCACCCTCGGATCCGGAGTCATCGCCTGTGGCGGCGGCGGCGGATCGTCCCCGCCGATCGACGCCGCGTCCGACGACGGCACCACCGGCGACGTCGACGCCGGCGGGCTCGACGGCCCCAGCGTCGACGCCGCGACCTTCGGCTGCACCCCGCGCGCCGGCACGACCGTCGCGCTGGCGCCGGTCGCGACCGGCCTCGACCAGCCGGTCGCGCTCACCGGCCCCGTCAACGACGGCCGCGTGTTCGTGGTCGAGCAGCCCGGCGCGATCCGGCTCATCAAGGACGGCGCCCTGGTCACCGCGCCCTACCTCGATCTCTCGGGCACCGCCGGCCCGGTGCGCTTCGGCGGCGAGCAGGGGCTGCTCGGCCTCGCGTTCCACCCGCAGTTCGGCAGCAACGGGAGGTTCTACGTCAACTTCACCCGCAAGCCCGACGGCGCCACGGTGATCGCCGAGTTCACCACGGCCCCGGGCGACGACACCGCGCCGGTCGCGACCCGCCGCGACGTGCTGGTCATCCCCCAGCCCTACGCCAACCACAACGGCGGCTGGCTCGAGTTCGGCAACGACGGCAAGCTCTACATCGGCATGGGTGACGGCGGCTCCGGCGGCGATCCGCAGGATCGCGCCCAGGACGACGCCGCGCTGCTCGGCAAGATCCTGCGCATCGACGTCGACACCCGCACCGGCGCCAAGGCCTACGGCATCCCCACCGACAACCCCCACGCGGGCAGCGTCGACGGCGCGACCGATCCGCGCCCCGAGATCTGGCACAAGGGCGTGCGCAACCCGTTCCGGTGGTCGTTCGATCGCGCCACCGGCGATCTCTACATCGGCGACGTCGGCCAGAACGCGTGGGAGGAGGTCGACTTCACGCCCAACCTGCCCGGCGTCAACTGGGGCTGGGATGATCGCGAGGGCGCGCACTGCTACGAGCCGACGAGCGGCTGCTTGACCGCCGGCCGCACCGATCCGGTGACCGAGCACGCCGCCGCCGCCAACTGGCACTCGGTGATCGGCGGCCAGGTCTACCGGGGCGCGTGCTTCCCCGACCTGGTCGGCACCTACTTCTACGGCGACTACTCCGCGGCCGAGCTGTGGTCGTTCCGCATCATGAACGGCGCCGCCCAGAACGATCAGCGCGTGCTCCAGAGCGTCGGCGCGATCACCCACGTCCACAGCGACGGCGTCGGCGAGCTGTACGTCGTCACGCACGATGGCCGGGTCCGCCGCGTCGTCGTGCCGTGACCGCCGCCGTCACCGGCGACGTGGTCGTGCTCGCTGACGACGGCCCCGTCCACCGGATCATCGCCCAATGACGCCGCCGCCCCCGCGCCGCCGCCGCATCGCGCTGCCCACCGGGCTCACCTACCACCTGCTCGAGTGGGGCGCCGGCGATCACACGCTGGTGCTGGTCCACGGCTTCCTCGACCTGGCCTGGGGCTGGGCCGAGGTCGCGGCGCGCCTGGCCGAGCGCTACCACGTCGTCGCCGTCGATCTGCGCGGGCACGGCGACAGCGACTGGATCGGCGCCGGCGGCTACTACCACTTCTTCGACTACGTGGCCGATCTCGACCAGGTGGTCGAGCGCGTCGGCCGCGACACCGTGTCGATCGCCGGCCACTCGATGGGCGGCACGATCGTGGCGTACTGGGCCGGGACCCGGCCGTCGCGCCCGCACCGGGTCGCGCTGCTCGAGGGGCTGGGCCCGCCCGAGGGCGGCGCCGATCTACCGGCGCGCACCCGCGGCTGGATCGACACCTGGACCACGACCGAGCGCGTGCCCAAGGTGCTGGCGTCGGTCGACGACGCCGCCGCGCGCCTGCGCCGCCACGATCCGCTGCTGACCGCCGCGCGCGCGCTCGAGCTGGCCGGCCACGGCACCCGCGCCGTCGACGGCGGCGTGTCCTGGAAGCACGACCCGCTGCACCTGACCCAGGGCCCCTACCCGTTCCGCGTCGACGCCGCCGCCAGCTACTGGCGCGCGGTGACCGCGCCGGTGCTGTACCTCGACGGCGCCGAGTCGCGGCTGCGCCTGCCCGAACCCGAGCTGGCGCGGCGCCTCGCCTGCTTCGCGGACGCGCGCCGGGTCACCGTGCCCGGCGCCGGCCACATGCTCATGCGCCACGCGCCGACGGCGGTCGCCGACGCGCTCGCGGCCCACGTCGAGCGCTGAGCCCCCGGGCTCAGCCGCCGAGCGCGACCAGCTCGACCGCCAGCCGCTCGAGCAGCACCCGCTCGCCCAGGCCGCGCCCGAGGATCTTCTGGACCGCGCCGGTGCTGGCGGGCTCGGTGATCACGCCGACGACGGTGGGATCGGGGTGGCCCTTCATCGCCCAGTCGGCGGCCGCCACCAGCTCGATCGCGCGCGCCAGCGCGGACGGCCGGTAGCGCCGGGCCTGGGACGTGAGCTTGTCGACGACGAACGGCGGCACGCCCAGCCGGGCCGGCAGCTCGCGCGGCCCCACGCCCTCGGCCCGGGCCACGTGCACCAGCTCGAGCTGGCGCAGGTGCCGCCCCAGCATCGCCAGCACGCCGATCGCGCTCTGCCGCTGCTCGGCCAGGGACGCCACCGCCACCAGCGCCGCCGCGGCGTTGCCGGCGCCGATCGCGTCGGTCAGCTCGAACACCGAGCGCTCGCGGGTGTCGGCCACCAGATCGTCGACGTCGTCGGCGGTGACCGGCTGCGCGCCGGCGTAGAGCGCGAGCTGATCGATCGTCAGCGCCAGCCGCGACAGGTCGTTGCCGATCGCGTCAGCGAGGCGCGCGACCGCGTCGGCGGCCAGGCGCACGCCCCGGCGCTCGGCCTCGGTCCGGATCCAGCCGTCGACGCGCTTGGGCGCGACCAGCTCGTGGACGTAGCCGCGCTTGCTGGCGGCGGCGTAGAACTTGAGCCGCTTGTCGAGCTTGCTCGTGACCGCGAACAGCACCGTCGACGGCGACGGCGCCGCCAGGTACGGGATCAGGCTGGCCAGCTCGTCGGCCGCCATCGGCGCCAGGTCGCGCACGTAGACCATGCGCGTCGCGCCCATCATCGGCAGGGTCTGGCACGCGGTCGCGATCCGGGCGCCGGTGGCCTTGCCCTCGATGACGTCGTAGTTCCAGGCCCGCATCGTCGCCGGCACCGCGGCGTCGCGCACCGCGGCCAGCGCCCGGTCGACCAGGATCGGGTGATCGGACGCGACCACGTAGATCGGCGCGAGCTTGCCCGCGGCTGCGTCAGCGATCAGATCGGCCACGGCGCAGGCTACACCGGCTTGCGCCGGCCCGGGGTTCCGTGGTGGCGTCGCGCCATGGCGACCCTGTACCGAGCCGATCGCGCGGTGGTCGGCGGCGTGGCCCGCGGCGCGACCGCGGTGCTCGAGGACGACGGCGTGATCCTGGCGGTCGGCGACCCCGCCGTGGTCGCGGCCGATCCCCGGGCCGCCGGCGCCCGGGTCGTGACCTGGGCGCGCACCGCGATCTTCCCCGGCACCGTCAACGCCCACAACCACAGCTTCCAGTCGCTGCTGCGCGGCATCGGCGACGACCTGCCGTTCCTGGCCTGGCGCGAGCGGGCGCTGTACCGGTACTCGCCGCGCCTCGACGCCGAGGGCATGGCCACCGCGGCGTTGTTCGCGTTCGGCGAGATGCTGCTCCACGGCGTCACGACCGTGTGCGACTTCTACTACCTCAACGCCGGCGGCAACGACCACGCCAGCGCGACGATCGAGGCCGCGCGCGCGCTCGGCATCCGCGTGGTCCTGGCCCGGTGCTTCTACGACTGGGACGGCGCCCCGGCCAGCTACCGCGAGACCATCCCCCAGGCGGTCGCCAACTTCGAGGCGCTGCACCGCCGCTACCACGATCGCGAGCGCCGCCTGGTCAGCGTCCAGCCCGCGCCCCACAGCCAGCACGGCGCGACCCCGGCGATGATCGAGGCCGGCGCCGGCTGCGCCAAGGACGCCGGCGTGCCGTGGCACATCCACCTGGCCGAGGAGCAGTACCAGGTCGAGCAGTCGCTGACCCGGTTCGGGCAGCGGCCGCTGCACGCCGTGGCCGGGCTCGACGTCGACCTCGCCGCGATGAACGTCGTGCACGCCTGCTGGTTCGACGCCGGCGAGCGCGCGGTCCTGGCGGAGCGCGGCGGCCGCCTGGCCTACTGCCCGGGCTCGAACATGTTCCTGGGCGACGGCATCACCGACGTGGTCGACCTGCACGGCCGGGGCGTCACGATCGGGCTCGGCACCGACGGCGGCTGCTCGAACAACCGGGTCAGCGTGCTCGACGAGATGCGCGCGTGCGCGCTGCTGCAGAAGGTGGCGCGCACCGACGGCCAGGTCATGACCGCCGAGGACGTCTTCGCCATGGGCACCCGCGGCGGCGCCCGCCTGCTCGATCTGCCGGTCGGCGAGCTGGCCCCGGGCTACCGCTGCGACCTGGTCGCGGTCGACCTCGACGACCCGTCGCTGTGGCCCGAGGGGCCGCTGGCCAAGAACCTGGTCTACGCGCTGTCGCCTCGCGCGATCACCCGGGTCGTGGTAGATGGTCGCCTGGTCGTCGACGATCGCCGGCTGACCCAGGTCCACCTCGCCGACATCCGCGCCCGCGTCCATGCCCTCACGTCCGACTGGCAAGCCTGACCCCGCGCGCGACGACGCGCCCGGCGGCGCGTCGACCGACGCCGACGGCCGCCTCGCGGTCGAGCTGTTCCACGCCCGCGGCCAGCACCTGCGCTGGATCGCGATCGGGCTCATCGTCGGCGCGCTGTGCATCAGCGGCCTCGGCACGCTCGGCCAGGGCATCGGCGTGGTGCTGGTGGCGTGGGGCCTGTGGAACGCCTGGCAGGCCCTCCAGACCTTCCGTCACCCCGCCGGCACGGTGGTCGTGGCCGGCGACGACGTCGAGCTGCCGCGCGGCCTGTGCCGCGGCGCGCCCGAGAAGCTGCGCAAGGCCGACGTGACCGCGGTGTACTTCCTGCGGCGGTCGGTGTCGTGGACCCAGGCGGCGCCGGTGCTGGTGGTCGAGGCCCGCGGCCACGCGTTCGTCTACCCGCGCGACTGGTTCGGCAGCGAGTCGGATCAGCGCCGCATCGTCGACGAGCTGGCCCCGACGTGATCGGTCGGGTCGCGGCGCTCGTCGCGCTCGCGGCCACGGCCGCCGCCGCCGAGCCGGTCGACCTGGGCCCGGCCACGCTCACGCTCGACGACGACTGGACCGGCCCGGCCGCGGACGCCGGCGGCGTGGTCCGGACCCGCGGCGCCGCGACGGCGGTGGTCGTCCGCTACGAGGTCCCCAACCTGCCGGCGTGGCGCGACGCGACCCGGACCGCCCACGTCGACGCGATCGTGCGCGGCTTCGCCAGCGCCCCCGGCTACGTCGAGCTGGCGCGCGCGCTCGTCCGGACCGGCCCGGCCCGGGTGCCGACCCTCGAGCTGACGTTCCGGCGGCGCGGCGCCGCCGGGGTCGAGCTGGTCGCGGCGCGCGTGCTGCTGTTCCGCACGCTGACGCTGGTCGCGATCGTGGGCGGCCCCGGCGAGCGCGCCGGCCTCGAGCGCGCCGCCCGCGCGCTCACGCCGGACTGAGCGCGCGCGAACCGTGGGCGGCCCCGGCGCGCGCGCCGGCCTCGACCGCGCCGCCCGCGCTCACGCCGGATCGCGCGCGCGCGAACCGTGGGCGGCCCCGGCGAGCGCGCCGCCCGCGCGCTCACGCCGGATCGCGCGCGCGAACCGTGGGCGGCCCCGGCGAGCGCGCCGCCCGCGCGCTCACGCCGGATCGAGCGCGCGCTCGAACTGCGCGACCAGCTCGACGTGGGCGGTCTGCGGCATCAGGTCGAACGCGGCGATCGTGCGCGCAGCGAAGCCGGCCGCGACCAGGCGCTCGCCGTCGCGCGCGAACGTGGCCGGGTCGCACGACACGTAGACGATCCGGCCGGCGCCGGTCGCGGCCAGGTGACCGATCACGTCCTTGGCGCCGGTGCGCGGCGGATCGAGCAGGACCACGTCGAAGCGCTGGCCCGCCGCCACCAGCGCCGGCACCACCGCCGCCGCCGGCCCGGCCACGAACTGCGCCGCCACCGCCGCGGCGTCCCGGGGCGCGACCGCGTCGGTGGCCGTGACCTCGGCGCCGGCCGCGATCAGATCGCGCGTGAAGTTGCCGTTGCCGGCGTAGAGCTCGAGCACCCGCTCGCCGGGCCGCGCCGCCACCGCGGCCGCCACCGCCGCGCGCAGGGCCTGGTTGCCGGCCGCGCCCGCCTGAGCGAACTCGTCGGCGCGGACCCGCAGCCCTGGCTCGAGCTCGACCGCCGCGAGCCCGGCCTTGCCGCCGGGCCAGACCACGCCGACCAGGCCGCCGTGGCCGATCAGCGCGCGCGCCTGCTCGCCGTGGCAGGGCGCGTCGATGACCGCGTGGGCGCCGCCGGTGCCCGCGACCAGGTGCAGCTCGCCGGCGCCGGCGATCACCGTCGCCGCGGCCGCGCGCACCGCCGCCAGCGCCGCCGCCAGCTCGGGCGCGAGCTGCGGACAGGCGTCGACGTCGGTCACCGTGCGGGCGCGCGGCGCGTGGAACCCGATGGCGCCGCCGGCGATCGCGAACCGGGCCCGCCGCCGCCAGCCCCAGGCGCGCTCGGGCTGCGCCAGCGGCGCCAGGGTCGCGCCGCCGGCGACCAGCCGCCGCACCGCGCCCGCGACGATCGCCTGCTTGGCGGCGGCCTGGGTCGCGGCGTCGACGTGGGCCCAGTCGCAGCCGCCGCAGGTGCGGGCCGCGAACAGCGGGCAGGCCGGCGCGATCCGCCCGACGCCCGCGCGCGTGATCGTCACCAGCTCGGCCCGGGCCCAGCGGGCGTGGCGCTCGACCACCGCCGCGGTCACGTCCTCGCCCGGCGCGGTCGCGGCGACGAACACCGTGCGCCCGTCGGCGTCCTTGCCCACGCCGTCGCCGCCGGCCGCGAGGCCGTGGATGGTCACCGCGATCGTCTGTGCGTTCACCGGCGCACGCTAGCACATGTCGTTTTATGCGACACGAAGCGTTCAAACTTACGACTCGACCGCACGGCCGTGACGCCCCATCCTGGGCGCACACCCTCTGACGTGAAAGCGAGGAACCTCTGATGAAGATCGTCATCCGCACCCGCGACCTCGACCTCACCCCCGAGCTGCTCGACCGGGTCCGCCGCCGCGCTCAGTTCGCGCTCGGCCGCCTCGGCCCGGCCATCCGCGGGCTCGACGTGACCCTGGCCGACGTCAACGGCCCCCGCGGCGGCGTCGACAAGCTGTGCCGGATGCGCGTGCGCGGCGACGACCTGCCGACCGTCGTGGTCGAGGCCACCGACCTCGAGCTGACCGCGGCCATCGACGCCGCCGCCGAGCGGGCCGGGCGCGCGGTCGTGCGGGCCCGCCAGCGCCGCCGCGGGTTCGCGGCGATCCCGCGGCTCGCGCCGCAGCCGTAGCTACTTCGCGGTCAGGTACCCGTCGGCGGTCAAGAGCTCGGCGGTCAGCACCGCGCCGCCGGCGGCGCCGCGCACGGTGTTGTGGGACAGCGCCACGAACCGCCAGTCGAACAGCGCGTCGGGGCGCAGCCGCCCGATCGACACCGCCTGGCCATCGCCGGCGTCGCGATCGAGCCGGGTCTGGGGCCGGGCGTCGTCGTCGAAGTACCGCAGGAACGGGCTGGGCGCGCTCGGCAGGCCCAGGCGCTGCGGCTTGCCCACGAACTCGCGCCAGGCCGCCAGGATCTCGTCGCGCGCGGGCGCGCGCTCGAAGCCGACGAAGACCGCGGCCATGTGGCCGTCGCTGACCGGCACCCGGATGCACTGCGCGCTGATCGTCGGCGAGCTCGCCGGCACGATCCGGCCGTCGACGACCGTGCCCCAGATCTTCAGCGGCTCCTGCTCGCTCTTCTCCTCCTCGCCCTTGATGAACGGGATGACGTTGTCGACCATCTCGGGCCACGACGCGAAGGTCTTGCCGGCGCCGGAGATCGCCTGGTAGGTGCAGACCGCGATCCGGTTGGGGCCGAACGACAGGAGCGGGTGGAGCGCCGGCACGTAGCTCTGGATCGAGCAGTTGGGCTTGACCGCGACGAAGCCGCGCCGCGTGCCGAGGCGCCGGCGCTGGGCCTCGATCACGACCGCGTGGTCGTCGTTGATCTCGGGGATCATCATCGGCACGTCCGGGGTCCACCGGTGCGCCGAGTTGTTCGACACCACCGGGGTCTCGGCCCGGGCGTAGTCGTCCTCGAGCCGGGCGGTCGCGTCCTTGGCCATGTCGACGGCGCAGAACACGAAGTCGACCCCGGCAGAGACGGCGGTCACGTCGCCGGCGTCGGCCACGGTCAGCGCGGCGGCGGCCGCGGGCACCGGCGCGCCCAGGCTCCAGCGCCCGGCCACCGCGTCGGCGTAGGACTTGCCGGCCGAGCTGGGGCTGGCGGCGACCGCGGCCACCTCGAACCACGGGTGGTTGGCGAGCAACGCGACGAAGCGCTGACCGACCATGCCGGTGGCGCCGAGGACTCCGACCTTGAGCTTGGGCTTGGACATCGCGCGCGAAATCTAGCAGAACCGCCCATCGACGCTGGCGTTGATGCACATCAAGGCGCGCGCGCGTCGCCGTCGCCACGCTGCGGGCATGATCGACCCGCGCCATGCCAACCGCCTCGCCGTCGCCCTGGCCGCCACGGCCGCCGCCGTCCTGACCGCGATGGTCGCCATCACCGCCGCGACCGGCGTCGCCCAGGAGCCGTTCGAGGTGGTCCGCGCCGACTACGCGCCGGCGATCGCCGCCGGCGCCGACGCGCTGCGCGCGATCATCGGCCTCGACGCGCTGTTCCTGATCGCCTACACCGGCTTCTTCGTGCTGCTGCCGCGGGCGCTCGGCGTCGCCGACCATCCGCTGGTGCGGCTGGGCGTGCGCGCGATGGTCGCGGTCGCGGTGCTCGACATCGTCGAGGATCACCACCTGCTGGCGCTGGCGCGCATGGCCGGCGCCGGCCTGCCGATCAGCCCGGCCGCGATCGAGCTCCAGCACGTGCTGTCGCAGGCCAAGTTCCACCTGAGCTACCTGGCGCTGGCGATGATCGCCCTCGGCCTGCCGCGCGCCGACGTCCGCGATCGCGTGTTCGCGGTGATGATCGGTCTGCCGCTGCCGCTGATGGGCGCGCTGGCCTGGGCGGCGCCGTCGCTCGAGGCCGCGATCGGCGTCGCCCGCTGGGGTGCGTTCATGACCGGGTTCGGCGCGGCGATCGTGACGCTGCGACGGGGCGCGCGCGCGGCAGCCCCAGCCGCCGACGCAGCCGCGACAGGTGCTCGGGCGTGATGCCCAGGTACGAGGCGACGTGGCGCTGCGGCACCAGCGGCTCGATCGCGGCGAGGCGCGCGCGGAACCGCTGGTAGCGATCGTGGGCGTCGAGCGCGAGCAGCTCGTACTCGCGCTCGGCCTTGAGCAGGTACAGCCGCTCGGTCACCGCCGCCACCAGCCCCCGCCACGCCGGCCGGGCCGCGGCCGCGCGCGCGATCACCGCCCACGGCACGGTCAGCACCCGCGTCGGCGCGCACGCGATCACCTCGCACCGGGCCGCGCCGCCGCGCAGCAGGTCCGACAGCGAGCCGGCGAAGTCGCCGGCGATCCCGAACGCGCGCACGCGCTCGCGGCCGTCGGCCACCAGGAACGTCTCGCGCACCAGGCCGGCGCGGATGAGGCCGACCGCCACCGCCGGCGCGCCGCTGCGCAGGTAGGCCTCGCCGGCCGCCAGGGTCTTGACCCGCAGGTGCGGCGTGACCGCGGCCAGGTCGGCCTCGGCCAGCGGCGCCTGACGCGTCAACGTCGCCCGCCACCAGGCCAGGTCGGCTGTGCGCAGATCACCCACGGCGGCACGATACCCGATCGCTGCGACCATCCCGGGGGCCGCCGCGACAGACGATCATGCGCGCTGTCCTGATCTCTGCCCTGGTCCTCGCCGTCACCGGCGCGTGCGCCGACGACGCCGCGATCGACTCTGATGAGGCCGCGCGCCGCGCGTACCTCGGCCTCGACGGCTCGGTCGCCAAGTCCCTCGGGCTGGGCTTCGACGGCTTCAACGCCGCGTCGTCCGCGAACATCCCGCCGCAGACCGGCGCCGGCGACGTCGCCGGCACGATCACGATCACCGGCCAGGTCGATCAGGGCTCGTCGGCCAACAAGGAGATGCGGCTCCACGTCGGCATGGTTGGCTACGACGACGGCCCGTTCCCGGTCGGCCCCGACGACGAGACCATCTCGATCGCCTACGACACCGACACCGCCGAGGCGACCCAGCCGTACCTGCACCTGGCGCTGCGCAACATCCCGGCCGGCACGTTCACCGGCGAGCTGACCGGCACCTACCACCTGACCGGCGCGATCGCCGGCGACGTCACGCTCGATCTGACGATGCAGGGCCTCCTCCAGGACGGCGGCGGCGGCGTCACCGAGCGCATGCCCGGCAGCACGACGGTCACCGGCACCGCGACCTCGGGCGACGGCATCTACGACGTCACGCTCACGCTGTGATCCGCGACGGCGGGCCCGCCCACGCCCACGAACTCAAGCTGCCGTGAGTTGAGTGACTCGACAAACCCTCTCAAGTCGCGGTTGCGCCTCACCGATCGACTCCTGGTACGCGGCGATCAACTCGAGCAGGATGGCGACGCGCGCCTGCGGCGTGAGCCCAGCGTAGTACGCATCGTCAGCGGCCTCGGCCGCCTCGAAGCCGCGAAAGACCTGCCCGCGGCGCTCCTTGCGGGCACAGGATCGCATCGACGTCACGCGGGCACCGGCTCGGTCGCGGCGCGCCAGGCCGCGGGGATGGCCAGGGCGCCGCCGGGCGCCGCGAGGATCGTGACGCCGCCGACGATGGCCGCGTTGGTGTCCCGATCGCCGAGCGGCGCCGCCGCCTGCCAGACCGCGTCCTCGTAGCTCCGGAGGTGTCGGGCCGCGACCCACGCGCACCACGGCACGGTGTCCTGGGCGCTGACCTGGCGCCCGGTGCCGAGCTCGGCCGCGACCTGGTCGGGATCCGCGGCCAGCCCCAGCGCCCGCGCCCGGACCAAGCCGGCGTGCGTCAGGCCCGGCGGCGTCCGCGCGATCACCCCGGCCAGGAGCGCGTCGCCGTCGAGCGCCGCGCCCTGCCCGATCCGCCACGCCAGCGCCGCGGCGACCGCGACCGCGACCGCGCCGGCGACGCCCTCGGGGTGCGCGTGGGTCGGCGCCGCCGAGCGGGCGGCCTCGACCACCACGCGGTCGAGATCGTCGGCGAAGTACGCGCCCAGCGGCGCAACCCGCATCGCCGCGCCGTTGCCGAACGAGCCCTGGCCACCGAACATCGCGGTCGCCTCGACGCGCCAGTCGGCGCCGTGCGCCGCCCGGGTGAGCAGCGTGTACGCGCCCTGGCCGTAGCCGCGGTCAGGCTCGGCGGCGAACCGGCGGACCAGCGCCGCCATCAGCGCGTCAGGGTCGATCGTCGCGTCGCGCTCGAGCGTCTCGACCACCGCCAGGGCCATCGCGGTGTCGTCGGTCCAGCGCCACGGCCGGCGCGCCACCAGCGCGCGCGCCGCGACGCGCCGGGTCGCCTCCTCCGGCGGCCCGAACAGGGTCTCGCCGAAGGCATCGCCGTGGGCCAGGCCGAGCAGGGACACGCGCATCCGGGTGTGAGGAGTCACAGTGTACATAATACACAATAAGTCGCGTCGCGCAACCCGGTGGTACGATCGGGCCGTGCTCCACCCCGTGGCCGGCCCCACGCTGCTCGCCGCGCTGCTCGCCGCGCTGCTCGCGGGCTGCGCGGGCGAGGCCGCGCCAGCGCAGCCCGACGCGCGGCTCGACCGCGGGCCCGACGCGGCGCCGACCTGGGCGACCTACCAGATCGACGTCGGCCGCCACGACGCCACGATCCTCGGCGGCACGGACGGCAACCCGGTGCGCACCCTGACCCAGGTCGACGGCCGCGACTACCTGTTCGCGTTCGACGCCTCGGCCATGTACGTGCTGACCGATCCGGTCGAGCCCAACGATCAGCTCGACTGGAACAAGCTGCCGGGGCTGTCCGACTGCGACACGATCGATCTCTCGGCCGAGGGCGCGATGTTCGGCTGGCGCTGGCGGCTCGATCTCGATCCGCCGGTGCTCGAGGTCACCGCCTACGCCAACAACGCCGGCGTCCACCTGACCGCGCCCGCGCCGCTGGCGACGCTCACCGCCGCCGACCTCGCCGCCGCCGCGCCGCTGCGCTACCGCCTCTGGTCCGACGGCGCGCGCTACCGCTTCACGGTCGCCGGCGCCCAGGGCGCGCGCACGATCGACGCCGCCGTCACCCTGCCCCGCGCCTGCCCCGCCCAGCCGCCCGCGCAGTTCCGCTGGGCCTCGGGCCTGTACTTCGGCGGCACCTCGACCGCGCCCTCGATCATCACCGGCCAGATCCTCGAGCGCCCGTTCGCCGGCGGCTGAGCACCGGCGCGCGCCGTTCGATCAGTTATCGATCCACGTGGCGCGCGGCGCGGTGAAGTTCAGGTAGAACCACCAGCCGCGGACGGTCCCGTTCATGTCGCGATCGTCGCGGGACGAGCAGTTGCCCATGCCGCCGGGCAGGAGCGACGACAGCGGCTGCCCGCCCACCAGCGGCAGCGTCGACGGCAGGATCGTGGCGTTCGCGTCGGCCTCGCTGATGAAGCCCATGAGCAGCCCGTTGACGGTGGTGGTCGCGGGGTTGCCCGAGTAGGTCGCGGCGATCCGCGAGTCGCGGAGCGTGATCGGGATCCCGGCCAGGGTGATCGTCACAGTGACCGGCCCCGCCGAGTAGCACGGGCCCGTCGGCGTCGTGATCGCCGGCGTGTACGGCGTCCCCTGGGTGCCCGCGAGCGGCGCCAGACAGGTGCCGGTCGCCATGTTGGTCGCGGTCGTCGAGATCGCCATCGCGGTGGCCGGCGTCCGGCTGCACATCGTGGTCCCGATCGGCGCGGTGCAGCTGGGGAAGTGGATCTCGAGCGGCGTCATCGCGCCGGCGGCCTGGTTGAGCGGGCGGAACACGGTCGCGATCGACAGATCGAGGTTGGTGTCGGCGTCGGTGCCGTCGGTCTGGATCGCCGTCTGGATCTGACCGTTGACCGAGAAGCCCGCGAGCGCGGTGTCGGTGACGTCGCGGCACCCGATGAAGCTCACGAACGTGTGCGGGTTGCGCAGGTCGAGGTCGCTCATTCGGAACGCGGTCGGCGTGACGGTCGTGAGCATGCACATGTTGTTGCAGGCGTCGGTGTTGTTCATGTTGCCGTCGTCGCACTGCTCGCCGGTCTCGACGGCGCCGTTGCCGCAGCGGATCGGGCAGTCGGCGTCGGTGTTGTTGTTGCCGCCGGCCAGGCAGCAGCCGTCGCCGCTGGTCATCGTGGTGATCGGCGGGAACGAGCAGGCGGCGGTGCAGGTGCCGGCGTTGGCCAGGACGTCGCGGGTGCAGGCCATGCCGTCGCTGCAGGTCGTCGGGCACGAGCCGGGCCGACCGCGATGGCGGTGTCGCAGGTCTCGCCGGGGTCGACCACACCGTTGCCGCAGCCGGCCACGCAGTCGCTGTCGGTGGCCGAGGTCGCGCCCGGCGGGCAGCAGCCGTCGCCGTTCATCGGCGCGGTGATCGGCGTGTTGGCGCACGCCGCCGTGCAGCTGCCACCGGCGGTCAGCGTGTCGGTCGTGCACGCGACCAGGTCGTTGCAGGCCGCCAGGTTCGGGCACGCGCCGCTGCCGCTGGCGATGCCGGTGTCGCAGGTCTCGGGCGGCTCGACCACGCTGTTGCCGCAGGCGGGCGCGCAGTCGTCGTCGGTGAGCGCGTTGGCCCCGGTCGGGCAGCAGCCGTCGCCGTTCGCCGGCACGGTGATCGGCGCGTTCATGCACTGGGCCTGGCAGCCCGAGCCCGACTGGACGTCGGCGGTGCAGGCCATGCTGTCGTCGCAGGTGGTCGGGCACGCGCCGGCGCCGGCGGCGATGCCGGTGTCGCACAGCTCGCCGAACCCGTCGTCGACCACGCCGTTGCCGCAGGTGAAGTGGCAGGAGTCGGTGCAGACCGCGTCGGCGACCTGATCGCCGTCGTCGCAGTCCTCCCCGACCTCGACCGTACCGTTGCCGCACACCGCCGGCGTGGCGTCGATCGCGACCGCGGCGTCGTCGGCCGGCGGCTTGAGGTTGTCGCCGCAGGCGGAGACTGCGAACACGAAGATGACTGCGGCGAGGCCGCGCGGACGAAGCGAATAGGCCATGGGCGTCTCCCCCGAGACGGATGATTGGCCGTCGAGCCTACGCCCCCGCCCGACCCGCGACAACCGCCTCGCTGGTAGGCTGGCCCGATGGCACCGCGGGATCGCTCACCCCGAAACTGGCCGCTGGTCGCCGCGGCTGTGGTGGCGATCACGCTCGCGGGCCTGGCCCTGGGCCACGGGCGCGCCTACCACCTGCCCGGCCTCGACGGGCTCGAGCAGCGCACGATCGACTGGCGGTTCCGCACCCGCGGGCCGCGCGCGCTGCGCGACGCCCGGATCGTCGTGGTCGGCCTCGACGACGACACCCGGCGCGCCGCCCCCGACGTGTTCCAGACCCGACGCGGCTGGGCCCGGCTGATCCGGGCGCTGGCCGCGACCGAGCCCGACGCGATCGCGCTCGATCTGTTCTTCTCCTCGCGCGAGATCCTCCTGCCCGACGCGCTGACCCGCCAGGTCGAGGACGCCTACGCCACCGCGCGCGCCGACGCCGCGCCGAGCCCGGCGTTGGCCGCCGCCCGCGACGCGCTGGGCGAGGTCGTGACCGCGCTCCACGGCGACGACGCGCTGGTCGCGGCGATCGCCGACGCCAAGGTCGTGGTCCTGGGCGCGCTGTTCCGGCTGATCACCAGCGCCGGCGAGCGCCCGGCCGCGCCCCCGGCCGAGCCGGCCGGCCTGGCCGGCGCCCAGGTCAGCGAGTCGGTCGGCGGCGCCGCGACCGTGCCCAGCGCGTACGCGGTCGCGTTCACGATGCCCGGCATGGCGGCCGGCGCGATCGCCGCCGGCGCCGTCAACCACTACCGCGACGACGACGGCGTCGCCCGCCGGGTGCCGCTGGTGATCGAGTACGGCGGCCGCTACTACCAGGCGCTGGGGCTGACCCTGGCCGCGCTGGCGACGCAGCAGCCGACCCGGTTCTTCGCCGCGCGCCGCACGGTCACGCTCGGCGAGCGCACGCTGCCGGTCACCGCTCGCCTGAACTTCCTGGGCCGGCCGTTCCCGCGGGTATCGGCGGCCGCGGTCCTCGACGGTCGGGTCGGCGCCGCCGAGCTCCACGGCAAGATCGTGATCGTCGGCTTCACCCACGCCGCGTACGACAAGGTGCCGACGCCGTTCGATCCCACCGCCGACGGCGTCGAGCTGCACGCGACGCTCCTGCACAACCTGCTCTACGACGAGCTCCTGCGCGACGCCGGCACCGCGGCCGAGGTCGCCGCGCTGCTGGTGTTCGCGGCCCTGGCGATCGCGCTGCAGCTGCGGCGGGTGCGCCGGCGCCTGTGGCTGCCGCTGATCATCGCGATCGGCGCGCTGGCGGCGTGGAGCGCGATCGGCCAGGCCCTGTTCGCGCGCGGCGTCGTGGTCGAGCTGGTGGCGCCAGCCGCGACCTTCGCGCTGACGATGCTGGCGGCGACCGTCGCGACCCTGGCCACCGAGGGCCGCGAGAAGGCCCACCTGCGCAGCGCGTTCGCGCAGTACGTCTCGAAGTCGCTGGTCGAGCGGATCGTCGCCAACCCGCGCGCGACCCGGCTCGGCGGCGAGCGCCGCGAGATGTCGGTGCTGTTCTCGGACATCCGCGGGTTCTCGCGCATCGCCGAGGCCCTGCCGCCCGAGCAGCTCGCCGACTTCTTGAACGAGTACCTGACGCCGATGACGACGATCGTGCTCGAGCGCGACGGCACGCTCGACAAGTACATCGGCGACGCGGTCATGGCGATGTGGAACGCGCCGCTGCCGGTCGGCGACCACGCCGGGCGCGCGTGCGACGCCGCGCTGGCGATGCAGGCGGCGCTCGGGCCGCTCAACCAGGGCTGGGCCAGCCGCGGCCGCCCGAACGTGCAGATCGGCATCGGCATCAACACCGGCCCGATGTCGGTCGGCAACATGGGCAGCGAGGCCCGCTTCGACTACACGGTGCTCGGGGACGCGGTCAACCTCGCGGCCCGGCTCGAGCCCCTGACCAAGGAGTACGCGGTCGATATCCTCGTCGGCGAGGCCACGGCCACCGCCGCCCGCGACTTCGTGTTCCGCGAGCTCGGGCGCGTGCGCATGAAGGGCAAGGACCAGCCGGCGCGGATCTTCCAGCTGTGCGGCCGGACCGGCGGCCCCGGGGTCCCGACCGCCGCGGCGCTCGCGGCCTGGACCGACGCCATGGCCGCGTTCGGCGCCCGCGACTTCGCCGACGCCGCCGCGCGCTTCGCCGCCCTGGCCGCGGCCGCGCCTGACGACGGCGCCGCCCGGGTGCTCGCGGCCCGCGCGGCCGAGCTGGCGGCGGCGCCGCCGCCCGATGACTGGGACGGCGTCTACGATCAGCGCAGCAAGTAGGCGTTTCTCGCCGCGGCGCGCGTGACGCCGGCCGGCCGTCCGTGGAACCCTACGCGCACATGTCCGCTGCCCGCCCGGTGGTCGTCCTCGACTTCGACGGCACCATGACCGACGCCGAAGCCGAAGGCGCGCCGTTCTTCGACGGCTACGTCGCTGATCTCGCCACGCTGACCGGCGGCGAGCCGGCGGTGGTGCGCGCGCGGGCCGAGGCGATCCGCGCCGAGATGTTCGCCGATCCGACCGCGTACGCCGCCGAGTTCGGCGATCCGCTGCGGGCGGTGGCGCCGGCGGTGGTCGACCCGTACCTGCGCATGACCCCGATCGCGCGCCGGATCTACGACGAGGCTGGCGTGCTGCGGGACCTCGGCGACCGCGATCGCGTCGGCTCGCTGCTCTACAGCCACCACTACCTGCACACCGTCACCCGTCCGGTGTTCCGCCCCGGCGCCGCGGCGCTCCTGCGCGCGCTCGGGCGGCGGCCCGATCTCGACGTCTGGGTCGTCACCAACTCCGGCACCCACCACGTGCGCGGCAAGATCGAGCAGCTCGAGCGCGACGGCGGCGGCGTGGCCTGGCTGGCCGAGCGCGTGCGCGGCAACGCCGGCAAGTTCGTGATCGCCGAGGACTGGACCGCCGGCCCGAGCGATCTGACCGTGGCCGGGCTGGCGCGGCCGATCCTGCGCAAGCGCCGCCGCTACTTCGACATCCTGGCCGGCCTGTGCGGCGGCGACTTCGGTCGGCTCACGGTCGTCGGCGACATCTTCGAGCTCGACCTGAGCCTGCCCGACGCGCTCGGCGCCCGGGTCGCGCTGGTGCGCGGGCCGTACACGCCGGCCTACGAGCTGGCGTACCTCGCGACCCTGGGGCCCCGCGCCGCCGTCGTCGACGATCTGCCCGCGGTGATGGATTTCATCGACTTACCTCCGGGCCCCGCGGCTTGATGCGCCGGGCCGCGGCTGGCACGCTGCGGGCCGATGAGCTCCTCCGCTGACAAGGTGATCCTGTCGTGCGCGCTGACCGGCGCGGTCACGACCAAGAAGCACTGCCCGGCCATCCCGTACACGCCGGTCGAGATCGCCGAGGAGGCCCGCCGCGCGTACGAGGCCGGCGCGACGATCGTCCACATCCACGCCCGCACCGACGCCGGCGCGCCGACGTGGGCGCCCGACACGTTCGCGGCGATCATGGCCGAGACCAAGGCCCGGTGCCCGGTGCTGATCAACTGGTCGACCGGCGGCGCCGGGCCGATGACCGAGCGGGTCGCGCACCTCGCGCAGCGCCCCCAGGTCGCGGCGCTCAACATGGGCTCGATGAACTACGCCAAGTGGAGCGAGGCCAAGCGCGAGTTCGCGTTCAAGTTCGTGTTCGCCAACCCGTTCGAGGACATCATCGCGTTCGCGCGCACGATGAAGGAGCACGGGGTCAAGCCCGAGATGGAGTGCTTCGACACCGGCCACGCCTACTCGCACACGGTGCTGGCGAGCCTCGGGCTGATCGAGCGCCCGTACCACTTCTCGTTCATCATGGGCGTGCTCGGCGGCATCCCGGCCAGCGCCCGCCACCTGGCGTTCCAGGCCCAGAACATCCCGGCCGACGCCCGCTGGAAGGTCATCAGCATCAGCCGCGAGCAGTGGCCGATGGCGATGGCGGCGCTGTCGCTGGGCGGCGACCTCCGGGTCGGCCTCGAGGACAACTTCTATCTACCCGACGGCACGATGGCCTCGTCCAACGGCGACCTGGTCGGCGCCGCGGCCGAGCTGGTCAAGCTCTCGGGCCGGTCGGTGGCCTCGCTCGAGGACACCAAGGCGCTCTTGTGGCCCGACGGCGGCATGAACGCGTGACCTGGTGACCGCGTGACGCGTGACCGGGCGACCGCGTGACCAGGCGACCGCGACGCGCCGCGCCGCGGACGCGGCGCCGGCGCGCCCCGCGCCGCGCCGGGCGCGCGCCCGGCGCGCCCACCCGACGACCGCGCCACACGACCGCGTGACCCGTGACCACGTGACCGCGCGTAACTCGTGACGGGTGCGGTAGGCTGGGGCCGATGATCGCCCCTTCCTACGCCCGCGAGATCGAGGTCGCCAGCCAGCTCGCCCGCGAGGCCGGCGCGCTGGCGGTCGCGATCCGCGATCGCGGCCCGGCCGCGCTCGGGGTCGAGCACAAGGCCGGCGACGAGCCGGTGACCGTGGCCGATCGCGCGGCGTCCGACCTGATCGTCGCCGGGCTGCGGGCCGCGTTCCCCGACGACTGCGTCGTCAGCGAGGAGTCGGCCGACGATCTCGCGCGCCTGACCGCGCCGCGGGTCTGGTACGTCGATCCGATCGACGGCACCAAGGACTTCATCCGCGGCAGCGATGGCTTCGCGGTGATGATCGGCCTGTGCCTCGCCGCCCGGCCGGTGATCGGCGTCGTGTTCCAGCCGACCAGCGCGCGGCTGTTCGCGGCCAGCCCCGAGCGCGGCGCGTGGATGGAGCTGCCCGACGGCGCGGTCCACGCGCTGGCGGTGTCGACGATCGACGAGGTCGGCGCGATCCGCCTGGTCGCGTCGAAGTCCCACCGCAGCGAGGTGATCGACGAGGTCAAGAGCGCGCTCGGGATCGCCAACGAGCTCAACATCGGCTCGGTCGGCCTCAAGCTCGCGCTGATCGCGCTGGGCGAGCGCGACCTGTACGTGAACCCGTTCCCCAAGTGCAAGGCGTGGGACACCTGCGCGCCCGAGGCAATCCTGGTGGCGGCCGGCGGCGTGCTCACCGACACCGCCGGCGATCCGGTCCGCTACGATCAGCTCGATCTGTCGCGCCCGCACGGCCTGGTGGCCTCCAACGGCCACGTCCACGCCGCGTCGCTGGCGCGCCTGGCCCGGCTGTTCCCGCGGACATAGGCTCGAGTCCGGGGCACCGCGGCCGGCGTGCGTGGCCGGCTGCGACCAAGAAATAACTTCGAATCCCGGGAACCTCGCGGCCGGTCGCGGGTGGAACCTCCTGTGATGACCGCCGAGGCCCCGGCCCCGAGTCGCGCCCGCCCCGGCGAGCTCGACGACGTGACCCTACGCCGCGCCCAGGCCGGCGACGAGGCCGGGTTCCGGGCGCTGGTCGATCGCTACCAGCGGCCGATCTGGGAGCTGTGCTGGCGGATGGTCGCGCCGGTCGGGCTCGGCCACCGCGCCGACGACCTGACCCAGGACACCTTCGTGCGGGTGTACCGGGCCCTGCCCGAGTTCGATCCCCGCGGCCCGGCCCGCCTGTCGACGTGGATCTTCACGATCGCCACGCGGGTCGCGCTCAACGAGCTGCGCCGCGTCCGGCCCGAGCCCGCCGGGGCTGACGACCTCGCGGTCCTCGCGACCGGCGCGTCGCCGCGGCTGGCCCACGAGCACAAGCAGGCCGGCGAGCGCATCGCCCACGCGGTCGCCGCGCTGCCCAGCGGCGCCCGGGCCGTGCTGCTGCTGCGCGACGTGTTCGAGCTCGACTACGACGCGATCGCCAGCGCGCTCGCGATCGATCTCGGCACCGTCAAGTCGCGGCTGTCGCGGGCCCGCGCCGCGGTCAAGGCCGTGCTCGCCGCCGAGGGAGTGACGCCATGACCGACGACGACGACCGCCTCGATCTCGACGCGTGGACCGCGCCGCCGCCGCCCGCGGGCCTGACCGACCGCGTGCTCGACGCGGTCCACGGCCGCGGCCGGGCCACCGCCCTCGACGCGCCGGGCCGACCGCGCGCACGCCGCGTCCAGGCGCTGGCGATCGGCGGCGCGCTCGCGGTCGCCGCCAGCGTGGCCCTGGCGCTGTGGGCCCGCGCCCCGCACCGACCGGCCAGCGGGCGCGGCCAGGTCGTCGCGGTCGCGCCGCGGACCGTCGCGCTCGGCGATGGCCTCGAGGCCTGGGTCGAGGCCGGCGCCGAGGTGACCTGGACCACCGCCGACGGCGTCACCCGCGTGAGCCACGCGGCGGGCGTCGTCACCTATCGCCACCGAGGCGCCCTCGGCCTGGCGGTCACGACCCCCATCGGCGTGCTCACCAGCGCGCGCGCCACCTTCCGCGTGGAGGCTCCCATGAAGCGTGAACTGATCGTCGGTGGCGCCGCCGCCGCCATCGCCGTCGTCGTCGTCGTGTCGGTGTACGACGGCAAGGTGTCGGCCCGCCAGGACGCGCAGCCCACGACCGAGATCCCCGCGGGCGCCCAGGTGACGCTGACGGCGCCGAGCCCGACCGCGCCGCCGGTCGTCGCGGTCGCCAAGGCCGAGGTCGACCGCGCCCGCCGCGCCGAGATCGCCCAGGCGATCGCGCGCGTTCGCCAGGGCGCCGCGGCCACCAGCGGCGCGGCTGCGCCAGCGATGACCGGCACGGCTGCCGCCCCCGCGCCGAGCGCCCCGCTGCCGGCCGAGCTGACCAAGGACGAGATCCGCACCGCGGTGCGCGAGGTCGCGCCGATGCTAGCCGAGTGCTTCGACGCCGAGCTCGCGCGCGACCCGGCGCTGGGCGCGCACACGGTCACCGCGCGCTTCACGATCGACAGCGCGGCCGAGGTCGGCACCGTGGTCACGGTCGGCGACCTCGACATCCCGGGGCCGCTCGGGAAGTCCCAGGAGTTCCGCGACTGCATGGGCGCCACGCTGGAGTCGGCGGTGCTGCCGCCGCTGGGCGACGGCGGCCGGATCGAGGTGAACTACCCGTTCGTGTTCACGCCCAGCGACGACGATCCCGCGGCCGCGCCGCCGGCGACGACCGCGCCGGCGAAGCCCGCGCCCGCCACCAAGCCGGGGCCGACCGCGTCGGCGTCGAAGCCCGGGCCGAGCACGCCCGCGCCCGAGCCGACCGATCCGGGCGCGATCGCGGCCGCCGCGATCGAGGCGGCGGTCAACGGTCTGTACGCCCGCGCGCTCTTCCTATCGGAGCGTGGCCTCGCGGCCGGCGCGACCACGGGGACGCGCACCAGGCTGATCAGCGTCGCCGCGCTGTCGGCGTGCAACCTCAAGAACACCGTGAAGGCCCGGCAGTACTACGTGCAGGCGACGCCCAGGGCCCGCGATGGGATCCGCCAGACCTGCCTGCGCGTCGCTCACTTCGACCCGGGCGTGGTCGACTGACCGCGACCACGGCGTCGAGCGCGACGCGGCCTCAGCTCGCCGAGCCGGCGATCGTCATGCTCGAGACCCGCACCGTCGGCGCCACCGTCGAGCTGCGCGTGTCGAGGTCGTCGCCGACGCAGTCGATCCGCTGCAGCAGCTGATCGAAGTTGCACGACACGGTGATCTCCGAGACCGGGAACGTCAGCTCGCCGCCCTCGATCCAGAACCCGGCCGCGCCCGCGCGCTCAGAAGCTCGACACCACGAGCTGGCTGGTGACGCCCCAGCCGGCCAACCGGCCGCGCTCGCCGCCGACCGCGACCTGGCCCGAGGCGAAGGCCGACGCCTCGACGCGCAGCGCGAGATCGATCGACGGCGTGCGCCGCAGCACCAGCGTCGCGCCGGCCAGGGCCCGGGCCTGGCTGGCGGCGGCGGTCATCGCCGGCGCGTCGGCGTCGGGCGTCACGGTGATCGCCCCGCGCGCCGCACCGACCCCGGCGTGGACCGCGAGCCGACGCCGCAGGCCCCAGGCGGCGCGCAGGCTCGGCGCGACGCCGCGGTACGCGACCGTGTCGTCGCCGTAGGGCAGCGTCTGGAACACGTAGCCCAGGCTCGCGGTGAGCGCCCAGCGATCGCTCACCGGGACCCAGCCGACGTCGAGGTGCGGCTCGCCGGCGAGGCCGAGCACCGCGCCCCGGGCGCCGAGGGCGCCGTGGACGACGCCGATCCGCGCGCCGAAGGTGACCTTGAGCCCGGGACCGTCGCGGCGGATCACGCCGTCGCGCAGCGACACGCGGCACCAGCCGACGCAGCCGGGCTCGACGACCGCGCCCGGGCCGCGGACCCGGATGACGCCCGCGCCGCCGGGGCCCGGCGCGCCGATGCCACCGGCGCAGCCCGCGAGCGCGACGACGGCCGCGACGACCGCGCGCCGCATCAGCTCCCCACCAGCACGAGCTCGAGCATGAGCGCGCGGGCCGTCAGCTGCCGCGCGGCCCCGAGCAGCGTGAGCTCGTCGACTCGCGCGCCCTGCAGCTCGGCGGTGACGATCAGATCGTTGCCGTGGACGCGGGTCCAGGCCCAGTCGACGCCCGCGGTCCCGCGCCACCCGCCGGCGGCGGCGCGATCCTCCGCGCCCGCGTCGGTGATCCGGGCCTGGCCGTAGAGGCGGCCGGCGGCCGCGCGCACGGCGAGCGACGGGGTCAGCCCGAGCGCGCCGCTCAGCTCGACGCCGGCCGCGAGGTAGCGGGCCCGCGCCATCGCGGCGTCGTCGCCGCTGCCGTAGCCGACCGCGAAGAGGTTGCCGCCGAGCACGACCCGGTCGTCGAGCACCGCCTGGGTGACGCCGGCGTGCCCCTCGAACGCGTACACCGTCGACGACCACGGGCCGTCGTTGACGCGGGTCTGGCTCGCGCCCTGCTTCACGCCGAGGTAGACGCCGCCGGCGAACGCGTACATCGGCGCGGTCCCGCCGCCCAGCTCGGGCAGCGTGAGGCGCTTGGCCGCCTGGTGGGCGACGCGGCGGTCTTGCTCGTCGAAGCTCAGGTCGGGGCGCGCGCCGCCCGCGGTGGCCCACGCGTCGCGTCGGGGCTGGTACGGCCCGACGCCGGCGCCGCACGCGGTGAGGCCCAGGAGCGCGAGCCCCGCGCGGCTCACCGACACACCGTGGGGTTCGGTGACTTGCCGACCTTGGCCAGGATGCCGGCGCGGCTCGCCAGCTCGAGCTTGACCAGCTGATCGACGTCGGGCGCGACCAGGATCAGCTCGAAGATGCACTGGCCCTGCTCGGCGGCGGTGATCGTGCCGATCGCCGAGCCGTTGCTGGTCTGCTCGCCCAGCGCCGGCAGGTCGAACGACGCGAGCACGCCCTTGAAGTACTCGGGCTTGCGGTGGACGTTGAGGTTGCGCAGCTCCGCGGCGATCAGCGACTTCGCGGTCTCGCCGGGGCGCTTGCGCCGCATCGTCAGCAAGAAGTCGCCGTTGATCGGGTCGACGCCGCCGCCCTTGGTGCTGTCGACGATCAGCTGATCGGCGGTCGCGGACACCGCGACCGTCGCCGGGTCGACCAGGAGCGTCACCTCCCAGGCGTCGTTGACCATGGTGCCGGTGCCGAAGACCTTGCCGTCGACCTCGGCCTTGGCCGGGGCGGACTTCTTGCCCCCGGTGCCAGGTATCGGGAACAGCGAGAAGCACCCGGTCAGCGACAGGGCGGCGGCGAACAGGGCGAGCGAGCGTAGGTTGCGCATGCCTCCACTCACGAGGCGCGCGGGGGAACCGTCAGGCCGAAACTTCGCGCCTGACGTTCGCCCGGGCCGCCCCGTGATGGTCGGAGAGGAGGACCTGCATGGACAAGACGACCCGAATCACTGGTGCCGCGCTCGCCGCGGTGATCCTGGCGCCGGCCACAGCGCGCGCCGGCCAGCCGCTGGTGTGCAAGGAGGCCGCGGTCGCCGCGGCGCCGACCCAGGCCCAGCTCGACGCCTGCGTCGCGCCGGCGCCGGTCAGCATCGAGATCGCCCTCGGCTACGCGCTCGGCGGCAGCGTCAGCGCGTTCGCGCGCGCCGACCGGCAGCTCGGGCCGCTGTGGCTCACCGGGCGCGCGCTACGATCTCGGCGGGGTCGCGCAGCTCGACGCGCTGGGCGGCCTGGTGCTGTGGCACCGCCACGGCGTCGCCTGGGACACCTGGTCGACCGCGCCGTCGGGCGGCACCCGCACCGTCATCTCCAACAAGACCGTGATGCGCAAGGCGCTGATCCTGGCCGGCGGCATGAAGGCCGCGCTGGTGCCGGCGCCGAGCGATCCGATGTCGACAGAGCCGAGCGGCCTGACGCCGGTCGCGGCGGCGGGCCTCGCGTACCACTCGGTCGGTGGCTTCCGCGACCACGCCGTGCGCGAGCTCTACGCGCTCTACAACCTGTCGAGCGGCGATCTCGGCGGAGTGCTGTCGTGGCACGAGGCGATCCCGCCGCTCGGCCCGTTCACGATCGGCATGGAGCTGGGGGTGATCCCGACCGAGGCGTCCAACCCCGACTTCTACCTGGCGCTCGAGGTCGGCTACGCGCTCGACCTGTAGGCTGAGGATCGGCGATGGCGCACCCGACGCTCGACGATCTGCTGGCCGGCGACCCACGCAGCATCGCGCACGTCACGACCTGCCCGACCTGTCGGCGCCTGTCGACGCTGGCCGGGCTCGAGGTGCCGCCGACGGCGGACGCCCCGCCGCTGCCCGACGTCGACCGGACGATCTACGACGAGTGGGCGCCGCTGGCCGACGCCCGCGGCGGCATGGGCAGCATCTTCGCGGCGCGCGACCGCCGGCTCGACCGGGTCGTGGCGATCAAGCAGATCCGCGGCGGCTCCCAGGGCGCGCGCGCGGCGCTGCGGGCGCGCTTCGAGCGCGAGGCCCGCTTGACCGCGCGGCTCCAGCACCCGGCGATCGTCGGCGTCCACGAGGCCGGGCGGTTCGATGACGGCGAGCCGTTCTACGCGATGCCGCTGCTGGCGGGCGCGCCGCTCGGCCGCGAGATCGCGCGCCGCGCCACGCTGGCCGCTCGCCTCGAGCTCGTACCGCACGTGGTGACGGTCGCGGAGGCGGTCGCGTTCGCCCACGCCCGCGGCATCGTCCACCGCGACATCAAGCCCGACAACATCCTGATCGGCGACTTCGGCGAGACGGTGCTGATCGACTGGGGCCTGGCCAAGGAGGTCGGCGGCCCCGACGACGACGCGCCGCCGCTCGACGACGCGCCGGCCGACGACGGCCTGACCCGGCTGGGGGCCGGCACCGCCCAGTACATGCCGCCCGAGCAGGGCCGGGGCGCCACGCCCGACGCCCGCGTCGACGTCTACGCCGTGGGCGCGACCCTGTACCACGTGCTGGCCGGCGCGCCGCCCTACGGCGATCGCACGAGCACCGCCGCGCGGCAGCTGCTCGCCGACGGGCCGCCGCCGCCGCTCGGCGAGCTGGCGCCCGAGGTCCCGGCCGAGCTGTCCGACATCGTGGACCGAGCGATGGCGCGCGATCGCGAGGTGCGCTACGCGACCGCGCAGGAGCTGGCCGACGAGCTGCGGCGGTTCCTCACCGGTCAGCTGTTGCGGTCGCGCCGCTATGGCCCCGGCGAGCTGCTCCGCCACTTCGCGCGCCGCTACCGCACCGCGCTGCAGATCGTGGCGGTCGCGCTGGTGGTGCTGGTGATCGGCGGGGCGCTGTCGCTGGCCCGGATCGCGCGCGAGCGTGACCGCGCCCGCGCGGCGCAGCGGCGCGCCGAGATCGAGCTGCGGCGCGCCCGCGGCGTGCTCGCGCACCAGCTGGCCGCGGCCCCCGCGACCCGGTACGACGCGCTGCTCACCGCGATCGGCGCGCTCGGGCCCGACGTCGCCGCCGGGCGGGCGCCGACCGCCGAGGCGTTCCAGGGGACGCTCGACGTGCTCAGCGCGGGACCGATGCTGCGGCCGTTGCCGCACGTGGGCCTGGTGAAGGGCACCGCGGTGGCCGGCGACGCGCTGCTCGGGCTCGACGAGGCGCGCCAGCTGCTGATCTGGGACGCGCGATCAGGCGAGCTCCGCGCGGCGGTGCCGCTGAGCCTGGCCGAGCCCGAGACGCTGGCGGTGGCGCCCGACGGCCGCACGGTCGCGGTCTACGGCTTCACGCCGGGCGTCGAGGTCGTCGACCTCGCGACCCGGACGGTGCGCACGATCGCGACCCGCGGCAACCCGGTCGCGTGCTGGCTGGTCACCGGTGATCGACTGGTGGTCGTCGCTGAGGACCTGACCGTGCGCGACCTGGCGACGCTCGACGTGCTCGAGCGTCAGCCGCTGCCCGCGCCGGCGGCCGCGGCGGCCCACGATCCGCGCGGTCAGGTCGCGATCGCCACGGTCGACGGCGGGCTGGTCCGCTGGGCGCCCGGCGGGCCGTTGGTCCAGGTCGCGGCCGTCGGCGCGGCCGCCGTGGTGATGGGTTTCGGCGTCGATGGCACGCTCTTCCACAACGGCGCCGATCACGTGGTGCGCGCGTGGGGACCGGACGCGGCCCCCGGGACGCCCGGCCGGGTGGTGCTCCCCGCCCGGCCGATGCTGTTCGGGCTGACGCCGATCGACACCCGCCACGGCCTGCTCGCGATCGGGCTGTTCGATGAAGACCGGCAGCGCGCCACCGTCGTGCTCGACCCGAGCAGCGGCGAGATCCGCTGTGAGCTGCCCAGCCTGGCGGAGGGCTGGCTCGACGACGGCTGGCTGCTGACCGAGCGGTGGGGGCCCCTCGACGTGGTCGACGTCTCGACCTGTCGGCCGGTGCTGACGCTCGAGCTCCACCACGACGAGGTCGGCGCGCGCCCGACCGTCGACCCGGCCAACGCCCGGCTCGTGACCGCGAGTCGCGACGGCAGCGCCTTCGTCGTCGACCTGCGCAGCGGCCGTGCCGCCGGGATGCTGCTCGGCCACTCGGGCGAGCTGGTCGCGCTGGCCCCCTCGCCGACCGGCGCGTACCTGCTGAGCGCCGGCCACGATGGCCACGCGGTGATCTGGCGCGCCGCCGACGGTGTGCGGCTGCGCACCGAGACGTCGGCGCGCGAGCTGCTGGCGGCGACGTGGCTCGACGACGACACCGCGGTGATCGCCGACGCCGGGGGCGAAGTGCGCGCGTTCTCGGCCGCCACCGGCGCGACGCGCGGGGCCTGGGCGATGGGCGGGCCGGTGAGCGCGCTGGCGGTATCGGCGCGTGGGGCCCTGGCGATCGGGACGCTCGACGGCGGGCTGACGATCGTGGCGCCGGGCGGCGGCGCCGCGCGGTCGCTGCCGGCGACCGGGGCCGTCACCGCGCTGGCCTGGACCCACGACGGTCGACGCCTGGCGTCGGGCCACGCCGGCGGGGTGACGGTGCTGTGGGACATCGATCGCGGCGCGGCGACCGCGCGGCGCGAGGCCGAGCCCGGCGACGAGCAGCACGACGGCCACGCGGCGCTCGCGTTCGCCGCAGACGACGCGGCGCTGCTCGCCGGGCGACCCGACGGCACCAGCCTGGTGCTCGACGGCCGCGATCTCGCGTCGCCGGCCGCGCCGCTGCCGGGGCGGGTGTGGCCGCTCGCGGCCGCCGACGGCGCGCTGATCACCACCGCGGTCGACGGCGTCATCGCGGTGCGCGGCGCCGGCGGCGCGCGCGTCGCGCTGGCCGGCCGCCGGGTCGCGGCGCTCGCGGTCGCGCGCTCGCCGTCGGGCGATCGCCTGGCCGTCACCGGCGCCGACGGCGTGGCCGAGGTGTGGACGATCCGCGGCGCCGCGGTGCTGGCGCACGTCGGGGCGAGCGATCTCGGCGCCGCGACGGCGGTGGCGTTCGTCGACGAGGATCGCGTCGTGGTCGGCTACGCCGGCGGCGCGCTGCGGGCGTATCCCGTGACGCCGGCCGCGGCGCTGACGCAGGCGTGCGGGCTGGCGGCGGTGTTCGGTGGCGGCGCGGCCGTGGCCGCTCAGTGCGGCGGCAGCTCGGCGACGGCGATCGCCCCGACGTAGAGCGACGACCGATAACCGCCCGCGCCCTTGAGGCCGACGCCGACCTTGGTCGTCGCGCGGCCGGCGACCAGCGGCTGGCGGAGCACCACGGCGCCGTCGACGAACACCCGGACCTCCTGGAGATCCTGCTCGACGCCGATCGCGTGCTCGGCGTGCGTCGCCAGCGTCGGCACCGCGGTCCACCCGCGCGCGACCAACGCCGCCTCGTCATAGGCGTAGAGCGCGAGCTGGCCTGACTGCACGAGCACGATGCCGCCGGCGATGATCACGTGCAGCGAGCGTCCGCCCTCGGGGCCGATCCGGCGCCAGCGCACGTCGAGCCGGTACGGCAGCCGGACGGCGGTGGTCGACATCACCTCGCCGTTGGTGAACCGCCCGGGCACCGGCTCGGTGGTGACCCAGAAGCTCCCGGGCGTGCGCCCCGGCTCCATCGCGCCGCGGGTGACGACCCAGGTCAGGGCCAGCGCGACGAGGAGCTTCATGTGAACAGCGGCGCGCGGCCGCGGAACCGCTCGCGCAGGCGGGCCTGGCCGGCGCGCACCAGCGCCCGGGCGGCGTCGGCGCTGGCCAGCGTGAGCGCGGTCGCGATCTCCTCGAAGCCGTGGTCGTCGAACCACAGCTCGAGCGCGGCCGGCATCGGGGCCGGGAACGTCGCCATGTGCGCGCGCACCTCCGCCACCAGGCGCCCGACCGTCAGGCGGTCGGTCAGCGGCGGACGCGCGCCGGCGTCGACGACGCCGTCGAGCCGCGCGGCGTCGCTGCCGAGATCGCGCTTGCTCGGGCCGTCGTCGCGCGCCCAGCCGAAGCGCCGCCGCACGTGATCGCGCGCGACGTAGTCGAGCAAGCGAAGGAGCCAGGCCTTGACCGGCGCGGGCTCGTCCGCGGCGGGCTCGTCGGTGAGGTCGTCGTCGAGCCGGCCCAGGCGCGCGAGCTCCGCCATGATCGCGTCGGGGTCGCTGTCGGCCGCGGCCTCGCGGGCGGCGAACGCGCGCAGGTTGGCGTGGTCGTGCGCCACCAGCCGCTCGAACACCGCGACCATCACGGCGCGGGCGTCGTCATCGCCGGCCAGCCGGCACCGCCGCAGCAGCCGGCTCGAGCGGGCCCAGGCCTCGAGGTGCGGCGCCAGCAGCACCATCAGGCCGCGCCACGCCCCGGCGCGGGCGTCACCGCCGGCGACCACGCCGTCGATCAGCGCCGCGGCGCGATCGTCGACCTCCCGGGTCCAGCGGCTCATCGCGCCGAATATATCTCAGCCACCGAGCACGCTGGGACGCGGCCGCCGCGGGCTGGCCGGGCGGGCCGCGCCCCCGGCGACCTCGCCCGGCGGGCGTCAGGTCGCCGAGCCGGCGATCGTCATGCTCGAGACCCGCACCGTCGGCGCCACCGTCGAGCTGCGCGTGTCGAGGTCGTCGCCGACGCAGTCGATCCGCTGCAGCAGCTGATCGAAGTTGCACGACACGGTGATCTCCGAGACCGGGAACGTCAGCTCGCCGCCCTCGATCCAGAACCCGGCCGCGCCGCGCGAGAAGTCGCCGGTCACGGGGTTGAAGCCGAAGCCCATCATCGACGTCACGTACAGGCCGCGCCCGGTCGAGCGGATGAGCTCGGCCCGGGGCGTGGCGCCGCGCTCGAGGATCAGGTTCGACGTGGTCGGCCCGGGGTTGCCGCCGATGCCGCGCCCCGACGAGCCGGTCGACCCGCGCCCCAGCTTGCGCGCGGCGTAGGTGTCGCACAGCACGGTCTCGAGCACGCCCGCGCGCACCAGCGTGTTGTCGCGGGTCGGCAGGCCGTCGCCGTCGAACGGGCGCGAGCCCGGGCCCCGCGGGATGTGCGGGCGGTCGACGATCGTCACCAGCGGCGACGCGATGATCGTGCCCTCGCGGCCGAGCAGGTAGGTCGACTTGCGCCAGAACGACGAGCCGTTGGCCACCGAGAACACCGTGCCCACCAGCGAGCGCGCGACCTCGGGGTCGAACACCACCGGGCACTCCTGGGTCGGGATCTTCTTGGACCCCAGCTGCGCGGCGGTCCGGCGGGCGGCCTCGCGCCCGACCGCCTCGGGGTCGTCGAGCCGCGCCAGGAACCGGTCGGCGGTCCACCAGTAGCCGTTGCGCTTCTTGGGCGTCGCCTCGCTGTCGTCGTCGCAGATCGGCTCGACGTAGAACGACGCGTAGCTGCCGCGGTAGGCCCCGGCGAAGCCGCCCGAGGTCGCGAACGCGGTCGCGCCGATCACCCGCGACCAGGTCGCGCCGTCGGAGTTGGTCACGCGCGCGTCGGCGGCGCGGGCGGCGCGCTCGCCGACGATGCACTGCTGCATGGCCCACGCGGCGTCGACCTCGCCGACCCGCTCGTCGTAGAGATCGAGATCGGGCACGTCGGTGGCGAGGTCGGCCGGATCCGGCGCCAGCGCGAACTCGTCGGGCTCCGACAGCGCGGCCAGGGCCACGCTCTCGGCCACGAACGACTCGAGCGGCCGGTCGCGCAGGTCCGAGGTGTACGTGACCGCGCGGCGGCCGTCCTTGAACACCCGCAGGCCCAGCGCCCGGCTGCCGGCCTCTTGCACCAGCTCGGGCTCGCCGAGGCGGATCTTGACGGTCAGCTCGGAGCCGTCGCGGACCAGCACCTCGGCGGCGTCGGCGCCGGCGCGCCGGCACAGCTCGACGCACTTCTGCGCCTGTTCGCGCAGCTCGCGCACGGTGGCTTCGGAGATGGTGGCGCTCATGGTGCTTTGCTCACGATGCTTGAGTCCCGCCGACGGTGATGCCGCTGATGCGGACCGACGGCGTGCCGACCCCGACCGGCACCGACTGGCCGTCCTTGCCGCAGGTCCAGATGCCGTCGGAGAGCTCGTAGTCCGTGCCGAGCATGTCGACCTTGCGCATGGCCTCGGGGCCGTTGCCGATCAGGTTGACGCCCTTGAGCGGCGCGGTCAGCTTGCCGTCCTCGATGAGGTAGCTCTCGGTCAGGCTGAACACGAAGTCGCCGTTGGAGATGTTGACCTGGCCGCCGCTGAAGCGCTTGGCGTAGATGCCGCGCTTGACCGAGGCGATGATCTCCTCGGGCGCGTGCGGGCCGGGCATCAAGAGCGTGTTGGTCATGCGCGGCAGCGGCATCGACCGGAACGACTCGCGCCGGCCGTTGCCGCCGGGGGCGACGCCGAAGTGGCGCGCGCTCAGGCGGTCGTGCATGTAGCCGACCAGCGTGCCGTTCTCGATCAGCACGTGGCGGCCGCTGGTGAAGCCCTCGTCGTCGACGTTGATCGACCCGCGCGACGAGCCGATCGTGCCGTCGTCGACGACGGTGCACAGCGGCGACGCCACCTGCTTGCCGAGCTGGCCGGTGTAGTTCGAGGTCTCCTTGCGGTTGAAGTCGGCCTCGAGGCCGTGGCCGACCGCCTCGTGCAGGAGGATGCCGGAGTCGCCGGGCGCCAGCACCACCGGCATCTCGCCGGCCGGCGCCTCGCGCGCGTCGAGCATCGCGATCGCGACGCGCGCGGCCTCGCGGCCGTGGCTGACCGCGTCCTTGCCCGGCTGCGCGAAGTAGTCGAGGCCGAACCGGCCGCCGCCGCCGGAGCTGCCGCTCTGGCGCTTGGCGCCGTCCTCGGCGACCGCCGACACGCCGAACCGCATCAGCGGCTGGATGTCCCGGGCCATGCGCCCGTCGGAGCTGACCACCAGCACCTCCTTGATCTGTTCGACCAGGGACGCCTCGACCTTGATGATGCGCGGATCGGCGGCGCGGGCGGCGCGATCGGCCGCGTAGAGCAGCGCCAGCTTGTCGGCCGGCGGCTCGGTCAGCGACAGCCGTCCCACCGGGTAGTAGTCCGGCAGCGTGATCGCGTGGGCCGCCACCGCCTCGACGTGGCCGCCGCCGACGGCGATCTGGCCGGCGATGCGCGCGGCGTGGGCCATGCGCTCCCACTGCAGGTCCTCGGTGTAGGCGTAGCCGGTGGCGTCGCCCTTGGTGACGCGCACCCCGAGGCCGAGCGTGACGCCGCGGCCGACGCTCTTGACCTTCTCTTCCTGCAGCGCGTAGTCCGCGGTGACGCGGTACTCGAAGTACAGATCGGCGGCGTCGCCGCCCGACTCGAGCGCGGTCGCCAGGAGGCGCTGCGCGAGCACGGCGTCGATCGCGGCCTCGCCGCCGGGCGCGAACGGCGCGGTCAGCTCGGGGGGCGCGTGGGTGGGCATGGCCGACACTATAGCGGCGACCGGCGATCGCGCAGGTGGCGGCGCTGGCGCAATCGCCTGCCCGATCAGGCAGCCCGTTGGCCCCAGTGGGGCCCGGGCTACTTGTTGTCGCGGCCGGTGACCCCGGCCAGCGCCCTCGGCGGCGGCGGCGGCGGCGGCGATCTCGGCCTCGCTGCCGCCCAGCCACAGGCGGCCGAACGCGCCGAACGCGATCATCTCGAGCAGGTGGATCGGCGCGGCCTTCTCGGCCTCGTTGGCGGCCAGCGCCGCGTAGGCGGCCGGGTGGACCTCGAGGATGTAGAGGGTCTGGCCGGCCACGATCATGTCGCCGTGGCGCATCCGGTTGATGAGCTGGCTCTGGTGGCCGTCGATGCCGGTGATGATCTGCGACGACACGATCCGCGGCTTGAGCCGGTCCTCGCGCCGGACGCCCATCTGCGAGGTGATCGCGTCGACCGCGGCCTCGACCTGGCCCTTGTCCTCGTCGTGCAGCTCGAGCATGCCGTAGGCGCGCTCGACGATCTGCATGCCGGGGCGGCAGGTCGTGGCCTTGAGCGCGGCGTCGGTGAGCTGGTTGATCGCGATGCCGGGCGCGATCTCGATGAACAGCGCGGCCTCGTACTCCTTGGGCATGAAGCCCGCGCACACCGTCTGCAGGAAGCCCGTGAGCTGGGGCTGGAGAGAGTCGAGGATGGTCAGCGCGCGCAGCTCCATGGAGGAACGCACGCTATCACGGAGTCGCGATCAGCGGCGACTCGGACCCTTGCCACGCGGCCCCGGACGACCACCGCTGGCCGGGCGACCGCCGCTGGCAGGACGACCGCCGCTGGCCGGACGACCGCCGCTGGCGGGACGACCGCCGCTGGCAGGACGACCACCGCTGGCCGGGCGACCGCTGCTGGCCGGGCGACCGCTGCTGGCCGGGCGACCGCCGCTGGCCGGGCGACCGCCGCTGGCCGGGCGACCACCGCTGGCCGGGCGACCGCCGCTCGCAGGACGACCGCCGAAGCCACCACCGCTCGCGGGACGACCGCCGCTGGCGGGACGACCGCCGCTCGCGGGACGACCGCCGCTCGCCGGACGACCGCCGCTGGCCGGACGACCGCCGAAGCCACCACCGCTGGCGCCCGGACGACTGGCGCCGCGCGCGGGACCGGAGCTCGCCCCCGGTCGGCCCCCGCGGGCGGGCCGATCGTCGCTGCTCGGCCGGCCGCCGAAGCTGCCGCGCCGATCGTCAGGCCGCGCCGGACCGCGGCGGGCGTCGGCACGCGGCGGGCCGCGCCGATCGTCGGGCCGCGCCGGACCGCGGCGGGCGTCGGCACGCGCCGGACCGCGCCGCGCGTCATCACGCGCCGGACCGCGCCGCGCGTCATCACGCGCCGGACCGCGCCGCGCGTCATCACGCGGCGGACCGCGCCGCGCGTCATCACGCGCCGGACCGCGCCGCGCGTCATCACGCGCCGGACCGCGCCGCGCGTCATCACGCGCCGGACCGCGCCGCGCGTCATCACGCGCCGGACCGCGCCGCGCGTCGGGCCGCGCCGGACCGCGGCGGGCGTCGGCACGCGGCGGGCCGCGCCGATCGTCAGGCCGCGCCGGACCGCGCGCGTCGCCCCGGCGCGCGTCGAGCTGCTGCTCAAACACGTGCTCGTCGTCGTCGTCACCGACGCCACGCGGGACCACACCGCCGGCGGCCTCGATCTTGGCGGCGAGCAGCTGGGCGCGCTGGTTGCGGGACCGATCGGTCTCTTCGCGGGTCGCGGACCACCGCCCACGCGCGCCGACCTTGCGGTCCATGCCGACCAGCTCACGCAGCTCGTTGAGCTCGCCCTGGGACAGCTCGCGCGCGTCGCCGACCCGCAGGCCGTGGAACGACAGGTTCGCGAACGCGACCCGCTGGAGCTTGGTGACCGTGGCGCCGAGCGCCTCGAGCATGCGGTGGATCTGGCGCGACTTACCCTCGTACAGGGTGAACGCCAGCCAGGAGTGGCGACTGTCGCTCGGCAGCTCCTCGACCTCGGCCGGCGCGGTCACGGTGCCGTCGTCGAGGGTGACCCCGGTGCGCAGGCGCTCGAGCTCGGCCGCGCCGATGTCGCCATTGACCTTGACGTGGTAGGTCTTGGCCACGTGCGACCCCGGCGCCAGCAGCTTGGCCGCCAGCTCGCCGTCGTTGGTCAAGAGCAGCACGCCCTCGCTGTAGAAGTCGAGCCGCCCCACCGGCGCCACCGATACCGGCAGGTTCGGCAGGTAGTCCATCACCGTCTCGCGGCCGCGATCATCGGTCACCGCGGTGATGCAGCCCTTGGGCTTGTTGAAGACGATGTAGAACAGCTCTTGCGGCGCGACCGGCGCGCCGTCGACCTGGACGTTGGCGGTCAGCGGATCGACCTTGGTGCCGAGCTCGGTGACGACCTGGCCGTCGACCGTGACCCGGCCCGCCTTGATCAGCGCTTCGGCCTTGCGACGCGCGGCGATGCCGCCCTGCGCGATGAATCGTTGCAGGCGCACGAGTGTAGGAGCAGACATCAGTAGCCCTCGTCGGTATCGACGATCACATCGTCGGGGTCGGGACTGCCGAGCACACCATCGTGCGTCGCGTCGATCGATGCATCGGCCCGCGGCAACCCCGCTGGCTCTTCGAGCGCGGCCGGCGCGGGCTCCTCGAGAATGTGCCCAACCGGCGCATCCTCGGCCTCGGCCCCCGGCTCGGCGTCTGTGCCGCCGTCGCCGTCGGAGCCGGCGTCGGGCTCGGAGCCGGCGTCGGGCTCGGAGCCGGTGTCGGGCTCGGAGCCGGTGTCGGGCTCGGAACCGGTGTCGGGCTCGGAACCGGTGTCGGTGTCGGGCTCGGAGCCGGTGTCGGGCTCGGAGCCGGTGTCGGGCTCGGAACCGGTGTCGGGCTCGGAGCCGGTGTCGGGCTCGGAGCCGGCGTCGGGCTCGGGGCCGGCGTCGGTGTCGGTGTCGGTGTCGGTGTCGGAGCCGGTGTCGGGCTCGGAGCCGGTGTCGGGCTCGGCGTCGGGCTCGGTCTGGGCGTCGGGCTCGGAGCCGGTGTCGGAGCCGGTGTCGGGCGCGGAACCGGTGTCGGGCTCGGAACCGGCGTCGGGCTCGGAGCCGGCGTCGGTGTCGGGGCCGGTGTCGGTGTCGGGCTCGGAGCCGGCGTCGGTGTCGGAGCCGGTGTCGGGCTCGGAGCCGGTGTCGGGCTCGGTCTCGGAGCCAGCGTCGCGCTCGGCGAAGACCGGCTCGGCGTCCACGACCGGCTCTGCATCGGGCTCGGCGTCCACGCCCGACTCCGCGTCGGCCTCGGGGCCCACGACCGGCTCCGCGTCGGCCTCGGCGTCCGCGACCCCCTCGCCGTCCGCGACCGGCTCGGCGTCGCCCTCGGCGACGACCCCGGCGCCAGCGTCCAGCTCGACGTCCTCATGGGCGCCGGCGTCGCCGTCGGCGACCAGGTCGGCGTCAGCGTCGGGCTCGCCCGCGCCCTCGCCGTCCACGACCGCCGCGTCCTCACCCACGTTCGCCTCGCGGTCCCCGTTCGCCTCGCCCTCGCCCTCGCCCCCCGGCTCCATCGCTGCGACCAGGTCCGCGTCGCTCGCGCCGGCGACCGACGGCGCCGCCGGCACCTCCATCCCCATCCGCGCGACCACGCCGCGGCTCTCCTCGGACAGCTCGCTGTACTCGCGCAGCGTCGGCAGCTCGCGCAGATCGTTGAGGCTGAAGAAGTCCAGGAACTCGGTGGTCGTCCCGTAGAGCAGCGGCCGACCGACCTCCTCCCGCTTGCCCAGGATGCGGATCAGGCTGCGGTCGAGCAGCAGCTTCAAGGTCGCGCCCGAGTCGACGCCGCGGATCTGATCGATCTCGGGACGCGTGATCGGCTGGCGGTACGCGACGATCGCCAGGGTCTCGAGCTGCGCCCGCGACAGCCGCACGGGCCGGCCCGCGATCAGCTGCTGCACCCACGGCGAGTACGACGAGTGCGTGCGCAGCGAGTAGCCGCCAGAGATCGACGACACGACGATGCCGGTGTCGGCGTGGGCGGCGATCAGCGCGTCGAGCGCGGCCTGGATCCGGGCGGTGTCGGACACGCGCGTGAGCTGGCGCAGGCGCGCGAGCGTCAGCGGCTTGTCAGCGGCGAACAGGAGCGCCTCGATCAGCGACCGGAACCGCGCCTCGTCGAGCTGCGCCGCCTGGACCGCGATGGGCGAGACCGCCTCGTCGTCGTCGAGCTCGTCGTCCAGCGGCTCGGCGTCCGGATCGACGTCGCCGGTGGGAGCGAGGTCAGCGGCGGCGTCCAGCAGGTCCGACTCCGACTCCGTGGCCGACTCCGACTCCGTGGCCGACTCCGACTCCGTGGCCGACTCCGACTCCGTGGCCGACTCCGACTCCGACTCCGTGGCCGAGTCCGACTCCGACTCCGACTCTGGATCCGGGACCGATTCCGGATCCGCGACCGACTCCGGATCCGCGACCGACGCGGGCTCAGGCGTGGCGTCGGGCTCCGCGTCCGGCGCTGAGACCGGGTCAGGCGCTTCGGCCTCGGCGGGCGCGGTTGCGCTGACCGCACCGTCGCTGTCCTCGCCCGCGGTGATCTCCACGCCGGCGTCGGCAGCCACCGACTCGAGCGCGTCACGCTCGGCGGTCACTCGGGTCTTGCGCTTCTTGGTCCGGGCCACGTTCGCCGCGCTTTTAGCGCACTTGCGGGCGGGAGCGAAACCCCCTTCGTGCGGTAACGCGGTGCGCCCTGGCCCTAGCGGTACTCGTCGGAGCCGGCCACGGTCCGGGCCACGGCCTCGCGCAGGTCCTCGGCGACCCGGGCGATGTGGATCTCGACGTCGCCCTCGTCCTGGCGGATCGCGATCAGCCGCAGCTTGGCCATCTCGAGCACCGCGAGCAGCGTCACGACGGCCTCGTGCTTGATCTCGGCGTAGGTCATCTCGACGTCGGGCTGCGCGAACCGGAACATCGAGGTGAACGTGAACGTGCCCTCGCGCTCGAGCCGGTCGGTCAGCTCGCTGATGCGCTGGCTGACGCTCAGGCGATCGATCAGGACGTTGTGGCTGACCTTGATCTTGGCCGACCGCATCAGCCGGTCGAGGGCCTCGATCAGCTTGTGGACCGGGAACGGCGCCAGCGGCGCGATGGCCTCGGCGTCGATGCCCTCGGCGATGGCGTCCTCGAGCGCCATGCCCCGGCCCCAGACGTTGCGCCCGACCACGGGCCGGTCGCCGAGGTGGTTGGCCGCGGCCTTGTACTTCTGGTACTCGAGCAGCCGCTTGATCAGCTCGGCCCGGGTGTCGATCTCCTCGAGCGGCGCGTCCTCGTCGAGCTCCTCGACCGGCTCGGGCTCGGGGTTGGGCAAGAGCTCGCGCGACTTGAGGTGGCACAGGGTCGCCGCCATCACCAGGTACTCGCCGGCGACGTCGATGTCGAGCCGCTGCATCGCGTCGAGGTACTCGAGGTACTTCTGGGTGACGAACGCGATCGGGATGTCGAGGATCTCGAGCTCGTGCTTCTTGACCAGGTGCAGGAGCAGGTCGAGCGGGCCCTCGAACACGTCGAGCGCGACCTGGTAGTTGCCGCCGGCGAAGCTCATCCCATCCCCGGCAGCGGCGGCAGGCCGCCGATCTTCAGCAGCACGTCGTAGAGGTGCTCGGTCATGAACAGGGCCGGCGTCCGCACGATCACGCCGATGGCCGGGATCAACATGAACGCCAGCAGCACGAACGGCGCGTAGACCGCGTACTGGTCGTAGGTGCGCAGCCAGCTGTAGGGGATCAGGCCGCGCAGCACGGTGCCGCCGTCGAGCGGCGCCGCCGGGATCAGGTTGAAGAAGAACAGGATGAAGTTCAGGAACACCGCCATGACGAGGCCGCTCGAGATCCGATCGCCGAGCGTGACCACGCCGCCCTTGAGCAGCGCGACGTGGACGGTGCAGATGAACGCGGCCAGGATCACGTTCATCGCCGGCCCGGCGAACGCGACCAGCAGGTTGCCCTTGCGGTCGAACGACCGGTGCTGGACCGGCTTGCCCCAGGCGAAGCCGATGCCGCCGGTCGAGACCAGGAACACCAGCGGCAAGAGCAGCGTGCCGATCGGATCGGCGTGGGCCATCGGGTTGAGCGTCAGGCGCCCCTGCCGGCGCGGCGTGCTGTCGCCGAGCCGGGTGGCCATCCACGCGTGCCCGAACTCGTGCAGCGCGATCGCCGCGATGAACATGATCATGCCCTGCACCACGATCTGGATGCGTTCGGGCGTCATCTCGGTGTTCACCGCGGGACTATGGACGGCCGCGGCGACGGTCGCAAGCTCGCCGGCTACCGAGCCCGCGGGTGCGCGGCGCGGTACTGCTCGACCAGCCGGGCCCGGCTGACGTGGGTGTAGATCTGGGTCGTCGCGATGTCGGCGTGGCCGAGCATGGCCTGGACCGCGCGCAGGTCGGCGCCGCGCTCGAGCAGGTGGGTCGCGAACGAGTGCCGCAGCTTGTGCGGCGAGACGGCGCCGCCGACCGCCCGCACCCCGGCCGCGCGGACGTAGCCGCCCAGGAGCTTCCAGAAGCCCTGCCGGGTCATCGGCCGGCCGCGCTCGGTCAGGAACATCGCCGGCTGGCGGGGGTCGCGCAGCCAGGTCGGCCGCACGGTCGCGACGTAGGCCTCGATCGCGGCCCGGGCCGCGCCGCCCATCGGCACCAGGCGGGTCTTGCCGCCCTTGCCGGTGACGCGCACGAACCCGCTCTTCAGGTTGACGTCGGCCAGCGGCACGCCCACCAGCTCGGACACCCGCAGGCCGGTCGCGTAGATCAGCTCGAGCATCGCCGCGTCGCGCAGCCCGCGCGGGGTCGACCGCGGCGCCGCCGCGATGATCCGCGCCACCGCGTCCTCGCCGATCACCACCGGCGAGCGCGGCGCGGTCCTGGGCGCGTCGATCAGCTCGCTGGGGTCGGCGTCGAGCCACTTCTCGCCGACCAGGTAGCGCCCGAGCCCGCGGATCGCGACCAGCGCCCGGGCCCGGGTCCGGGCCGACTGCCCGGCCGCCGTCAGCGCCGCCAGGTGATCGGCCAGATCGACCGCGGTGATGTCGTCGACGATCGCCCGGCCGCGCGCGCCCAGGAACCCGGCCAGGCGCGCCAGATCGCGGCCGTAGCCGTCGAGCGTGTTGGGCGCGAGCCCGCGCTCGACCTTGCAGTGGTCGAGGAACAGGTCGACCGCGCGGTCGATCGCCAGCGTGCGCGCCATCGCGCCGATCGAACCGCGCCCGCATCCGGCGGGCAAGTTTCGGCCTCGGGCGGCCCGCGCGCGGTACGATGGGTCCGATGAGGATCGCGCTGCTCCTGGGTGTGTCGCTGCTCGCGTGTACGTCCCCCCGGCCGACGGCCCCGACGCCGGCCCCGACCCCGGGCGCGGGCGGCCCGGCCCAGGTGCGGCCGCTGGCGTTCGGCGGCGACGCCAAGCGCGGCGACTCGGCGCTGATCCTCGGCACCGACGAGCGCGGCGGCTCGACCGTCGTGCCGCTGGCCGCCGGCGAGCGCAAGGTCTCGGTCGACTCGCTCTACGTCGACACCGGCGCGACGCCCCCGGTCGGGGGCCTCGGCGCGGTCGAGCTGACCGCCGCCACCTCGACCGCGGGCCAGGTCCGGGTCGGCATCTTCGAGGACGTCTCGGGCGGCCTGGGCCCGAGCTGGCGCGCCGGCGTGTGGACCGCGTCGCTCGTCGCCGCCGACCTGCTCGGCAAGGACCTCACCGACCTCACGTTCACCGCGGCGGCGTCGGGCCGGGTCGACGGCGCCTCGGCCTCGGGCCTGATGACCGCGGGCTACCTGGCCGGGCTGCTCGGGTACGCGGTCTCGCCCGAGGCGACGATGACCGGCATCATCAACCCCGACGGCACGATCGGCCCGGTCGGCGGCATCCCGCAGAAGTTCGAGGCCGCGATCGCCAAGGGCAAGAAGCGCCTCGGCTACCCGATCGGCATGCGCAAGGCGGTCGACCTGGCCACCGGCGAGGAGGTCGATCTGGTCGAGCTGGCCGCCGCGCACGGCGCCGAGGCGGTCGAGATCGCCGACGTCTACGCGGCGCTGACCTTGCTCACCGGCAAGGAGCTGGCGCGGCCGGTGCCGGTCACGGTCGCGCAGATGGCGCCGCCGGAGCCGGTGGTCGCGGCGATGGAGCGCCAGTACCAGTTCTGGAGCGGCATGCTCGCCGATGGCTGGCCCCAGGTGCTCGAGCTGTCGACCTCGCAGGCCGTGCCGACGCTGGTCGCGTCCTTCGCGCAGGGCGCGATCGACGACCTGACGACCGCCGAGCGCCTGCGCGCCGACGGCCGCGGCGCCGCGGCGGTACGGATGATCACGCGCGCGTGGTTCCAGGGCGCGACCGCGGGCTCGACGGCCGACGTGCTGGCGCTCGCGGCCAAGGGCGACCTGGCGGGCGCCACCGCCAAGCTCGACGAGTTCGAGCAGTTCGCGGCGGCGACCGACCAGGCCCTGCTCACGATCGGCACGATCAAGCCCGACACGATGGGCGGCCACCTGCAGCTGATGTCGGCGTTCCGCCTGGCGATCACCGGCTGGGGCTTTCGGTCGATGGCGTCGAGCACGCTCCTGCCCAAGGCCCGGGCGGCGCTGGCGGCGCTGGCCGGCAAGCCGCCCGCCGTGCTGGCGTCGCGCGACACCGCCCGGGAGCTGACCCAGACCGTGTTCCCCGCGATCGGCTCGATCGCGCGGGCGATCGTCGGGCTGGCCCGGGCCGGCACGACGATGGAGGTCGAGGCCGCGATCACGCTCGACTACCGCTGCTCGCTGCCCAACGTGCGGCGCCTGGCCAAGTCGTTCAAGTCCGCGGCCGCGTCGAACCTCGCCTACCTCGACGCGCTGTTCGTCGCCGATCTCGCCGGCGCGCTGAACCTGCCGATGGACCAGGCCCGCGAGGCGTTCGCGCTGCGCGAGCCCGGCTACCTGGTCGCGATGATGGGCGCCAACGTGACCACCATGGACGGCCTGCCCGCGCAGCTCAAGGCCGCCTGGGGCGAGGACTCGATCGCCTGGGGCCTGTTCGCGCTGGCCGCCAGCGAGCTGTCGTTCAGCGACACCTCGACGCTGATCACCGAGTACTACTCGCTCCAGCTCCAGTACGGCCCCGACGGCGAGTTCACCGGCGTCGCGCACCAGCAGGCCTTCGACCACATGCTCGAGTTCGCCGAGCGCCGCACCCGCGAGCAGGCCCGCGCCGCGCTGGTGGCCACCGGCGGCATCCCGGTCCAGACGCAGATCTACTACCAGATCGCCGAGACCCAGCGCGCCGGCGATCCGCGCGAGCGCCTCGACGCCCTCGGCTCGTACTGGACCGCGATGCAGTTCGCCCAGACCGCCGTGATGCTCGCGCGGAATTGACGGCCGCGGCGGCGCGCCCGACGGTCACCGGCCAAGGGTGAGATCGAACGACGCCCGCGCGACGAGATCTGGGCAAGCGCAGGCGCTAGGCTAGCGCCATGGGGGGGCCCGAGGACGGAGCCGTCATGCGGATGCTCACGCGCCACCAGTGGGTGCGCGAGCACGGCACGCCGCGCGTGACGACCTTGGTCGGTGACCCCGCGATCGCGCAGACCTGGTGGCACGACTGGTTGCGAGCGAGCCAAGGCGAGGCGTCGCTCGCGACGACGTTCGCGCCGCCGCGCGATGCGACCGACACCTGGCTCTCGACCGCGGCGATCGACGCGATCAAGATCAGCACGCAGCGGCCACGGCAACCGGTCGCGGTGATCGCCACGGCGCCCATGCTCGCGCGGTGGCTCGCGTCCCGGACGGATCGCGTGGCCGTGATCATCGCGGAGGGCGTGGTCGAACTCCCACTCGACGGCAGGTCCGAGGCGGCGACCACCCACAGCCCGCCTCCGTCGGCCGCGGCCCCCAGAGCGCGCAGCCGACCGGAGGCCAAGCTGTTCACGGCGCTGGAGGCGACGCCCGCGACGACCGGCAGGTTCCAGCTCAACCAGACGCTGTCCTTCCACTTCGGACCGCGCCCGGTCGAGGTCGACCTGCTCGCCCGCGCGGACGACCTCGCGATCGAGGTCGATGGGTACCACCACTTCACCGACGTCGATCACTACCGCCTCGACCGCGAGAAGGACCTCCTCTTGCAAGCGCACGGCTACATCGTCCTGCGGGTCCTCGCCGACGACGTCGACGCCGACGCACGCCAAGCCGTCCAGATGGTGATCCGCCTGCTCGGAATCCGCGACGGGGCGCGCCGGCGCCGGAAGGGCTAACAGATGGCAACCCACGAACCTCCGACGGTCGTCCCCGCGCGGCTCGACGATCTGGTCCTCGGTCGACTCGCGACCGCCCCGCGCCCGATGCCCCACGCCGCGGTCGTCCAGGCGCTGCGCGCGTTCGCCCCGACGGCGATCGACGGTGCCCGCTGGTCGACCGCGATCTTCGAGGCGACCGCACGCCTGACCTCGGCCGGCCTGATCGACGAGCACCGCCGCGCCGTCGCTGGCGCTGAGCCCCTGGCGGCACGGTTCCCGGCCGCCGGCAGCGTGACCTGGCCCCGGCTGCAAGGCCAGCTGGTGCCGGGGCTCGCCCTCGACATCCCCACCGACGACCGCGCCACCCATGCGCGCCTGAAAGGTCGCGACCAGTGGGTCGCCGCGACCATCGGCCGCGCGCTCGGCTTGTGGTCCGATGGTCCGCTGCCGCGCCTGGCCTCCGTGTGCGACGCGCTGGTGTGGCGTGCGCTCGGGCTCCCGCCGCCGGTCCGCCGCACGCCGCCGGCGATCCGTGCGCACTTCCTCAGCCAGCTCCTCGGCGCTGGCACGGGCGCGCCCGAGCGGCGAGCCGCGTTGCTCGCAGCGCGCGAGACCGGCGCCGTCCGGTCAGACATCCGCGCGTTGCGCGAGGCGCTGGTGCGCCGCTGGCTGTGCGCTCAGCGATGGGGCGTGCCGGCGCCCGTCGACTTCGGCGCTGCGGTTCAGGCGGCGGCCGATCGCGCGACGACCGGCCAGTTCGGCCCCCGCAAGGTGTTCATCAGCGCGGTGTGGCGTGACCCCGTGTTCGCGCACATCCCCTGGCCGACTTCAAGCGCGACCTGCTCGCGGCCCACCAGGCCGGCACGGTGCGGCTGGTCCGCGCCGACCTGATGGGCGCCCTCGACCCCAACCTCGTCCGCGAGTCCGAACTCCCGCACCTGGAGACTCGCTACCACTTCGTCGAGCGATCGGAGCCGTCGTGACCACCACCTGGGCGCCGCTGGACACCGTCGAGATCGTGACCTGGTTGAACGCCATCATCGGCCAGCTCCATCAAGGCGCCACCGGGCCGGTGCGCGACGAGCTGGTCGCGGAGCTCCGCCGCGACACCGGCGCCAGCGCCCCGTTCCGGATCCTCGCGGCGCTCGCGCTCCTCGACGATTGTCTGCGCATCGCGCACCTCGCCGCGGCCGCCGACGGCGTGATCGAGGACCACGAGGTGGCCCGGACGCTGCCGCTCGCACGCGTCGCCGCGCCGCGCTTCTTCGCGTTGCTCCCTCAGTACGAGGCATTCGGCGAGCCAGAGCTGAGCGCGGCCGAGCTGATCTCGTTCATGCGCATCCATCGGGAGGGGCGCGGGCCGTTCGGCGACCCGGGGCCGAGCACCTGGCGCGGCGTGCGCCTGTGCAAGCGCATCGCTGCGCAGTCCCACAACGAGGCGCCAGCGCGTGATCTCGAGCGCATGCTGGTCAGGATCATGGACGCGGTCTTCGCCGACCGCGACAGCGCGAGCGAACGGCGCGCGCGCGACAAGCTCCGCGGGCTGTTCGAGAGCGCCGGCGTCGCGGGCGTCGATCCGCGCGTCACCGCGTTCTGCCGCGCGGACGCGCCCGAGGTCTTCGCGTCGGTGGCCCACGGAGCCCAGGTCTTCGAGCGCGACCCCTTCGACGTCGACACGATCCATGGCGACGCGCGGACCGCCTTCGCCAGCCAGCTCGAGCACGCGATCACCCCGGTCCGACATGGCCAGGGGCACGGCCGGACGCTCCTGGTCCTGGGCGGCGCCGGGAGCGGCAAGACCCACCTCCTGCGGGCGTTCCGGACCAGCGTCCATGAGCGTGGCCTCGGGTACGTCGGCTACCTGCAGATGTCCTCGGACGTCGGCGACTACGCGCGGTACGTGCTCACCAAGCTGATCGACTCGCTCGAGCGCCCCTACAACGCCCCGGACCGACCCGAGCCCGCGCTCGTGTACCTCTCCGATGGGCTGATCGAGCACGACGGCGCGGTCGCGCCTGCGCTGCTGGAGCGGCTCCGCACCAGCGAGGTCGGCGATGACGAGTTCCCGACCTTCATCGGCCAGGTCGTCGACCAGCTCGTCCGGGTCGACGCGCTCAGGACCGTCGACAGTGACCTTATCCATGCCCTGGTCCTGTTGCAGCGCCGCGATCCCGCGCTGCAGCGTCGGATCATCAAGTACCTGCGGTGCGAGCCGCTGACCACGTATGAGCAAGGCCTGCTCGGTGGCCTGGCGCCGAGGCTCCAGCCCGAAGATCCCGTGCGGATGGTGACCCAGCTCGGCCACCTCGCGTTCCAACTCCACGCCGCAGCGCTCGTGCTCCTCGTCGATCAGATCGAAGACGAGATCCCGGACGCGCAGAGCCACGAGCGCATCCAGCGGGCGTTCGACGCCCTTCGACAGATCGCCGACGCGCTCCCCTCGGCGCTGGTCGTCGTGGCGTGTCTCGACGACGTCTACGATCAGATCCGGCCACGGCTGAGCTCACCCGTCGTCGACCGGCTCGAGCGCGACCCGGGCGTGGTCCGGCTGACCGCGCAACGGAGCCGGAGCGAGATCGAGGTCATGCTGGCCCGGCGGCTCGAGTTCCTCTACGACGCCGTCGACGTCGGCTGGCGCGACGACGAGGCGCTCTTCCCGTTCCAGCCCGAGCAGCTCGACGAGTTGAGCAACCAGAAGGCCCGCGACTGCCTCGCGTACTTCCGGAAGTACCAGGAGCGCTGCATCGCCTCGGCGACCCTCGTCCCGACGGCGACCGCCGAGGCTGGGGTCCCGCCGGCCACGCTCAGCGCGGGCGTCGAGCGATCCGACGACACCGACGCGCTGGAGCGCGCCTGGAACGACGTCCAGGTCGAGTCGACGTCCGTGCCCGACGATGACGTCGGGTTGCTGCACCTGCTCGAAGGCGGGGTCGCCGCCTGCGCGGAAGAACTCGGCCTGGCCATGAACCCGCGCCTCGACACCAGCAAGCGCGCGCGCCTCACCATCGCCAGCCCCGGTCGGCCGACGCGGATCGTCGAGATCTGCAACCGGCAAGCCCAGGGCGGTCACCTGGGCCGTCAGCTCGTCGCGTTGCACGACTCGATCACGGACGGCGAGATCGCCATCGCGCTGCGCACGTCGGAGTTCTCTCACGGACCCAAGACCCAGACCGCCAAGCAGCTCGGCGCCCTGATCAAGGCCGGCGGCCTGGCCCTGGCGGTCGAAGACGGCGACCTGCGCGCGACCCTCGCGTTCACGACGTTCGCGGCCCGTTCCTCGAGTCGCCCAGGCTTCCAGGCCTGGCGACGCCGCGCACGTCCGCTAGCGCGCCTGGCCCTCTTCCGCCGGCTCCTCGACCTCGATCAGCTGCCGCCATCGGCGCCGCCAGCGATGGCGGCACCGGGCACCCCGGCGACAGCGCCGACGATCTCGAAGGCCCCGCCGCCGCCGCTCCCGTCGCTCCCGCCGCTCCCCCGTCCGGCGCCACCGGCCATGGTACCGGCCGCCAACCTGCTCCACCTGGGCGTCACGCCGACGATGCGCGGGGAGGCGGTGACGCTCGAGGCGGAGTCCCTCAAGGTGCATGCGGCGTTCCTCGGCACCACCGGCAGCGGCAAGACCACGATCGCGCTCAACATCGTCGAACAACTCCTCGAGCGCGGCATCTCGGTCATGCTCGTCGACCGCAAGGGCGACCTCGCGCGATACGCCAGCGGCACTTGGTGGGCGGAGGTCCCGACCGACCCCGCCGCCGCGCAACGCAAGCAGGCGCTGCGCGCGAAGGTGCAGGTCGACCTGTACACGCCCGGTGAGTCGACCGGGCGGCCCATCCGCATCCCGATCGTCCCCGCCGGCATGCCCGAGATGACGCCGCAGGAGCGAGATCAGGTCTCGACCACCGCCGCAGGCGGCCTGGCGGCGATGATCGGGTACGGGCGCGCCGACGCCCACAAGAAGCGGACCGCGATCCTCAAGAAGGCGATCGAACTCCACGCGGACACCTCGGGCGCGACCCTGGACGACCTGCGCGACACGATCTCGCGACCCGATCCCGAGCTCCTCGCCGCGGTCGGGAACCTGACCCGCCACTTCAGCGCCGTCGCCGAGGATCTGGACACGCTGGCGATCCAGCGCGGCCAGCTGCTCTCGGGCGGCGGAGAGGTGCTCGATGTCCAGGCGATGATGGCGCCGCTGGCTGGCAAGACCCGCCTCACGATCATCAGCGCGGTGGCCTTGACCGACGTCGCCGTGCTGCAGTTCTTCGTGTCGAGGCTGCTGGTCGAGCTGGCCCGCATGGTCCGGCGGAACCCGGCCCCGACGCTGCGCACGGTCGCGTTGTTCGACGAGGCCGACATCTACATCCCGGCGGTGTCATCACCGCCGACCAAGGAGCCCATGTTCGAGCTGCTGCGCCGCGCTCGCTCGGGTGGCCTCGGCGTCTTCCTGGCGACGCAGAACCCCGGCGACCTCGACTACAAGGCGCGCGACAATATCGCCACGTGGCTCATCGGTCGCGTCGCGCAGGCGCGCGCGATCGACAAGATGCGCAACCTCATCGGCGCCTACCCCAACGTCGCCGTACGCCTGGCACAGCAGACGACCGGGAGCTTCTTCCTGATCAACCCCGCGCTGTCGGCCACCGCCCGGGAGCTCCGCGCGGACCAGGCCATCATGAAGACCCAGCAACTCGAGGAGCACGAGATCGCCGCGCTCGCGCGCGCCACCGCGTCGCCCTGACTCCGCGTCGCCCCGACACCACGCTACCCGACTCACCGGCTCGGCACCAAGGTCGTGCCGTGCCCCGACTTCATCGTCGAGCCCGCAGCTCGCCCGCGCCCCGCCCTCCCCTGGATCACGGCGCCGGCCCAGGGACGTCGTCGATGTCGATCAGGCCGCCGCCCCGGCGCCAGCCGACCGAGAGCAACCAGGTGTGCGGGTCGGCGGTCGGTCGTCCGCCCTTGGCGAGCGCGCGGAGCCACGGGGCGTCCGTGCAGATCGCGGCCTTCCAGCCGTCGAACCACAGCGCGCTGGAGTAGGGATCGACCCACCCGCGCGCGAGGACCTGCCCACGCTCGGCGGCGTGGTGCCGGCCGTTGAGCAGGACGTAGCGGACGGCGTTGCGGACCTCGCGCGGCGTGCGCAGCGGCCGCGCGTGATAGCGCTGGGCGAACAACCGGCCGCGCCGACCGAGCAGCGCGTTGAGGCGCCGGGCCAAGCGGATGCTGAGCCCCTGCATGCCGCGCGCGAGCGCCGCGGCGCCGGCGGCCTCGACCACCAAGTGGAGGTGATCGCCGAGGACGTTGTAGTGGACCACGCGGAAGTCGCCGCGGTGGCCGCCCGCGGCAATCGCCGCGCGCACGACGCGCATGACCGCGGCCCGCCGGAACGACGGCAGGCCGCCGACGACCTTGAGCGTGACGTGCACCGGCACCGACGCCGGGAAGCGCGGGCGCGGCAGGTGCGCGCAGCTGCCCTTGCGCTTCTTGCGACCGGCGCCGGGCCGCCAGCCGCCGTGCCCGGTGGGGCGACGAGCCCGATCCAGCGTGAGCTGGATCGGCGTTCGGAGGGGTCGCGGTGCGCTCATTTTTGATTATGGCATATAACACACCACGGAGATGCGTCAAGCCCGTACGTCGATCGCAAGCGCACGGCGCACGCCTTGGCGGGACCGCGGGGTGAGGGAGCTGGCGCCCGGAGCGCTGGTGGAGTTGCCGCGGCGTGGACAGTCACCCCGCCGCCATCGTGGATGGCGACCAGACCGCACAGGACGGCGGTGTGCCTGACCCACACCGCTTGGACACCGGCGAGGCGCGCGCGCCGGAGCACCGCGGTCGAGTTGGCGCCGGTGCCCACAACCCCACAGCGCCCACCGGCCCCGGATCCCGTTTTATCTACGAGAGCGAGAACGACGGCACGGACCCGAGCCCGGCGACCTGGACGGACGCTAGGCCGGCTCACCTGGATCGGATCTGGTCGAGCGCCCTCAGGGTCTCCGGACGATCAAGATCGAACTCACGGAACCGGCGGGCGCTGTGGGGTTGTGGGCACCGGCGCCAACTCAACAGCGCTCGGTCATCCTGCAAGCGTCGCCGGTGTCCAAGCCGCTGTGGGTCAGGCACACCGCCTGCCCGCGCGACCAGGTCGCCCTCGATGACTGCGGTGTGGCTGTCCACACCGGCGTCAACTCCATCAGCGCTCTGGGAGCCCGCGGCCTCGTCGCGCCCGCGGTGTCCGTCGAGCGCCCGCGGTGTCCGTCGCGCCCGCCGCCTCGTCGCGCCCGCGGTGTCCGTCGAGCGCCCGCGGTGTCCGTCGCGCGCCCGCGCCGTCGCGCGCCCGCGGTGTCCGTCGCGCGCCCGCGGTGTCCGTCGCGCCCGCGGTGTCCGTCGCGCCCGCGGTGTCCGTCGCGCCCGCGGCGTCCGTCGAGCCCGCGGCGTCCGTCGAGCCCGCGGCCTCGTCGCGCCGCGGCCTCGTCGCGCCCGCGGCGTCCGGTCGCGCGCCGCGACGTCCTTCGAGGGTCCGCGGCGCCCTTCGAGCGCTCCCCGGCCGCTGGCCCTTCGCCAGCGGCACCCGCCTCGCCCCGCCTCAGTCGCGGCGGCCCTGCAGGCGCAGGAGCTCGGCCATGTCCTTGTGACCGGCGGGGCCGTCGATCAGCCAGACGGCGCCGTCGCCGCGATCGGTCTCCTCGAGGACGACCTCGAGCGCGCGCCGGGCGCCGATCACGCCGGTGGCGCGGCCGGGGGCCTCGAGCGCGAAGTCCTTGACGCCGGCGGCGGTGGCGACCTGGCGCATCCAGCGCAGGTCGTCGCGCAAGGCGGTCTCGCGGTAGCCGCTCGACGGGCCCAGCCCGAACACGAACAGGCGGCGGAACGGCAGGCGCCGACCGGGCGGCAGCATCACGGTCTCGCCGCGGGTGCCGACCAGGCGGCCGGCCTTGCACAGCCGGGTCAGCCGGCCGCACAGCCGCCAGTCGCACAGGCCGGCGGCGCCGCGCAGCGGCCGCTCGTCGGAGAACACCGGCACCAGCAGCGCCTCCCGCGGGGTCTCGTCCCAGCGCGCGAGGTCGAGCGGGAGCAGCGACAGCTTCACGACGCCCCGGGCTCCGGAGCCGGCTCGACGTCGCGGCGGCCGAGCGTGCCGGCGATGCGGTCGAGCACGCCGTTGATGAACGCCGGCGACTCGGCGGTGCCGAACCGCTTCGCCAGCTCGACCGCCTCGTTGATCACGACCCGGGCCGGCGTGGCCGGCGCGTGCAGGAACTCGCCCACCGCCAGCCGCAAGATGTTGCGATCGACCCGGGCCATGCGCTCGAGCCGCCAGTTGCGGGACCCGGCGACGATCACGTCGTCGATGCCCGCGCGGTTGGCGTCGTCGACCACCAGCGCCACCAGCGTCGTCGCCAGCGCCCGGACCGCGCCGTCGGCCTCGAGCTCGAACCGATCGGCCCAGCTCGATACCGCGTCGCGCGCGATCGCGGCCTCGACGCCGTCGTCGATCGCGAACAGCACCTGCAGCGCCAGCGCGCGCGCGGCCCGGCGGGTGACGAGCGACTCGCTCACGCGCGGGTGCCGATCGCGCGGTAGAGCTGGGCCATCTCGATCGCCGCCATGGCCGCGTCGAAGCCCTTGTTGCCGGCCTTGGTGCCGGCCCGCTCGAGCGCCTGCTCGATCGTGTCGGTGGTCAGCACGCCGAACACCACCGGCACGTCGGCCTCGGCCGCGGCCCCGGCCACGCCCTTGGCGGCCTCGCCGGCGACGTAGTCGAAGTGCGGGGTCGCGCCGCGGATCACCGCGCCCAGCGCGATCACCGCGTCGACGCCGCCGCGCGCCAGGACCCGCCGCACCACCTGCGGCAGCTCGAACGCGCCCGGGCACTTGACGACCGTGATGGCGTCGGCGCTGCCGCCGGTGCGGGTGATGGCGTCGACCGCGCCGGCCACGAGCGGCTCGACGATGAGGCCGTTGAAGCGGCTGGCGACGATGGCGAAGCGCAGGCCGGCGGCAGAGAGCGCGCCTTCGAGGACGGTCGGCATGGCGCGCAATCTACCTCACGTCGGCCTTCGTGCGCACCGGCCGGGTCGCCAGCGGCACCCGCTCGACCACCTCGATCCCGAAGCCCTCGATCCCCACGATCTTGCGGTCGCTGTTGGACAGGAGCCGGACCTTGGACAGGCCGAGGTCGGCCAGCACCTGGGCGCCCAGGCCGAAATCGCGCAGGGCCTCGCTCGACGCGTCGGGGCGGAGCGCGCCCGACCGTGGCGCCGCGTCGGTCAGCTTGGCGAAGGACTTCTCGACGCTGGTCCGGGCGCGGCTGTGGACGTACAGGAACACGCCGACGCCGGCGTCGTCGATCTGCCGCAGCGCGGCCTCGACGTCGGGCTTGAGCGCGAGCGGGTCGACGACCGGGTCGAGCACCGCGACCCGGACCAGCACCGGCCCGGCGGCGCGCTCGGGCTCGCCCCGGACCAGCGCCAGGTACTCGGTGTCCTCGACCTCGGTGTCGTAGACGAAGGCCCGCCACGGCTCGCCGGTCCCGAGGAACCCGGGCCGGAGGCCGTGCTCGCGCCGGCGCCGGACGATCTGCTCGCGCTCGAGCCGGTAGGCGATCAGATCGGCGACCGAGCACAGCACCAGCCCGTGCTTGGCGGCGAAGACCTCGAGCTCCGGCATCCGCGCCATCTCGCCGTCGTCCCGCATGATCTCGCAGATGACCCCGGCGGCCTTGCACCCGGCCAGCCGGGCCAGATCGACCGAGCCCTCGGTCTGGCCGGTGCGCACCAGCACGCCGCCGCGCCGCGCCCGCAGCGGGAACACGTGGCCCGGCGACACCAGGTCGTGGGGCCGGGCGTCGTCGGCGATGGCCGCGCGCACGGTGGTCGCGCGATCCTTGGCCGAGATGCCGGTCGAGACGCCGTGGCGGGCCTCGATCGACACCGTGAACGCGGTGCCCAGGCTGGCCTGGTTGTCGCGCACCATCGGCGCCAGCTCGAGCTTGTCGATCAGCGGGCCGTCCATCGCCAGGCAGATCAGCCCGCGGGCGTGGGTCGCCATGAAGTTGATCGCCTCGGGCGTGACCTTGTCGGCCGCCAGGACCAGGTCGCCCTCGTTCTCGCGATCCTCGTCGTCGACCATGATCACCATCTGGCCGGCGCGGATGGCGGCCAGCGCGGCTTCGACGCGAGCGGACGGGGTGGCGAGGCGCATCACGACTTCTCCTGGTACGGGGCGACCAACCTCTCGACGTACTTGCCGATGAGGTCGACCTCGAGGTTCACGCGCGCGCCCGGGCGCCTGTCGCCCAGGTGCGTCGCGGTGACGGTGTGCGGGATGATCGCGACGGCGAAGGTCGACGCGTCGACGGCGTTGACCGTCAGGCTGACCCCGTCGATGGCGATCGAGCCCTTGACGATCACGTAGCGCACGAGCGCCGCCGGCGGCCGGTAGGTCAGGACCACGTTGGCGCCGCGATCGACCCGGGCCACGAGCTCACCGACGCCGTCGACGTGGCCGGCGACCATGTGGCCGCCCAGGCGATCGCCGAGCGCCAGCGCCCGCTCGAGGTGCACGCGGTCGCCGACCCGGCGCTCGCCCAGCGTGGTCTTGGCCAGGGTCTCGGCCCCCGCCAGGACCTCGTAGGTGTCGCCGTGGACCGCGGTCACCGTCAGGCACACGCCGTCGTGGGCGACCGACTCCCCCAGGCCCAGCTCGGCCACCGGGATCGCGCCCGGGCGCACCGTCAGCACGAGCGCGTCCGAGCGCCGGTCGGCACGGGCGATGGTGCCGAGATCTTCGACCAGGCCGGTGAACACGGCGCCTCGTGTAGCACGGGCGCCCCCGGCCGTGCAGCTACATGCCGACCCGCTCGGCGGCCGGGGTCCGGGCCCGCACCACCCGGTGGACCAGCGACAGCCCGAAGTACCCGAACGCGACGATCAGCCCGAGCACCAAGCCCGGCTCGAGCACGCCGGCCAGGCAGCTCGCGGTCCAGACCAGCACGTAGGCGTCGCGCCGCCCCAGCGATCGCACCACCGCCAGCGGGGTCAGCTTGTGCTCGAACCGGTCGGTCAGCTCGGACTCGGCGCGGTCGAAGAACCAGCGGAACGCGAGCACGTCGCCGGGCTTGCCCATCCGCGCCACCGCCCGGAAGATCATCAGCGCGCACGACGCCCGGGCGACCCCGGCCACGACCGCGACCGGCCACCACCAGCCGCCGAGCGCCCAGCCCAGCGCCAGCGTCATGCCGATGTCGATCACGTCGTCCGACGCGTTGTCGAGCATGCGGCCGAAGTTCGAGTACAGGTAGCGGATCCGGGCCAGCTCGCCGTCGCACGAGTCGAACACCGCCTGCAGGAAGATCGCGACGCCGCCCGCGGCGATCGGCCCGCGGCCGCCGATCACCACCAGCGCGCACGCCAGCGCGCCCCAGACCGTGTTGGCGACGGTGACCTGGTTCGGGGTCGCGCCCAGCCGCGCCAGCAGCGGCGTCAGGCGCAGCGACACCGGCCGGATCACGTAGGTGTCGCCGAGGCCGTCGTAGGGGCGCCGGCAGCTCTGCAAGAGCGCGCGCTCGGCCCGGCGGCGACTGCGGCCGTCGACGACCTCGACCCCGGCGACCACGTCACCCGGCACGATCGCCGCGGTGCGGTCGGGGGCGTCGACGTACTCGACCTCGATCGCCAGCGGCGGCAGCGGCGGCCGCGCGTCGGCGCGGAGGCGCACCCGGGCCCGGGTCGCGCCGGCCAGCGCCGCCACCCGCACCACCCGCTCGAGGATCGACATGCCGCCGACGCGCATCGCCGCGATCTGGTCGCGCCCGGCGTAGTCGACGAACACGGTGGTCACGGCCGGCGTGATGCCACAGTCGCGCGATCCCAGCAAGCGGGCTCGCCACGCCCACCGCCGTGCCGTATCGTCCCGCGCCGTGAAGGCCATCATCCTCGCCGCCGGCATGGGCTCGCGCCTGGCGCCGCTCACCAACGATCGTCCCAAGGTGCTGGTGCCGGTCGCCGGCCGGCCGATCCTGTTCCGCCAGCTCGACCACCTCGCCGCCGCCGGCATCGGCCCGAGCGACGTGGTCATCGTCGGCGGCTACCGGGTCGACACGCTCCGGGCCGAGCTGGCCGCCAACGGCTTCGGCGCGTGCACGGTGATCATGAACGACATGTACGAGCCCTGGAACAACTTCTGGTCCCTGGCGGTGGCCGAGCCGGCGGTGCGCGACCACGACGTGCTGCAGTTCGACGGCGACGTGATCCTCGACCCGCAGCTGCTGCCGCGGATGCTGGCCGCGACCGGCGACGCGCTGCTCGCGGTCGACTGCCGCGACGAGCTCGACGACGAGACCATGAAGGCCCAGGTCGACGACGCCGGCGCGGTCACCGGCCTGTCGAAGCAGCTCGATCCCGCGACCTCGGCGGGCGAGTACATCGGCATCTCGCGGCTGTCGGCGGCGGTGGCGGCGCAGGTGTTCCGCGAGCTCCACGTGATGCGCGACGCCGGCAAGACCGGCGAGTACTACGAGTACGCCTACTTTCAGCTGATCGCGCGCGGCGCCGTGCGGTTCGGGATCGTCGACGTCCACGACTGCTCGGTCACCGAGATCGACAACGTCGAGGATCTGGCCCGGGCCGACGCGATGCTCGCCGCCGCGGGGGCGTGAGCGCGGCCGCGGCCGGCTACGCCGATGGCGGTGGCGCGGCTGGCGGTGGCGCGGCCGGCGCCTCGAGCGGCGCCGGATCGGGCGGCAGGTCGACCGGCGGCGGCTCGCCGCGCATCGCCGCGCGCGCGCGCCGCGGCGACAGGCCCTGGGTGTAGGCCAGGAGCACGCCGGCGACGCCGACGATCACCACCGTGACGCCGACCATCCGCACCGCCAGCGGCGCGCCCGCGAGCGCCCACTTGGTGCCCTCCCCGGCCACCGTCGCCGCGACGATGCACAAGGGCACGCCGATCACCTGGCGCACGAACGTGCCGACCTTCAGGTCGATCGTGTAGGTGACCAGCAGGAGCAGCACGATGAACGCGATCGGATAGCCGACGGCCCAGGCCAGGGCCACCGACTCGAACCCCATGGTCGGCCCGAGGTACTTCGCCGACAGCACGAAGAACAGCGGCAGCACCACCGAGGCGACGATCATGTAGATCAGCGTCCGGCTCGGGTGCCCGACGCCGTCGAGCAGCGGCGGCAGCACGTACGACAGCGACCGCAGGATCGCGACCGGCAGCAGGATCCGGACCGCGTCGACCGGCGCCAGGCCGTACTTGGGGAAGAACAGCGTCACGACCTCCTCGGCCGCGACGAACACCACCGCCGAGTACAGCATCACGGTCACCAGGTTCATGCGCGTGAACGACACGAACTGGGCGATCAGCTTGGGGCGGTCGTGGCGCAGCTTCGCGAAGGCCGGGAAGGCGATGTCGACGACGACGTTCGAGATCATCCGCACCGGCTCGAGCACGACCTCGTACGCCAGGCGGTAGATGCCGACCGCGGTCTTGCTGAAATAGACCCCGACGATGAGGTAGTCCGCGTTGGAGTACATCGAGAACAAGATCTGCGACGCCGACGCCTTCATGCCGAACGCGGCGTGGTCCCAGGTCGCGCGCAGCTTGAGCACGAACCTGGGCCGCCACGGGTGACAGATCTGCGCGCCGATGCCGGTGACCAGCACCCGGCCCATCGGCCCGAGCACGAACGCCCAGATGCCGAACCCGGCCGCCGCGAACCCGATCTTGCCGGCGAACTCGGTCAGGTTGGCGATCACCCGGATGACCGACAGCTCCTTGAACCGCAGCTCGCGCTTCATCAGCGCGACCGGGATGAAGTAGACGTTCTGCCACAAGAGCTTGGTGCCGTAGGCGATCATCATCGATCCGATGACCGCGTCGTCGAACAAGCCGGTCGCGATCGGCGGCGCCAGCAGCCACAGCAGCACGAACAGCGTCGCGGCGGTCGTCAGGTTGATCCAGAAGACCGACGAGATGATGTCGTCGTCCTTGCGGTCGCGCTGGATCACCGCCGCCGACAGGCCCAGGTCGGTCACCTGATCGAGGATCGGGAACACCGCGATCGCGAGCGTCGCGACGCCGTACTCGTCGGGCGTGATCCAGTATCGCAGCAGGATCAGGATCGCCAGGAAGTCGAGGACGCCGACCAGCGAGCTGGCCATGCCGATCCACGCCAGGCCGCGGTTGACGTCGGTCTTGATCTCGGTCGCCCCGGGCATCGTGCGCATGCAGCGTACACGGATGGGTCGAGCCACGCGCCGCCGCACCTGCCTGATCGCCTGGGATTGTGGTATGCGCGGCCCATGCGCGACCGGACGAGCGTGCGCGCCGCGCGCGCGACCGAGGGCGGCTGATGGATCGCGACCGCCTCCAGCGCCTGCGCAACTTCCAGTCGAGCGAGTGGTACGCGAGCCTGGTGATCCGCCCGCTCACGATCGCGCTCACGTACCCGATCGCCGACGCCCGCTGGATCACGCCCAACCGCGCCACCACCGCCGGCAACCTCGCCAAGCTCGCGGCGGCGGCGCTGATCCTGACGCCGCGCCACTGGGTGCTGGCCGCGATCCTGCTGCAGGTCGGCGTGATCTTCGATCACATGGACGGGATGCTGGCGCGCTACCGCCGCACGTTCACCAAGCTCGGCTCGTTCTACGACAAGGTCAGCGACATGATCACCTGGGCCGCGATCATGGGCGCGGCCGGGTGGCAGGCGGCGCGGGCCGAGGGCGAGCCCCTGTACCTGGCGCTGGCGCTGGCGTCGGTCACCGGCCTCAACGTGTGCGGCTACATGAAGTGGCTGGCCCAGGCCGAGGCCGAGCGCGTGCGCTGGCTCGAGGCGCGGGTCGATCCGGCCGCGGCGGTGGCCGCGCGCACGCGCCCGATCGTGGTCGCGCCGCCGCCGGTGCGCAGCCGCGGCGAGTGGCTGCGCTGGGGCCTGACCATGGTCAGCCGCGTGTGGCGGTTCGAGGAGGTCGACCTGTGGTTCTGGCTGGGGCTGGCGCTGGTGATCGATCAGCTGCCGCTCGCGGTGTGGGTGCTGGCGGGGACCCAGGTGCTGCAGATGCTGATCATGCTGGTCGTGCGGACCCTCGAGATCGTGCGGGTCGATCGGAAGATCCGCGAGCTCGAGGGGTAGGCGCGGGGGGATCGGGGATCGGGATCGGGATCGGGATCGGGATCGGGATCGGGATCGGGATCGGGATCGGGATTCGGGCCGCCGACTCTGACCCCGGCTCCGGCTCCGGCTCCGGCTCCGGCTCCGGCTCCGGCTCCGGCTCCGGCTCCGGCTCCGGCTCCGACTCCGGCTCCGACTCCGGCTCCGGCTCCGGCTCCGACTCCGGCTCCGGCTCCGGCTCCGGCTCCGACTCCGGCTCCGGATCCGGCTTCCGACTCCGGCTCCGGCTCCGGCTCCGACTCCGGCTCCGGCTCCGGCCCGGCTCCGACTCCGGCTCCGGCTCCGGCCTCCGGCTCGGGCTCCGGCTCCGGCTCCGGCCCGACTCCGACTCCGGCTCCGACTCCGGCTCCGACTCCGGCTCCGGCTCCGGCTCCGGCTCCGGCTCCGACTCCGGCTCCGACTCCGGCTCCGGCTCTGGCTCCGGCTCCGGCTCCGGCTCCGGGTCCGGCTCTGGCTCCGGCTCCGGCATGGCACGCCGGCACCTGGCTGCCCCATCGGCGTCACCGGGGTGTCAGACACCCGTCAAGAAGTGGTGAAAAGCCAACAGGCGGGACCCTAACGCTGCCAACCTGCGACGGTCCTTGGATTGCATGGGCCGAGGCAAATGGCTTCGTCCCGCGCCCACGTCGCCGTGGTCCCCGACTCGACCGACAACGACGTGGTCGATCTGGCCGCCATCCGTGAGGCCCACGCGGCTCGGGACGCCGCCCCGCGGCTGCCCCGCTACGCCCCGACGACCTCGCTCGACAAGATCCTGCGCAGCCAGCAGCCGCCGGCCGCGGTGCACAAGCTCGACTGGAACGAGGGCACGATCGCGCCGCCGCCCAGCGTCGGCGCCGCGATGGTCGCCCACATCACCGCCGCCGACGGCGCGTTCTTGAAGTGGTACCCGCAGCTCTCGGGCGGCGAGGCCCTGCAGCAGGAGCTGGCCAGCTACTGCGGCGTCGGCACCGACAACCTGCTCATCACCAACGGCTCGGACGACGCGCTGATCCTGCTGTGCCACGGCCTGCTCGGCGCCGGCAAGACCGCGCTGGCGCCGACGCCGACCTACGAGCACTTCTGCGTCAACGTCGTCGGCACCGGCGCCGACCTGATCCGCTTCGACCTCGACGATCCGTTCGTCGCCGACCCCGAGGTCCTGGCCGCCGGCATCGCCTACCACCAGCCCACGCTGGTCTACCTGGTGTCGCCGAACAACCCGACCGGCATCCAGTGGTCGGCCGACGAGGTCGGCGCGCTGGCGGTGCGCTTCCCCGACATCACGTTCGTCGTCGACGAGGCCTACCACGAGTTCGGCTCGATCGACCCGCGCACCGGTCGCCCGATGACGTGCGCGCCGCTGGCGATGGCGATGCGCAACGTGGTCGTGACCCGGACGTTCTCGAAGGCGTTCTGCCTCGCGTCGGTCCGGTGCGGCTACGTCATCGCGCACCCGGCCACGCTCGACGAGCTGCGTCCGTTCTACAACCCCAAGAGCGTCAACCAGCTCGCCCAGGTCGCGGCCACCGCGGCCCTGCGCGAGTTCGACGCCTACTACCGGCCGTACGTCGAGGCCACCCACGCGGCGCGCGACGCGTTCGTGCGCGACCTCGAGGGGCTCGGCATCGACGTCCGCACCGGCGGCGCCGGCAACTTCGTGTGCGTGCGCGTGCCCGACGGCCGCACCGGCGAGCTGTGCAAGCGGCTCGAGGCCGAGCACATCTACGTGCGCGACATCGGCGCGCGCTTCCACGGCTACGTCCGCATCACGATCGGCCTCGAGATGGACCGCGTCGTCGACGCGGTGCACCGGGCGCTGCTCGCGATCGCGCCGTGGTCGCCGCCGCCCGGCGGGGCCTGGTCGAGCGGCCGCGCGGCGCCCGGCGCGAGCCGCTGGCGCGCGCGCTGACGCGCGTGAAGTTCGTGCGGCGGCCGCACGCGTGACGCGCGCGCCCGTGCGACGATGGGCGCGCTGATGTCGGTCGGAACGCGCGCCGCGAGCGGAGCCCTGTGGAGCGTCGCGTCCAGCGTCGGCGCGCGCATCGTCGGGCTGATCGGCACGCTCTACATGACCCGGCTCCTGGCCCCCGACGTGGTCGGCGAGGTCTCGGCCGCGATGGTCCTGGCCCAGTCCGCGAACTGGATGTCGAACTGGGGCTTCAACCACTACATGATCGTGCGCGGCCCCGACAGCCCCGCCTCGACCTACCACGCGGCCGTCACCAACTGGGCGTTCGCGGTCGTGGGCCTGTCGATCGCGCTCGCGCTGGGGCCGCTGTTCGAGCCGGTGTTCAACGCCCCCGAGCTGTCGAGCTACCTGCCCGGCCTGGTGCTGTCGGTGTTCATCCGTCGGTGCGCGGCGGTGCCCGACAAGATCCTCGCGCGCGAGATGCGGTTCCGCGAGCTGGCGATCGCCAACGGCGCCGGCGAGCTGCTGTTCACCATGACCGCGCTGACCCTGGCCGGCGCCACCGACCTGGGCGGCTACGCGATCGTCATCGGCAACATCGTCCAGTCGACGGTGACCGCCGCGCTGATCGTCCGGACCACCGGCTGGAGCTGGCTCGAGCGGTCGCCGTGGCAGTGGTCCCGGTTCAAGGAGATCATGACCTTCGGGATCCCGGTCGGCGCCGGCCAGGTCTTCAACTTCGCGTCGCGCTACTGGGACAACCTCGCGTTCGCGCACTTCTTCGGCACCGGCGTCGCCGGCACCTACAACATGGCCTACAACCTGGCCGACATCCCCGCGGTGCAGGTCGGCGAGCAGATGAGCGGCGTGCTGCTCCCGGCGATGTCGTCGCTCACCCCCGAGCAGCGCAAGGCCGCGGTCGTGCGCTCGACCGGGCTGATGGCGCTGGCGGTGTTCCCGCTGGCGGTCGGGCTCGGCGCGGTGTCCGACTCGCTGATCGCGCTGCTCCTGTCCGACGAGTGGCAGGGCGTGGCGCCGCTCTTGACCGTGCTGTCGGTGCTGTCGGTGGTGCGGCCGATGGCCTGGGGCGTCGGCGCGTACCTGGCGAGCTTCGGCCGCAACCGCACGATGATGATCCTCGAGGCGATCAAGGTCGTGCTGCTGTTCGGCTGCATCTTCGCCTTCGCGCCGCTGGGCCCGGTCTGGACCGCCGGCTCGGTCGGCATCGCGTTCGGCGCGCAGTCGCTCATCACGATCGGCGTGGTCATCAAGCTCGACGGCATCCCGGCCGGGCCGATGGTCGCCGCGTTCGTGCGCCCGCTCCTGGCGTGCGCGGCGATGGCGGCGGCGGTGCTGGGCGCGCGCGCCGGGCTGATCGCCGTCGGGGTCACGCGGCCGCTGTTCCTGACCCCGATCGAGATCGTCGTCGGCGCGCTGACCTACCCGCCGGCGGCGTTCGTGTTCGCGCGGCCGATCTCGCGCGACTTCCTGGCCCAGCTCAAGCGCGCGCTCAAGCGCGGCCGCTGACCCGGCGCCCGCCCGACGCGAGCCGTCGCGTGGACCTGGGCGCGACCGCGGCATCGCCGCGCGCGGCGCCCGGCCTCAGCCCGCCGGCGGCGCGGTCCGGATCCAGACGTCGCGCTGCGGGCACGGGATGGCGACGCCGGCGTCGCGGAACGCCGCGTCGATCGCGAACCGCAGGCCCGACGCGATCACGATGTCCTCGCGCGCCTCGGGGATCCACACCACCAGCGCCAGGTCGAGGCTCGAGTCGCCGAACCGATCGAGCCGGACCAGCGGCGCCGGCTCCCGCATGACCTGGGGCTCGGCCGCGGCCACGGCCAGGAGCGCGGCCCGAGCCCGGTCGAGATCGCTGCCGTAGGCGACCCCGACCTCGATCGTCAGGCGCTGGGTCGTGGTCGGCACCGAGTGGTTGACGACCATGCTCGAGACCAGCTCGCCGTTGGGGACGATCATCATGATCCCGTCGCGCGACAGGATCCGCGTGGCGCGCATGCCGATGTCCTCGACGGTGCCGAGCTTGCCCGCGACGAGCACGAAGTCACCCTTGCGGACCGGGCGCTCGATCAGGAGGATCAGCCCCGAGATGAAGTTCTCGGCCACCTTCTGCAGGCCGAAGCCGATGCCGACCAGGAGCACCGCCGACGCGGCCAGCACCGCGCTCATGTTGACGCCGATCGTCGACACCGCCACGAGCGTCCCGACGATCGTCACCAGGTAGCGCAGGATCTTCGCGACCGCGAACTGGACGCCCTGGTCGGCGCCGCGCGCGGCCAACAACCGGCCCGCGCCCCGCGCCACGAACCCGCCGACGATCCGCGCCGCCACCACGATCGCCAGGGCCGTCAGGAGCGACAGCGCCGTGACCGGGGTCCCCGACAGCACCAGGAAGGGCCGTTGGATGTACTCGAGGATGTCGTCCAGCACGACCTTCACTCTACGTGCCCGCCGCGGCGGCCGCGACGACGCCCGGCCGCGATCGTCACGCGCCGCCGGCGTGATCGCCGCGCGGCCGCAACGCGACCGCTCGAGATCGTCGACCGCGCCACCGCGCCGCCCCGCCCCAACTTCACGCTTGCGCCGGTCGCGCACCGTCTGGCATGGTCCCGCCGCAGTCGAGTTCGCGCGGGCCGCACCTTCGCTCCGCCGCCGGCCGCGATGACTCCTGCGCACGTGAGGGACGTGTCATGGCGAAGCTGAACCAGATCCTGGCCATCGAGAAGGGCCTGAAGACCCGCGTGTACGCGGAGTTCACCGAACTGCACAACGCCACCCAGAAGCCCGGGCTGATGAACGGGTTCCACAAGGCCTACCAGCCGCGCGACGAGGACGGCGAGACCTACCCGCCCGAGGCGCAGAAGGTCCAGCACAACGCCGCCGACGTGCTCGAGCGGGTCGCGACGATCCTGACCGAGCTGTTCGACATCACCGCGACCAAGGACTGGGCCAACTGCCAGGCCAAGGCCGACGTCATCATCGACGGGCGCGTGCTCCTGCGCGACGTGCCCGCGACCTACCTCCTGTTCCTCGAGAAGCAGCTCTCGGACCTGTCGACCTTCATCGCCAAGATGGCCGAGCTCGATCCCGGCAGCGACTGGTCGGTCGATCCGTCGACCGGCCTGTTCCGCACCGAGCCGTCGGCGACCCAGCGCACCAAGAAGCTGCAGCGGCCGATCGTGCTCTACGACGCCACCGAGCACCACCCGGCCCAGACCCAGCTCATCACCGAGGACGTGATCGCGGGCCAGTGGATCACCGTCAAGCACTCGGGCGCCATCCCGGCGCCGCGCAAGAAGCAGCTGCTCGCGCGCATCGAGCGCCTGTCCCACGCGGTCAAGTACGCCCGCGAGCAGGCTAACTCGATCGAGTCACCAGACCAGAAACTCGCCAAGGAGGTGTTCGCCTTCCTGTTCGCGCCGTGACCCCTCACGGCGACCACAGCTCCTGAGTAGGGAGACAGCCTCAAGCTCAGCCTCAAGCTCATCGACCGACCAGTCGGACGTGGAGGTTCGAATCCTCCCGGGGTCACTGCCAGCTCGGCTCGCCGCGCTGGATCTGCGCTCCCGACCCCGTGGCGAAACTGGTAGACGCACGGCCGCTCAGCGCGGTCGGTCTGTCGGGTCGGCAGCAAGCTGAACTTCTCTCCCAGCCTCAAGAGGCCGAGCTCGCCATCTCTCCCGACGATCGCAACCTGCCCAAGATGCCGGTTCAAATCCGGTCGCCCGCTCGGGCCCGCGCTGCCTGGCAGCCGCGGGCGCTACGTGACGCCTCCGCGGGCGTGGACAAACGGAATGTCGTGGGCACGAAGATCTGACGCGATCGCGACTGCCGTTGGCGAGCGAAACCGGCACCTGCGCGGCTCCCCGCGCAGACCGAACCCGGGGTCCGGATAAAGGCCCCGGGTTCACTATTTTCGGCGCCGCCGGGCGGCGGCCGCGGCCGGGCCCGGGCGCAGGGTCAGCACCACGTCGTCGTCGGCGGTGACCCGGACCGCGGCGACCGCGAACCGTCGGGCCTCGGCGAGCGTGGCCACCTCGGCGCCGCCGAGCCAGGCCGGGCCGCCCCGGCGCCCGCCCAGGGCGATCGGCGCCACGTGCAGCTGCAGCTCGTCGACCAGCCCGGCGGCGAGGCAGCTGGCGTAGACCTCGCCGCCGCCCTCGACCAGCACCGAGGTGACGCCGGCGGCCGCCAGCGCCGCCGCGAGCGCGGGCAGCGCGACCCGGCCCGCGCGATCGCGCGCGAGGGTCCAGACCTCGGCCCCGGCCGCGCGCAGGCGCCGCTGCCGGATCGCCGGGGCGCCGACGCCGCCGACGACGATCGTCCGGCCCGGCGCCGGCAGCATGGCGGCGGTCGGCGGCAGGCGCAGCTCGCTGTCGAGCACGATCCGGATCGGATCGGTCCCGACCGCGTCGCGCACGGTCAGGCGCGGATCGTCGGCGCGGGCGGTGCCGACGCCGATGAGCACCGCGTCGTGGCTGGCCCGCAGCGCGGGGACGTCGGCCCGGGCCGCGGGCCCGGCGATCCAGCGGGACTCGGCGGCGGCGGTGGCGGTGCGACCGTCGAGGGTCATCGCGGCCTTGAGCGTGAACCACGGCCGCCCGTGCTGGCCCCAGGTAAGGAACCCGCGGTTGTGCGCGCGGCAGGCCTCGGCCAGGACCCCGGTGGTGACCGCGATGCCGGCCCGCGCGATCCGCCGGGCGCCGCCGCCGTGGCCGCGGATCGGATCGAGCGTACCGATCACCACCCGCGCGACCTCGGCGGCGATCACCGCCGGCGCGCACGGCGGCGTCCGCCCCTGATGGCGGCACGGCTCGAGGTTGACGTACAGGGTCGCGCCGCGGGCGCGGCCGTCGACCTTGGCCAGCGCGTCGGCCTCGGCGTGGGGCGTGCCCGGGCCGCGGTGCCAGCCCTCGGCCAGGACCCGGCCCCGCGGCGAGACGATCACGCACCCGACCTGCGGGTTAGGCGAGGTCCGCCCGCCGCGGCCGGCCAGCTCGAGGCACCGCGCGATCCAGTGCGCGTCGGCGGCGGTGCCGCGCGCCGGGCTCACCTGGGCGGGTCCTCGCCCTGCATGGCCTCGAGCTCGCGCGCGAACTCGTCGAGGTCACGGAAGTCGCGGTAGATCGACGCGAACCGCACGTACGCGATCTGATCGAGGGCCTTGAGCCGCGGCAGCACGCGCTCGCCGATCGCCCGCGACGGGATCTCGTCGAGCCCCAGCTCGCTGACCTCGCGCTCGATGTCGAGCGCGATGCGCCGCACCTGCTCGGCCGGGACCGTGCGCTTGATGACCGCGAACGCGATCCCGCGCTCGATCTTGTGCCGATCGAACGGCTCGCGCCGGCCGTCGAGCTTGATCACCACCGGCATCGACTCCTCGATGCGCTCGTAGGTCGTGAACCGTCGCCCGCACTTGAGGCACTCGCGGCGGCGCCGGATCTCGCGCGCGTCCTTGGACTGGCGCGAGTCGTTGACCTTGTCCTCGTCGGCGCCGCAGAACGGGCAACGCATCAGCGGGACGAGTCGTCGAGGTTGGTCAGCTTGGCGACGCGCCGGCTGTGGCGGCCGCCCTCGAACCCGGTGTCGCGGAACGCCCGCACGCACGCCTCGGCCACGCCGGCGCCGATGACGCGCGCGCCGAGCGCGATCACGTTGGCGTCGTTGTGGGCCCGGGCGGCGGTCGCGGTGAACGCCTCGGTGCACAGCGCGCAGCGCACGCCCGGCACCTTGTTCGCGGCGATGCTGATGCCGACGCCGGTGCCGCAGATGATCAGGCCGTAGGTCGGGGTCCGGGCCGACGCCACCGCGCGCCCGACCGCCGCGCCGTAGTCGGGGTAGTCGACCGACTGCTCGCTGTCGGTGCCGAGATCCGCGACCTCGTCGCCGAGCTGGCGCAGCAGGTCGGCCAGGTGGCGCTTGAGCGCGTAGCCCGCGTGATCGGAGCCGACGAACCAGCGCATCAGATCGCCGCCAGGACCAGGCAGGCGTTGGTCCCGCCGAACCCGAACGAGTTGGACAGCACGGCCTCGACCCGCTGCGCGCGCGCCACGTTCGGCACGTAGTCGAGGTCGCAGTCGGGATCCGGCGTCGTGTAGTTGATCGTCGGCGGCAGCACGCCGCGGGTCAGCGCCAGCGCCGAGATGCCGCACTCGACCGAGCCGGCCGCGCCGAGCATGTGGCCGGTCATCGACTTGGTCGACGACACCGCCAGGGCCCGGGCGTGATCGCCGAACACCGCCTTGATGGCCGCGGTCTCGTTCTTGTCGTTGGCGTCGGTCGAGGTGCCGTGGGCGTTGACGTAGCCGATCGCGGTCGGCGCCAGGCCGGCGTCGGCGAGCGCCGCGCGCATGCAGCGCTGCGCGCCGATGCCCTCGGGCGCCGGCGCGGTGACGTGGTGGGCGTCGGAGCCGGCGGCGTAGCCCTTGAGCTCGGCGTAGATGCGGGCGCCGCGGGCCCGGGCGTGCTCGTACTCCTCGAGGATGACCACGCCGGCGCCCTCGCCGATCACGAAGCCGTCGCGGTCGTTGTCGAACGGGCGCGACGCCGTGGTCGGGTCGGCGTTGCGGGTCGACATCGCGCGCATCGCGTTGAAGCCGCCGACCCCGAGCATGCTGATCGTGGCCTCGCAGCCGCCGGCGATCATGACGTCGGCGTAGCCGTGGCGGATCGTCCGCATGGCCTCGCCGATCGAGTGCGCGCCCGACGAGCACGCCGAGACGTGGGAGAAGTTGGGGCCCTGGGCGCCGGTCCGGATCGTGACCATGCCCGGCACCATGTTGATGATGATGTCGGTGACGAAGTACGGCGAGAACCCGTAGCGCGGGCCCTTGGCGCGGCCGCTGTCGTGGGTGGCCTCGATGGTCTTGACGCCGCCGAGGCCGGCGCCGATGAAGCAGCCCCAGCGCTCCTCCTCGCCGGCCGGCACCTTGCGGTCGGCGTAGCCGGCGTCGTCCATGGCCATCATCGCGGCCGCGACGCCGAACTGCAGGAACCGGTCGAGGTGCTTGAGCTCGCGCTTGTCGAACCAGGTCGGCGCCGCCGCGGCCCAGTCCTTGACCTCACACGAGAAGGTCGAGGCGTAGCCGGCGCAGTCGAAGCCGGTGGTCGGCCCCGCGCCGCTGGTGCCGGCCACCAGGGCCGCCCACGTCGGCTCCAGGCCGATGCCGACCGGAGTGATGAGACCGATGCCAGTGATGACCACGCGGCGCATGAGGAGTCTCCAGGAAGTGGCTCGCCCCCGGGCGCCGAGGCGTGTGGTGCCAGACACCAGCCGCCAGGCGCGGGCTCGCGCGTTATCGTGGGTGTGCCAGCGGCGCGGTCACGCGCGCACGCGCACCGCCCGCCGCGATCCTGGCGAGCGACCTCGCCAGGACCTCACCAGGACCAGGCCCCGCTCAGGCCTTCGCGTGCGAGGCGATGTAGTTGATCGCGTCGCCGACGGTCTTGATGCTCTCGGTGTCCTCCTCGGGGATCTCGATGCCGAACTCCTGCTCGAGCGCGAGCACCAGCTCGACCACGGCGAGGGAGTCGGCCTTGAGGTCGTCGATGAACGAGGCCTCCGGCTTGAGCTTGTCTTCCGACACCTCGAGCTGCTGGCAGATGATTTCCTTGACCTTCTTCTCGTTATCGCTCACAGGGGATCCTTTCGACGGGTTCTCTTAGTACGAAAGCGCAGCCGACGGCAACCGGGGCCGTCCGCGGTACTACACCAGCAGGCCACCGTTGACACGCAGGACCTGCCCGGTGATGTAGCCCGCCTCTGGTCCGGCCAGGAACGCCACCGCGTGGGCGACGTCGTCGGCGACGCCGATCCGCGCCAGCGGGATCTGCTCGAGCAGCTTGGCGCGCGCGGCCTCGGGCAGGTGCTCGGCGGTCATGTCGGTCTCGATGAAGCCCGGCGACACCGCGTTGACGGTGACGCCGCGGCCGGCCAGCTCCTTGGCCAGCGAGGTCGTCAGCCCGATCAGGCCGGCCTTGGACGCGGCGTACGCGGCCTGGCCGGCGTTGCCGTTCTCGCCCACCACCGAGGTGATGTTGACGATCCGGCCGGCGTCCTTGGCGCGCAGGAGCAGCGACGCCGCGGCCCGGGCGCAGTGGAACGCGCCGGCCAGGTTGACCTGCATCGTCCGCTGCCACTGGTCGTCCTTGTAGCGGAGCAAGAGGCCGTTGATCGCGACGCCGGCGTTGTTGACGAGGACGTCGAGGCCGCCGTGGTCCTTGCCGATCTGCTTGACGGCGTCGGTCACCGCGGCGGCGTCGGCGACGTCGAACCCGGCGACCGCGGCGGTGCCGCCGGCGGCGATCACCAGGGCCGCGGTCTCGTCGGCGGCGTCCTTGCGGGCGGCGTAGTTGACGATCACCTTGGCGCCGCGCCGGCCCAGGGCCACGCAGATCGCGCGGCCGATGCCGCGCGAGCCGCCGGTGACCAGCGCGACCTTGCCCTCGAGTGCCCGATCGATGATCGCCATCGCTACGCTCCTGCCGCGGTGAAGGCGTCGACCTCGTGAGGCTCGCCGATGGTGGTCGTGTCGATGCCCGGGGCGATGCGCTTGACCAGGCCCCGCAGCACGCTGCCCGAGCCGAGCTCGAACGCGCGGGTGACGCCGTCGGCGGCCATGGCCGCGATCGACTCCTCCCAGCGCACCGCGCCGGTGACCTGCTCGATCAGCTGGCGCCGGATCGTCGCGGGATCCTGGGTCGGCGCCGCCGACACGTTGGCGTAGACCGGCACCGACGGCGCCTTGATCTCGACGTCGGCCAGCGCCGCCGCGAGGCGCTCGGCCGCCGGCTGCATCAGCGCGCAGTGGAACGGGGCGCTGACCGAGAGCTTGACCGCGCGCTTGGCGCCCTTGGCCTTGGCCATCTCGATCGCGCGATCGATCGCGGCGGCGTGGCCCGAGATCACGATCTGCCCGGCGCCGTTGAGGTTGGCCGGCGCGCAGGTCTCGCCGGGGGCCGAGGCCTCGAGGCACAGGCCGCGGGCCACGGGCAGCTCGAGGCCCATCAGCGCCGCCATCGCGCCGACGCCGACTGGCACCGCGTCCTGCATGAACTGGCCGCGCAGGTGGACCAGGCGCACCGCGTCGGCGAAGCCGATCGCGCCGGCCGCGGCCAGCGCGGTCCACTCGCCGAGCGAGTGGCCGGCGACGGCGTCGAACGTGAGGCCCTTCTCGGCCACCAGCACCCGCAGCACCGCCATCGACGTGGTCAAGATCGCGGGCTGGCCGTTCTGGGTCAGCGTCAGGTCGTCCTCGGGGCCGTCGAAGCACAGGGCCGAGATCGCGAAGCCCAGCGCGGCGTCGGCCTCGGCGTAGGTGCGGCGCGCCAGGTCGAAGCGATGGGCCAGATCGCGGCCCATCCCGACCCGCTGCGAGCCTTGGCCCGGGAACAGGAGGGCGGTCTTCATGGCGGGCTTTCTTGCACACGCCCGGCCCCGAAGAAAGCCACCGAGCCCGCGAAAAGCGCCGCGCGGTGCCACCGGATCTACGCGCCAACACTGACGCTGTGCGCCATGGCGCCCGCGTCGCGCGCGATCACGCGAGGTCGCGGGGCTCGACGGTGTGCTCGACCACCGCCGCGATCCGCGTCGAGAGATCGGCCCGCGCGAACCGCGCCGCCATCAGCACGGCGTTCTTCATCGCGGTGGTGTCGCTGCGGCCGTGGGCGATCACGACCACGCCGTCGACCCCGGCCAGGAGCGCGCCGCCGGTCTCGGCGAAGTCGATGCGGCGGCCGAGATCGCGCAGCGCCGGCGCCACCAGGGCCCCACCCAGCTTGGCGCGCGGGGTCTCGGTGAGCCGCTGGCGGACCAGGCCGAACAGCGCGGTCGCGACGCCCTCGCAGGCCTTGAGCACGACGTTGCCGGTGAAGCCGTCGGTGGCGACCACGTCGACCGCGCCGTCCCACAGGCCCGAGCCCTCGACGTAGCCGACGAACTGGAAGTCGCCGCGGGCCGCCGCGGCCGCCAGCAGCGGCGCCGCCGCCCGGGTCAGCTCGGTGCCCTTGCCGGGCTCGGTGCCGTTGGCCAAGAGGCCGACCCGGGGGCGGGCGCGGCCGTGGACGACGCGGTCGTAGGCGGCGCCGAGGACGCCGAACTGGGCCAGCATGCTCGGGCGCGGCTCGACGTTGGCGCCGACGTCGCACAGGGTCAGGGGTCCCGCGGTGGTCGGGAACACGGTCACCAGCGCTGGCCGCTCGACGCCGCGGCTGCGCCCGAGGACGAACAGCGCGTGCGCGAGCACCGCGCCGCTGTTGCCGGCCGAGACCAGCGCCGCCGCGCCGCCGCGGTGGACCCGATCGATCGCCAGCCGCAGCGAGCTGGCGCGCTTGCTGCGGAACGCGGCGGCGGCGTGCTCGTCGCCGCCGACCACCTCCGGCGCGTGGATCACGCGCACCGCCCGCTCGCCGCTCGCGCCGATCCGCGCGAGCTCGGCCTCGAGCCGGGGGCGATCCCCGTACAGCTCGACCTCGACCGGGGCCTCGCGCACCGCCGCGACCGCGCCGGCCACGTCGGGGCCGGGCGCGCGATCGGAGCCCATCGCATCGATCGCGATCACCACAGGGCCGGTCACCCGGCGTACGTACCGCATTCGCCGGCCGCGCTCACGCGGCCGGCGCGCCGATCACTCGCCGGCGTCGGTCGACGTGCCGGCGATGACCTGCTGGCCGTCGTAGAAACCGCACGCCATGCACACCCGGTGGGGGATGCGCGGCGCCTCGCAGTTGGGGCAGGCGTTGACGGCAGGCCGGTTCTCCCCGGACTTCTTCATCCAGGCAGAACGCTGATGACCAGTACGGGCGGGACCGCGGCGACGCTTCTGAAGGGCCATGACTTACTCTCGGGCTCGTGGGCTTGGGACGTGGGGGACTACGACGGGAGCTTCACCCCCGCCAGCGCGGCGAACCGCGGATCGGCAGGGCGGATACAGGAACAGGGCGCCAGGTTCTTGTCGGTGCCGCACTGCGGGCACAGGCCCTGGCAGTCCTCGCGGCACAGCGGCGCGTACGGCACCGCGAGCACGAACTGCTCGCGCACCAGCGGGGTCAGGTCGACGATGTCGCCCTCGTACGGGTAGACGTCGAGCTCGTCGGAGGCCAGCTCGACGCCGTCCTCGTCGTCGTCGTCGTCGATCGCCGCGCCGTCGGCCGGCGCCAGGTCGGCGGCGGGGACGTAGGTGACCTGGACGCGCTCGTCGAAGGTGACCGCGACCGGGGTGACGCAGCGGCTGCAGGCGATCGCGATCGTGCCGCGGACCGAGCCCCGGACGAACACCGTGTTGTCGTCGAACGTGAGCTCGACCTCGACCTCACCGCCGTCGACGACCGAGCCGTGATCGTCGCCGAGCGCCTCGCGCAGCGGCATGCCCGCGACCGCCGCGGCCACGAACGCCTGCGCCACGTCGAGCCGACGGGTGAGCGGCAGCTCGCGGATGGCGACGTGGTACGGGTTGGCGATGGCAGGGGCGCGCACAGGGTCCTCGGGAGGCGCGTGAGTATATGGACCGGTCGCCCGGAGTCAAGGCGCATCACCCATGGAGTTCCGCAGCGTTACGAGGTTCGCACGGACGGGCCCGGGCGATCGTGCGATCGCCGCCCGCCGCTGGCACCATGCGACCGATGCCTCGCCCTCGCCTGCCGCTCGTCGTCGCTGCCCTGTCCGTGCTCGTGCTGGCCTGCGGCGACGACGGCACGGCGCCGCCGCCCGCACCGATCACCTACCCCGCCATGGGCCCGCTGACCGGCGCGACCGGCGCCGGGACATTCCGCTTCGGCGCCGCGAGCGCCGCCACGCAGATCGAGGACGTCAACCCCAACACCGACTGGTACCTGTGGACCCGGCCCGTGGCCGAGGGCGGCATGGGCAAGGGCCGCGAGTTCGTCGGTGACGCCGTCGGCGGCTACACCCGCGCGCTCGCCGACGTCGCGCTGGTCGCCGACACCCACCTCGACAGCTACCGGTTCAGCATCGAGTGGGCCCGGGTCGAGCCGACCCGCGACGTCTGGGACGAGGCCGCGTTCGCGCACTACGACGCGGTCCTCGACGCGCTGGTCGCGCGCGGCATCCGGCCGATGCTCACGGTCCATCACTTCTCGAACCCGGTGTGGGTCGCCGATCCGCGCGATCCCAGCTGCGCGAACAACCCGGTGCCGGGCCAGCCGACCGACACCAACCTGTGCGGCCTCGGCGGCGCCGGCGGCCCCGAGGTCATCGCCGAGATGGCCGAGCTCGCCGGCGAGCTGGCGCGTCGCTACGGCGACCGCGTCGACGAGTGGGGCACGCTCAACGAGCCCGTCAACTACCTGCTGGCCGCGTACGGCATCGGCACGTTCCCGCCGGGCCGCTTCACGATCACGTCGCTGTTCGCCGACTTCGTCCCGATCGTCCGCGACTACCTCGCCGCCCACGCCGCGATGTACGACGCGATCAAGGCCGCGGACACCACCGACGCCGACGGCGACGGCGTCGCCGCGGCGGTCGGCCTGACCCTGTCGGTGGCCGACTGGCGGGCCGCCGGCAACAACCAGCTGTCGACCGATCCCCGCGACGAGGCCGCCCGCGCCAAGGTCGAGTACCTCTACCACTACCTCGCGATCGACGCGCTCCGCTCCGGCAGCTTCGACACCGACTTCGACGGCACCGGCGACGAGGCCCACCCCGACTGGCGCGGCAAGCTCGACTGGCTGGGCGTGCAGTACTACTTCCGCACCGGCGTCACCGGCCAGTCGCAGGCGATCCGCGAGCTCGGCCTGTCGCCGTGCTTCGGCATGTTCGACTTCGGCAGCTGCCTGCCGCCCGGCGACGTCAGCTGGTGCGTGCCGACGATGGGCTACGAGTTCTACGCGCCCGGCATCCACGACGTGCTGGTCGCGATGGCCGCGCGCTACCCCGACCTGCCGCTGGTGGTCTCGGAGTCGGGCATCGCCACCGACGTCGGCGCGCGCCGCGCCGAGAACATCGTGCGCGTGCTCGAGCAGATCGAGCGGGCCCGGGCCGAGGGCGTCGACGTGCGCGGCTTCTACTACTGGAGCCTCTACGACAACTTCGAGTGGGCCGAGGGCTTCCGGCCGCACTTCGGCCTGTACGCGGTCGACCGCGCCACGTTCGCGCGCACGCCGACCGAGGGCGCGACCGTGCTGGGCGCGATCGCCGGCGCGCGCGCGCTGACCACCGCGCAGCGCCAGCAGTACGGCGGCGACGGCCCGATGACCGCCGAGCCTGGCGTGGCCGGCGCGGTCGACACCTGCGGCGCGCTGTACCCGCCCTGAGCGACGAGCCCGTGGCGGAGCTGGGGTCGGAGCCCGGAGCCGGAGCCGGAGCCGGAACCGGAGCCGGAGCCCGGAGCCGGAACCGGAGCCGGAGCCGGAGCCGGAGCCGGAGCCGGAACCGGAACCGGAGCCGGAGCCGGAGCCGGAGCCGGAACCGGAACCGGAGCCGGAGCCGGAGCCGGAGCCGGAGCCGGAACCGGAGCCGGAGCCGGAACCGGAGCCGGAGCCGGAGCCGGAGCCGGAGCCGGAACCGGAGCCGGAGCCGGAGCCGGAGCCGGAGCCGGAACCGGAGCCGGAGCCGGAACCGGAACCGGAGCCGGAGCCGGAGCCGGAGCCGGAGCCGGAGCCGGAACCGGAGCCGGAGCCGGAACCGGAGCCGGAGCCGGACCGGAGCCGGAGCCGGAGCCGGCACCGGTGCCGGAGCCGGCCCGGTGTTTCCCTTCGCCGGTTCCGCGCTAGCCTGAGCGCTGATGCCTGCCACGGATCGAGATCCTGCGGTGCCGCGCCTGCGGCCGCGCCCCTGGCTGCCGATCGCCGGCGCCGTGGTCGGCGGCCTGGCCGGGTTTGCCTTCTACTACTTCTACGGCTGCGACAGCGGTTGACCCAACCGTGAGAACCCGCTGCTCATGACCGGCCTCGGCGTGAGCATCGGCCTCCTGGCGACCGTGAGTCGCTGACCACCCGATCCCCAGCCCTCCCCGCGCCGGCGCCGCCGCCGTCGCGGCGTCACTCCTTGGAGACGCCGACAGCGCGCCGCGGCTGCGGCGTCCCTGCCCGACGCCGGCGCGGCCGGCACCGCGTCACTCCTTCGAGATGCCCGACAGCGTGCGGCCGCCGCGGCGTCCCTGCCCGACGCCCCCGGGGTGTCACTTCTTCGAGATGCCCGACAGCGCGCCGCCGCCGATCGCGAGCAGCGCCGCGAGGTCGTGGTCGTTGAACCGGATCATGCCGCCGACGAAGACGTCGCGGCCGAAGTGGTACTCCTCGAACTGCGCCGGCACGTCGCTGGCGCCGGTGCGCACCGTCAGGGTGTCGGCCGGGTTGAGCACGTCGTCCATGCCGCCGAGGATGTAGACGCCCCGCAACAGCTCGAACGCCGCGGCCAGCTTGACCCGCGGGAACTGATCGAACGACGCGTCGAACACGTCGACCGACATGTGCAGGCCGCGGCCCCACCAGCGGACGTCGGCGTCGACGCCGACGCCGCCGCTCGACTCCTTGATGCCGTAGCGCAGGGTCATCCAGTCGAAGCGCTTGGCGAACTGGAACGTGAACCGGAAGCCGTCGTCGATCGTGGTCGTCCGGACCCACTGGTCGGAACCGGCCGCGGGATCGAACACCAGCTGGGTGTCGGGGTAGCCGCCGCGCGGGCCGCGCTCGATCTCGATCAGGTAGTACTTGTCCGGGCGCGTGTGCAGCTCGACCGCGATGTAGTGCCGGGCCATGCCGGCGAAGACGTTGTACTCGCTGCGTAGGCCGACGTAGGTCTGCATCTTGAAGAGCGTGCCGAGGAAGCCCTTGGCGTCCTCGGTGATCTCCTCGACGTTGTCGGCGATCGTGGGGTCGTTGACCAGGCGCCCGAGCGTGCCGCGGTCCTCGTCGATCTTGGCGGTGATGCTGGCGGTGCTGGCGAGCACCTGATCGACCAGGTCGAGCTTCTCGCGCACCTTGTCGCCGGTCAGCGCGACCTCGTCCTTGGCCGAGGCCACCAGCGCCCGGGCCTCGGCCGAGGCCTCCTCGAGGTTGGCCAGGATCGCCTTGACCCGCTCATCGGCGCCGCCCGACATCGACCGGATGTCGGCGGCGATCTGGTCGATGCGCCCGACCGCGCGGTCGGCGCGGTCGAGGATGTCCTTGACGGTCTGCGCCTCGCGCTGGACCAGGTCGTCGACCCGGTTGGCCACCGACGCGATCGGGCCGTTGACCAGGCGGCGCATGTCCTCGGACAGATCCTTGACCGACAGCAGCACCGCGTCGACGTTGGGCAGGCTCTGATCGAGGCGGCGCAGGAGCGCGTCGGGCGAGGTCGACTCGACGACCTTGACGATCTGGTCGCCGTTGCCGAGCCGGGTCGCCGGCGCCAGCTCGCCGGTCTCGGCCGCGCCCTCGGCGCTGCCGGGATCGATCTCGAGGTAGTGGTCGCCGAGCAGCGACGCGGCCTTCTTGAACACGACCGCGCTCGACCACACCGGCACGTCCGCGCGGATCTTGAAGCGGACCTTGGCGTAGCGGCCGTCGATCTGCAGGCTCGTGATCTCGCCGACCGGCAGGCCGGCGACGACGACCTTCGAGCCGACCGGCATGCCCGAGGCGTCGCGGAACCGCGCCCACAGCGTGATGTTGTCCGAGCCGGCGGGATCGGCGCCCAGGCTCTTCCAGACGGTGTACGAGCCGGCCAGGAGCGCGAGCACCAGCAGCCCGACCTTGACGCCGGCGGCGACCGGCCTCACGACGCCACCTCCGGCGCCGCGTGCGCGGCCGCCACGCCCGAGGTGCGGATGAACTCGTACAGGTAGGGGATCGTCGACGCGCGGATCTCGTCGACGGTGCCGGCCACCAGGATCTTGCGCTCGTGGAGCATGGCGATGCGATCCGCGATGCGGAACACCGACGCCATGTCGTGCGAGATGACCACGGAGGTCACCTTATACCGCTCCATGACCGACAGGATCATGTCGTCGACGTTGCGCGTGGCCAGCGGATCGAGGCCGGTGGTCGGCTCGTCGAACATCAGGATCTCGGGCTCGAGCACCAGCGCCCGGGCCAGCCCCACCCGCTTGCGCTGGCCGCCCGACAGCGAGCCCGGGTAGGCGCCCTGGAAGCCGTCGAGGCCGAGCGCGGTCAGGCGGTCGCGGACGATCTCCTTGATCTCGGCCCGGCCGAGCTTGGTGTGCTCGCGCAGCGGGAACGCGCAGTTCTCCTCGACCGTGAGCGAGTCGAACAGCGCCGCGAACTGGAACACCAGGCCGAACTTGCGCCGGAAGTTCGACAGCGCCTTGCCGGTCAACGCGAACACGTCGGTGCCGTCGACCCAGACCGAGCCGCGATCGGGGCGCAGCAGGCACATGAAGTGCTTGATCAGCACGCTCTTGCCGGCGCCCGACGCCCCGATGATGACGTTGATCTTGCCGCGCTCGATGTCGAGATCGAGCCGCTCGAGCACGGTCTTGGGGCCGAACGACTTGGTCAGCCCGCGCACGCGCATGTGCCAGCGCGGATCGGCCTCGGCCATCGACGCGGCGGCGGGCGCGGTCATCGACCACCGCCGTCGCTCGACATCACCCGCAGCAGGATGTCGGTCAGGAAGTAGTCGCTGATCAGCACCGCCACCGACGAGTAGACCACGGCGCGGGTGGTGCCGAGGCCGACGCCGCGCCCGCCGCCGGCGGCGTTGAAGCCCTGGTAGCAGCCGATCAGGATCACGATCAGGCCGAACACGATCGACTTGATCATGCCCTGGAGCACGTCGGACGAGCTGAGCAGATCGCGGGTGTGGAGCACGAACTGGCCGTGGTCGACGTGGTTGACGACGACCGTCATGAAGTAGCAGCCGGCCATGCCGATGATGAAGAACAGGAGCGACAGGATCGGCGCCATCAGCATGCCGGCCACCAGCCGCGGCAGGATCAGGAACTGCAGCGGCGACACCGCCATCGACTCGAGCGCGTCGATCTGCTCGGTGATGCGCATCGTGCCGAGCTCGGTGGCGATGCCGGCGCCGGCCCGGCCCGACAGCATCAGCGCCGACAGCACCGGCGCCAGCTCGACCGCCAGCGCCAGGCCGGTGGTGCCGCCGGCGAACGACTCGAGCTGGAACTGCCGGAACGCGAACACCGCCTGCAGGCCCATGACCATGCCGGTGAACAGCCCGACCAGGAGCACGATCGGCAGGCTGCCGACGCCGATGTACTCGCACGCCTCGAGGTAGGTGCCCGGCCGGAACGGCCGCCGCGGCAGCCACGCCAGGGCGCGCCCCATCAGGATGACGTGGTCGCCGAAGCGGTCGAGCAGCCGCACGACCGGCCGGAACGCGTCGGCGACGCCGGTGACGACGTCCGCGACGAACGAGTGGCGCGGCGGCGGCGCCGGGTCGGTCACGTGGTCAGCCTCGGCACGCGCTTCGAGATCCCGCACGTGACCTCGTACTCCGACAGCCCGGCCCAGGCCGCGAGCTCGGCGGTGCGGACGTGGTCGGCGCCGAACCGTCCGGATCCCGGACCGAGCAGCACGACCTCGTCGCCGACGACCACGCCCGGCAGGTCGGTCACGTCGGCGATCGCGATGTCCATCGACACCGCGCCCAGCAGCGGGCACCGCCGCCCAGCGACCAGCACCTGGCCGTGGCCGGTGACCCGCCGCGGCAGCCCGTCGGCGTACCCGACCGGCAGGACCGCGACCACGCTCGGCCGGGTGACGACGCCCAGGCCGCCGTACCCGACGTGGGCGCCGGCCGCGACCTGCCGCACCTGCGCGACGTGGGTGACGAACCGCAGCCCGGGGCGCCGCGGCTGCGGCAGCGCGGCGTCGGTGGCCCAGTGGCCGTTGCCGTACAGGGCCAGGCCGACCCGCACCAGGTCGCGGCGCGCGCGCGGGAACAGCATCGCGCCCGAGCTGTTGGCGGCGTGGCAGATCTCGACCGGCGCGCCGGCCGCCCGCACCAGCGCGATGGCGTCGTCGAACCGATCGAGCTGCCGCCAGGTGGTCGCGTCGGGATCGGCCGGGTCCTCGACGTCGGCGTTGGCCAGGTGGGTCATGACGCCGACGACGTCGAGGCCGCTCGGGCGCGCGCGGGTCACGAGGTCGGCCAGCTCGTCGACGGTGAGCCCGAGACGGCTCATGCCGGTGTCGACCTTGACGTGGACGGCCAGGCGCCGCTGCCGCCGGCGCGCGACCGTCGCGAGCTCGGCCAGATCGCCTGGCGACGACACCACCGGGGTGAGGTCACGGCCGGCCATCTCGTCGCCGCCGCCGGCCTGGGCCGGGCCCATGATCATGATCGGCGCGCGCACGCCGGCGTCGCGGAGCTGCACGCCTTCCTCGACGAGGCTGACCGCGAACCCGGCCACCGCCCGCGCCCCCTCGAGCGCGCGCGCCACCGCGGGCGCGCCGTGGCCGTAGGCGTCGGCCTTGACCACCGCGCAGACCTTGCTCCCGGTCAGCGCGGCGATCGCGCGGGCGTTGTCGGCCAGCGCCGCCAGGTCGACCTCGATGGCCGTCGGCCGGATCCCGACGCCGGTGGCCGAGACCGACGACGCGGCGACCGACCTGGCGGGTGACTCCGGCACGGTATGAGGCTTGTCGCGAGTTGCCCCGCGTGTCAACTCAACAGCTTGGATCTGCGAGGGATTCCAGGCGATCCCGTCGGACTACGCGGCCCTCTTGCGCTCCGAGCGCTCGATCAGCGCCGGCGTCACGATCAGCGCCCGACCGCGCGCGATGATCAGGCCGTCGCGGGCCAGCTGGTTGAACGCGCGCGAGATGGTCTCGCGGCACGAACCGATCATGTTGGCGAGCTCCTGCTGGGTCGGGCGACGGCGCACGACCAGGCCCTCGCTGCTGCTCGAGCCCTCCTCGCGGGCCAGGCCGACGAGGCGATGGATGAGGCGCTCGTTGACGTCGCACAGCGCCAGCTGCGCGATCGACTCGTCGGCCTTGCGCAGGCGCCGCGCCATCTCACCGAGCAGGTTCATCGCGGTGCGCGGGTGGGCCGCGATGTGCCGCATCAGGTCGTCGCGCGACAGGGCCAGCACCGACGTGGGCTCGAAGGCGATGCAGGTCGCCGACCGGCTGCCACCGTCGAAGAGCGACATCTCGCCGAACGAGTCGCCGGGCCGCAGGATCGACAGCGTGACCTCGCGGCCGCTCTCGCCGCACAGGACGACCTTGACCCGCCCAGACATCACGACGAACACCGCGTCGCCCGGCTCGTCCTGCGACACCACCGCGGCGCCCGCGGCGATCCGCCGAACGGCGACCCGCTGCGACAGATCCTCGATGGCCGAGATGGGGAGCGCGGCGAACAGGTGCGCGCGCGCGATCGACGCCCGGATCCGCGCGGGATCCTCGGGGTTCACCGTCGCCCGTCCGAGCACAGTGGAGATCGTCGTTGCGGGAAGCTGAGGCCGAACAATGCCGAGCGCCATGGACTGACTCCTTGGTTCGTGACGAAGCGAAGCGAATACGGGTGTCACTAAAGCAAGGGAGGTGCCGATCCGGATGAACTCGACGATCTCCGCTGTTCTTGACGGTTTGAATCCCGGGGCTGGCGGCCAACCGTGACCTTGGCTTCACATTTTCGTTGGCACCCGCGGCGTTCGTGTCGTGGTTTCTGTCGCCAGAGTCACACTCCGCGCGCCGCGTCATGGCGACGGACACCCGCCCACGTGTGTCAGACCGGTGAAATCCCGACGGAAAGTGGGATGTCATCAACGGCGCGCCCGTCTGTGAGCCAAGACACGTTCGCGAGCAGTGCCGCGACGGGAACCCCGAGCCGGAACCGGAGCCAGAGCCGAAGGCGGAGCCGGAGCCGGAGCCCGAGCCCGCCCCCGACCCGGACCCGGACCCGGACCCGGGACCCGGACCCGGACCCGGAGCCGGAGCCGGAGCCGGAGCCGGAGCCGGAGCCGGAGCCCGGAGCCGGACCGGACCTGACCCGGGAGCCGGACCCGAGCCGGAGCCGGAGCGGACCCGGAGCCGGACCGGAGCCGGAGCCGGACCCGGACCCCGAGCGGACCCGGAGCCGGACCCGACCTGGACCGGAGCGGACCTGACCCGACCCGACCCGGAGCCGGAGCCGGAGCCGGACCGGACCCGGAGCGGACCTGACCCGACCCGGAGCCGGAGCCGGAGCCGGAGCCGGAGCCGGACCCGGACCCGGACCCGGAGCCGGAGCCGGACCCGGACCCGGAGCCGGAGCCGGAACCGGACCCGGACCCGGAGCCCGACCCGGAGCCGGAGCCGGACCCGGAGCCGGAACCGGACCCGGAGCCGGACCCGGAGCCGGAACCGGACCCGGAACCGGAGCCGGAACCGGAACCGGACCCGGACCCGGAGCCGGACCCGGAGCCGGAGCCGGCGTCGGGTGCCGGGCCCCGTCGGGCTACCGCCCGAGCCGGTAGGTCATCGCGCCGACGCGCTCGGCGAGCGCCAGCGCCGGCGCGATCGAGTCGGGCGCTACGTAGCCCCAGGCGGCGGCCACCGCGAGCGCGCTCTTGACCTCCTGGGCCTCGGCCGCGGCGATCCGGTACACGCGGCGCTTGTCCCGGCCGCTCCGCCGCGTGCCCTCGGCCAGGTTCAGCGCCACCGAGGTCGCGGCGCGCCGGAGTTGCTCCGCCAGATCCGGCGAGCACCGGCGCACTTCCTCGACGATCGACCTGAGCACCGTGATGAGTTCGAGCGTGACCTGCTGTGCATCGAGCATGACGTTGGTCTCCGTGTTCGGGGTTGCGCCCCGATCCGCGGCCCGACGCGCAGGTCTCGTGCCCGACCGCGCCGCCCTCGATCTCGTCGCTCCTCACACGATCGCGTCCCGGCGGCGCGTGGGCACGGGACGTGCGCGGGGGCCGCGAGGGGCAACCCCGGACACGGAGCTCCACTCACGCACACAGCTCAACGCCGCACTCATCCAAGCGCTCGTCGAGGAAGCCCGCGCCCCGGAGCCGGAACCGGAGCCGGAACCGTCGGAACCGGTGCCGGTGTCGGAACCGGACCCGGACCCGGAGCCGGTGCCGGTGCCGGTGTCGGAACCGGACCCGGAGCCGGTGCCGGAGCCGGTGTCGGAGTCGGAGCCGGAGCCGGAGCCGGAACCGGAACCGGAACCGGAACCGGAACCGGAACCGGAACCGGAACCGGAACCGAACCGAACCGGACCCGGACCCGGACCCGGACCCGGAGCCGGAGCCGGAGCCGGAACCGGAACCGGAACCGGAACCAGACCGGAACCGGAACCGGAACCGGAACCGGAACCGGAACCGGAACCGGAACCGGAACCGGAACCGGAGCCGGGAGCCGGGAGCCGGAGCCGGGAGCCGGGAGCCGGGAGCCGGGAGCCGGAGCCGGAACTGGGAACCGGAACCGGCCCCGGAACCGGAGCCGCCCGCGCCCGTGCCCGCGCCCGCGCCCGCGCCCCCGCCCGCCTACGCCGCGGCCTGGGCCTTGCCCAGCTTCGCCAGGTTCACGCTCACCAGCTTCGACACGCCCGCCTCCTGCATCGTCACGCCGTACAGGTTGTCGGCGGACTCCATCGTGCGCTTGTTGTGCGAGATGACGATGAACTGCGACCGGTCGGTCATCTCGCGCACGATCTCGTTGTAGCGATCGACGTTGGCCTCGTCGAGCGGCGCGTCGACCTCGTCGAGGATGCAGAACGGCGACGGCTTGATCAGGAAGATCGAGAACACCAGCGCGACCGCGGTCAGGGCCTTCTCGCCGCCCGAGAGCTGGTCGACGGTCGAGTTCTTCTTGCCGGGCGGCTGCGCGAAGATCTCGACGCCGGCCTCGAGGATGTCGAGCTCGGCGCCGTCCTTGCCGGTCGACAGCGACAGGTGGGCCTGGCCGCCGCGGAACAGGCGCGGGAACACCTCCTTGAAGGTGGTGTTGATCGCCGTGTAGGCCTCCTTGAACAGCCGGCGCGAGGTCTTGTTGATCTTGTCGATCGCCTTCTCGAGCTGGTCGACCGCGTTCTCGAGGTCGCCCTGCTGCGCGGTCAGGAACTCGTGGCGCTTGGCCACCTCGCCGTACTCGTCGATCGCCGTCAGGTTGATGTCGCCGCTCATCTTGTCGAGCAGCTCGCGCAGCTCGGTCGCGCGGTCGTCGTGGTTTTCGGTCAGCACGCCGCGCTGGTGGTAGTCGGGCACGACGTCGAGCAGCTCGAGCTGGTAGCGCTCGTGGGTGGCCGCGACCAGCGTCTGGTACGCGCTGGCCAGGTTGGCCGCGCGGATCTCGAGCTGCGTGACCTCGGCGGCCAGGCGCTCGGCCCGGGTCCGCAGGTCGCGGACCTCGATCTCGACCGAGGCCATCGCCTGCAGGCGCTCGTCGTAGCCGCGCCGGCCGTCCTCGAACTCGACCGCCAGCTCGTGGCGCCGCTCGCGCAGCCCGCCGAGCTCGTCGGTCAGCGTGGCCGCGTCGGTGCGCAGCTCGGCGATCCGGACCTGGCTCGAGGCCAGGTTGGCGTCGATGCGCTCGATCCGGGTGCCGAGCTCGCGCGCGCTCGAGGTCAGCGCGCGGATCGACGCCTCGATGCCGGCGCGCTTCTCGCCGAGCTGGGCGGCCCGGACCCGGGCCGAGGTCAGCTCGAGCTGGACCGCGTCGACCCGATCGCGCCCGGCCGTGACGCCCTCGATCAGGCCGAGCTGGGTGCGCTCGAACTGGTCGCAGCGGTCCTTGGCGTCGGCGGCCCGGGCGGCGATCTCGTCGTGCTCGCGGCCCATGGTCGCGAGGCGCTCGTCGAGCTCGACCCGCTCGGCGCCGAGCTGGGTCGCGCGATCGCGGATCCGGTCGTGCTCGCCGCGCAGCCGCGCCGCGTCCTTCTCCTGGCTCATGATCGCCAGGTCGCCCTGGTGGGCCTCGCGCCGGAGGCCCTCGAGGGCCTTCTCGACCTGGCGCAGCTCGGTCTTGGCGGTGACCAGGGTCGCGGTGGCCTCGGTCAGCTCGCCCTCGAGCTGGGCGACGATCTCCTCGAGCTCGCGGATCTCGCGCTTCTGGCCGAGCACGCCGGCGCCCTGGGCGTCGCGCGAGCCGCCGGCCACGACGCCACGGGCGTCGACCAGGTCACCGTCGATGGTGACCAGCGTCGTGGCGGCGCCGGCCTGGTGCAGCGCGACCGCGCGCTCGAGCGAGTCGACCACGACCGCGTCGCCGAACAGGCTGTGGGCCACGCCGGCGTAGCCCTCGGCCAGCCCGACCAGATCGACCAGGCGCCCGAGCACGCCGTCGACGCCGACGGCCGCGACCGCGCCGGTGATCGCGGTGCGATCCTCGACCACCATCTGGGCGTCGTCGCCCGACGGGACCTGCCAGCTCGACGCGCCGACCCGATCGGCGTCGGCCACGGCCAGGTCGACCGCGGGCGCGGCCTGGAGCTCGGGCACCGGCACGAACGCCGAGCGCCCGGCCGACGCGCTCTTCAGGTAGCCGATGGCCGCGACCCCGACGCCGGCGTCGTCGACCAGGACGCCGCCGAGGCGATCGCCCAGCGCGGCCTCGACCGCCAGCTCGAGGGTCTCGGGCGCGCGCACGACGTCGGCCACGAGGCCGCGGATGCTGCCGTTGGCGCGGGCGGCGATCTCGTCGGAGCGCTGCATGACCGCGCGCGTGCCGCGGGCGAAGCCCTCGTAGCGCTCCTGGATCTCGACCAGCGACTGCAGGCGGGACCGCCGGCGGTGGGTCTCGGTCCGCAGCATCTCGACCCGGGACTCGCCGCTCGCGACCTGCTCGGCGAGGAGCTCCTGGCGCGCCTCCCAGGTCTCGGCCTGGTTGCCGAGATCGAGCCGGGTCTGGCGCAGGGCCGCGATGGCGTCGACGGCGCGCTGGCTGTCGCGCTCGACCTCGTGCAGGCGCTCGGACACCTGGGCCAGCTCGTCGGTGACCCGGGCCAGGCGGCGGTCGCTCTCCTCGCGGCGGCGGACCAGCGCCTCGGCCTGGGCCTCGGCCTTGGCCTCGTCGGCGCGGGCGGTCGCGACCTGCCCGCGGGCGCGATCGAGGCTCGACTGGGCCTCGGCCAGGCTCTGGCGGGCGTCGGTGGTCGCGCCCTCGGCGGCGCGCACGGCCTCGTCGCCGGCGGCGACCTCGTCGGCCAGGCCGTCCCGCTCGGTGACGCGCGCGGCCAGCTCGACCTCGCCGTCGGCGCGCTGGGCGATCAGGCGCTCGCGCTCGGCGGCCGCGTCGATCGCGCGCTGCTCGAGCTCGCCGGCCTCGCGGGTCTCGAACCCGATCTTGGACTCGGTCAGGCGCAGGCGGTTGTCGAGCTCGTAGAGCTGCTCCTGCAAGGTCGCGATCCGGCGCTCCTCGAGCGCCAGCTCGGCCCGCTCGGCGATCACCGCCGCGTCCTTGGCGTCGTACTCGGCGCGGACGCCGACGCGCTCGGTCTCGGCCTCGGTCAGGCGCTCGCTGACCGCCGCGGTGTCGGCGCGCAGCTCGAGGAACCGGTGCGAGGCCTTCCAGAGATCGAGGTCGCGCAGCTCCTGCTTGTAGGCGCGGTAGCGCTCGGCCTTCTGGGCCTGGCGCCGCAGCGTGCCCATGCGCTTGTCGAGCTCGGCGACGATGTCCGAGATGCGCAGCAGGTTCTGCTTGGTCTGATCGAGCTTCTTCTCGGCCGCCTTCTTCTTGCTCTTGAACTTGGTGATGCCGGCGGCCTCCTCGATGATCTGGCGCCGATCCTGGGGCCGCGACGAGACGATCTGGCCGATCCGGCCCTGCTCGATGATCGCGTAGGCCTTGGTGCCGACGCCGGTGCCGAGGAAGAAGTCGGTGACGTCGCGCAGGCGACACGGCACCTTGTTGATCAAGTAGTGCGAGGTGCCGTCGCGGTAGAGCCGGCGGGTGATCGTCACCTCGGTGTACTGCGTGAAGTCGATCGCGGGCGGCTCGTCGGCCAGCAGGTCGCGGACCTCGGCCGTGGCCGAGGGCACGATCTGCCCGTCGGCGTCGACCAGGACCGCGGGCTCGCCGGTCGCCGGATCGACGGCCGCGGCGGCGCCGGCCTCGACGTCGAGCACCTCCGCGACCGCCGCGGTCTCGCGCACCACCGCGTCGGGATCGAGCGTGGCCGCGTCGGGCTCGCGCAGGCCCCCGTCGGGATCGAGCGCGCCGTCGAGCTCGAGGGCGTCGGGATCGAGCAGGCTCGCGTCCGGATCCGGCACCGCGTCGACCTGGGCCAGCGCGGCCTCGGCCGCGGCCTCGTCGCTCTGCAGCGACGCCGCCAGGGTCTCGTGGGAGAACCCGACGTCGTCGAACGTCAGCGACACCTCGGCCATCGGCGCCGGCCCGCGGGTCTCGGAGCCCGCGAAGATGACGTCCTCCATGGCCTTGCCGCGCAGGTGCTTGGCCGACTGCTCGCCCATGCACCAGCGGATGGCGTCGACGATGTTCGACTTGCCGCAGCCGTTGGGACCAACGACGGCGGTGATCGGCTGCGCGATGTTGATGACCGCGCGATCGCAGAACGACTTGAACCCGATGACTTCGACCCGCTTGATACGCATGTAAGGCTTCGGCTCCTCGGCAGAGACGATCCCGGGATCGCTCCGCGGTCGGCAGGGTCGATCCCCCCTCTGACATCCGGATCCTGGGACACCGGGGAGAGGGACGCGGCACGAGCGGTTCCGCCGTGTTATCACCCGGTCCGTGGCTCGCGCGCTGGTCGCCCTGCTCGCCCTGGCCGTGGTCGCGGCCGCGCCGGCGCCCGCCCGCGCGCGGCCGCCGACGGTCACGATCCGGGCCCGGGCCGAGCTGGTGCTGGGCAGCGTCCGGCGCACCGACGACGGCCGCGTCCGGATCCGCGGCACGCTGCACGACCGCGCCAGCGGCTCCGGGCTCGGCGGCGAGGCGGTCGACGCCCTCGCCGGCGGCGCCACCGGCACCGGCATCACCAGCCCCGACGGCAGCTTCGAGATCCTGGTCGCGCCGGGCGACGGCCCGCTCGACATCACCCTGAGCTACGCCGGCAGCGCCGGCATCGATCTCGCCACCGCGAGCGCGACCAACGTCGACCCGACCAAGGCCGCGGTCGACATGGTCGTGACCACCAGCGTGACCCCGGCCGGCGTGCTGGTGACGGCGACGACGTCGTCCGACGGCACCTCGATCGAGGTGCCCGTGGTCGTGCGGGTGTCGCCGACCGATCGCGACGAGCCCCACCACGACGCGGCGGGCCGGAGCAACCAGCCCATCATGATCACGCGCGCCGACGCCCTCGGCCCGGGCGCGCGCCGCCTGACCGCCTCCTTCGCCGGCGACGCGGGCCACGCCCCGGCCACGGTCACGACCGTGGTCGAGCTCACGAGCGACACCGCGATCACCATCGATGCGCCGGGCGCGGTCGCCTACGACGCCACGCTGCGCCTGCGCGGGCGCGTGGTCGACGCCGACGGCGCCGGCGTGGCCAAGGTCACCGTCACGATGACCGGCGCCGACAAGCGCCGGCTCGGCAGCGCGGTCAGCGGGGCCGACGGCACGTTCCGGGTCGCCGCCGAGGCCAGCCTGCTCGGCACCGGCCGCCACGGCGTCGTCGTCGCCGCCGAGCCGCGCGAGTCGTGGCTGCGCCCGAGCCAGTCGCCGATCGTGTTCGTCACCGTCGGCGCGCCGCGCCCGGCGCCGGTCGCGATCACGATCGCGGCGTTCGCGGCGACCGCGCTCACGGCCCTGGGCTTCATCCTGGCCCGGCGCCGGCGCGAGCGCCAGGTGGCCGCGGCGACGGTCGAGGCCGACCGCCCGCACCAGGCCCCGCGCGGCGGCCTCGAGCCCGCCCGCCCCAGCCTGGTGTCGACGCTGCGGCGCGCCGCCGACCACGGCTTCGCCGGCCTGGTGCGCGACTCGGTGCGCGGGCGGCCGATCGCCGACGCCACCGTCGAGCTGACCCTCGGCGGCGAGCTGCGCAGCGCGATCACCACCGCCGACGGCCGCTTCGCCGTCGAGGCGCTGCCGATCGGCGAGTGGTCGGCCCGGGTCACCGCGGCGGGCCACATGGGCGAGCGCTTCAGCGTGACGATCCCCCACCGCGGCGAGCTCCGGGGCGCGCGCATCGACCTGGTCGCGGTCCGCGAGCGGGCGTTCGCGATCTACCGGACCGCGGCGCTGCCGCTCCTGCCGCGCCCCGAGCTGTGGGGCATCTGGTCGCCGCGCCAGATCGTCGACTACGTCCGGACCCGCCGGCCGCCCGCCGCCCTCACCGACCTGACCGCCACGATCGAGGAGATCTACTTCTCGGGCCGGGTCTTCGACGAGGCGATCGTGCCGACGGTCGAATCCAAGGCCAGGGCCGCGATCGCCGAGCGCACGGCCGGCATTGCAGTATAGTCGCCGCCCTCATGGTTCGAGAGATCGTCACGTTGGTGGTCGTGCTGTCGGTGGTCGGGCTGTTCGTCTGGTACCTCCGCCGCGCCGGTGAAGCCAGCCGCACCCGCAGCACCAAGTCGGTCCAGGAGCGCGTGGCCGGGACCCCGGCGGCCGAGGCCGCGCGCCCGCCCCGCGAGCGCAAGCGCAAGCGGATGGGCGGCGCCGCCGCGCAGCGCCGCCGCGCCGCCGCGCCGGCCGAGCCCGAGAAGGACGACGACGACGATGAGGGCCACGAGGCCGACGCCGAGCCGGCGGGGCCCGCCGACGAGGCCGCGACCGAGGCGTTCCGGGCGGGGCTGGCCAAGACCCGCGGCGGCTTCGTCGCGAAGCTCGGCAAGCTCTTCGGCAAGAAGAAGATCGACGTCGACGTGCTGCCGGATCTCGAGGAGGTCCTGTTCACCGCCGACATCGGCCCGCGCGCGGCCGACCGCATCTTCGAGTCGGTCAAGAAGAGCCTCGCGAAGGACGACCTGGCCGACGCCAGCAAGATCTGGTCGAAGATCCGCGAGACCTCGACCGCGATCCTCGACGTCGACGCCCCGGCGCTCGACTGGAGCGCCAGGCGCCCGTTCGTGCTGCTGGTGCTCGGCGTCAACGGGGTCGGCAAGACCACGACCATCGGCAAGCTGGCCGCGCTCCTGGCGGCCGAGGGCAAGAAGGTGCTGCTGGCGGCCGGCGACACGTTCCGGGCGGCCGCGGCCGAGCAGCTCGAGGTCTGGGCCAAGCGCGCGAACTGCCCGGTCGTCCGGGGCAAGGACGGCGGCGACCCGTCGTCGGTCATCTTCGACGCGGTCAAGCGTGGGGTCGACGAGCAGTACGACCTGGTGATCTGCGACACCGCCGGTCGGCTCCACACCAAGGTCGATCTGATGGACGAGCTGAAGAAGGTCCGGCGCGTGATCGACAAGGCCATGCCCGGCGCCCCCCACGAGACCTGGATGGTGCTCGACGCGACCACCGGCCAGAACGCGATCACCCAGGCCAAGACCTTCAAGGAGGCCATGGAGATCACCGGCATCGTCATCACCAAGCTCGATGGCTCGGCCAAGGGCGGGGTGATCCTGGGTATCTGTGACGAGCTGAAGGTCCCGGTGCGCTACATCGGCGTCGGGGAGAAGCTCGAGGATCTGCGGCCGTTTGACCCGGCCGCATTCGTCGCGGCGCTCTACGACGACACCGCGGCCGCCGCCTCGTGACGGATCGGCCCGCGCGGGCCACCCACGCCCCGTCGAGGATTTCCCAGGTCGATCGCGCAACCACTGAATGTCACGCGTGGTCTTGTGAATTGAAAATCGCGCGTGTAATATTGCGCGCAGTTGAGCTAGATGACGCGCAAAGATTTGAAATCATTTAGGATTTCAGCATTTCGCGGCATCGACCCCGGGACCTTTCGCCGGAGACGATCTCACCTCATGCGACGCACCAAGAGCCACTCAAGTTTCTTCGCCGCCTTGGTAAGTGCCGCGGCGCTCACGTGGGCGATCGGTCTCCCGGCAGCGCGGGCGCAGCCCAAGCCAGCCCCCGTCGCCGATGATGAGATCGAGATGGACGGCGACGACGGCGACAAACCCGTCGACGAAGGCGAGATCGAGATGGAGGGGGAGACCCCCGAGCCCGATCTGACGGCCGACCTGGCCGCCGACGACGCCGCCGCGGTCAAGATCGACACGACCACGCGCGACGTCAAGGCGGTGTCCTGGAAGGACATCATCGTGGTGATGCGCAAGCCGTTCCTCAAGCTCGGCCGCACCGACATGATGCCGTTCCTGGCAACGACCATGAACGACAACATGATCCGGCACGTCGGCGCCGGCGCGCAGATCAACTACTACCTGACCGACGTGCTCTCGGTCGGCGTCGAGGGCCAGTACTTCGCGAAGAACTTCCGCGAGCCGTTCGACCTCGTCGGCCGCCAGGCCCGACGGCTGCCGACGGTCAACAAGTACAACTTCGCCGCGGCCCTCAACTTCCACTACGTGCCCGTCTACGGCAAGTTCGCCGTGCTCGACAAGCACCTCATCCACTGGGAGACGTACTTCACGGCCGGCGTCGGCATCACCCAGAGCGAGGTGATCCCGCGCGACCCCCGGTACGACGCGTTCACGAACATCCTGATCACGCCGAACATCGGCGCGTCGATGCGGTTCTTCCTCGCCAAGTGGCTGACGGTCAACCTCGGCATCCGCGACTACATCTTCGTCGACAAGTTCGAGCCGACCGACCGCACGATGTACACGTCGGCCTCGTCGGCCAAGGACCACGCCGACACCGCGTTCATCAACAACGTCATGTTCCAGCTCGGCGTCAGCTTCTGGATCCCGCCGACGTTCGAGTACACCACCTTCCGCTGAGGAGCCGAACCGTGACCACCAACGCCCGTCTCTGGTCCCGCTCCCTGGCGCCCCTCGTCGGTGGGGCCCTCGCGACCGCCACGCTGCTGGGTGCGCCCGCCGCCGCGTCGGCGGAGAACAAGAGCGACCTCGAAACCCAGCCGGCGGTGCGCCACCGGCTGCTGCTCGTGGCCAAGCGCCTCGAGGCGACCCCGATGTTCGAGTCGACGATCAACGCCGACTTCCGCCACTTCGTCGGTGGCGGCCTCAAGCTCGAGTACCACCTGAGCGACATGCTGTCGTTCGGCGTGATCGGCGTGGGCTCGGCCTCGATCGACACCAAGCTCACCGAGCGCGTCCTGGCGACCCTCGAGGACGCGGATCCGATGCCGCCCCCGGGCGCGTCGTCGGGCAGCCGCGAGCCGTCGAAGACCGAGTTCGCGCAGCACCTGAACAAGATGCCGTTCCACGGCGCCGCCTACGTCAGCCTCACGCCCTGGTACGGCAAGCTGGCGGCGTTCGGCAAGTCGTTCGTGAACTTCGACTTCTACTTCCAGGGCGGCGTCTCGTTCGCGCAGCTGACCTCGGACTGCGCCCGCACCGTCTGCGACGACACCGATCCGGGCGGCCCCGAGGCCAACCCCGCCGACCCGATGGCGCCCCTGCCCGACGACAACCCCAACGACGATCCGCCGCTCAACGCGGGCTTCAAGCCGGGCCTGTACCTGGGCGGCGGCATCCACGTGTTCGTGAACGACTTCATCGCGATCGACCTCGCGGTCCGCGACTACGCGTTCACCGACAACCCGTCGGGCGCCGACTTCAACGCCGACCTGGCGGTCAAGAGCGACGACAGCCGCTTCCTGCACCACCTCTTCGCCGGCGTCGGCGTGTCGATCATGCTGCCGATGCAGGTGAAGCGCACGCGGTAATCCAGAGAGGGTTTTTCGAAACAACCCTCCCCCGGCGCATACGCCGGGGCCCAGGCAGGTGTAGGGGCGCTCCGAGGTCCGTGGTCACCACCAAGCCACGGCGGCACGTCGAGGTCGAAACGGCCCAGAGCGTGGGCGGAGGGTGGATTTGGCCGGGCGCCCGACGTGGCGCCCGGTTTCGTTTTCGGCGGAGCGGGCGCAGCCACTGACGATCGGGTGACACCCGTCAGCGCAGGTCCAGCTGACGATCGGGTGACACCCGTCAGCGCAGGTCCAGCTGACGATCGGGTGACACCCGTCGGCGCAGTCCCGCTGACGATCGGGTGACACCCGTCAGCGCAGGACACCCGTCGGCGCAGGACACCCGTCAGCGCAGGACACCCGTCGGCGCAGGACACCCGTCGGCGCAGTCCCGCTGACGATCGGGTGACACCCGTCGGCGCAGGACACCCGTCGGCGCAGACACCCGCTGGCCCGCACGATGCGACAACCGTTGTTGCGGATTGCCAATCTGGTTGTCAGGTGGCTGGGTGGGAAGTGGCGGAAATCAGGAGGGGTGCATGTGGATCGAAAGTTGCGTAGGCTTGTTGTCGTGATGGCTCGCGCTCTGGCTGTGTTTGCGCTGTTTGTCGGGCTGACGCTCGGGGCGTGCATCACGCCGTCGATCCCGATCCCGCCGCCGGAGCCGTCGTCGATGGTGTTCGCGCTGAGCCCGACCGACGGCGTCGCGACGTTCAGCTACGCCGCCGAGCCCAACTACTCCGGCGCCACGGTCTACGTCTTCAACCGCACGGCCGGCAGCGGCGTGATCGCCACGGCCCGGGCCGACGGCAGCGTCGGCCCCACGGCGCCCTTCCCGGCCGGGCTCGGCGACAACGTCGCCGTCACGTTCGAGACCGACGAGGTCTCGGTGACCCGGTGCGTGGTCGTCCGCGAGGGCGCGCCGTCGGCGGTCGAGTACTGCGCGCAGTGACCGGCGCCCCCGACGACATCGTCGGGGCGAACCCGGGCGGGCCCGCCCGCAACCTGCTACCGTAACCGACGCGTGCTGGTCCGCCCTGCGATCCGGTTGCGCCGGTGGCTGGTGGCTACCGGGCTGGCGCTCCTGGTCGTCACCGGTGCAGCCGTGGCGATCTTGCGCGTGCGGTTCGAGGGCCCCGACCTCGCGACCACGCTGACCGACATGATGAACCGGTCGATGCGCGGCCGCATCGAGGTCGCGTCGGTCAACTGGCCCGTGTCCGGCATCCAGACGATCGTCCGCGGCGGCTGGATCCCGCTCGAGCTGATCGACGTGAGGATCTGGGACGAGGAGGGCCAGCTGGTCCTCGAGACGCCGCGGCTGACGACCGAGATCGACATCCACGCGCTCATGTTCGCGCGCCACGACTTCGTGCTGCGCAAGATCCACGTCCACGGCGGCCACGTCCACCTGCGCGAGATCGCCGAGCCCAACCCGCTCCACGAGTACGACCGCAAGGTCTTCAGCCTGCTGGCCGCGTTCTACGGCGTGCGCAAGGCCGGCTTCTACGTCGGCATCCACGCCAGCCGCAAGCCGGTGTTCGACCTGCGCGACTTCACGGTCGAGGACCTCGACCTCGAGATCTGGAGCGGGCTCAAGGACGGCGACTACGCGTTCCGCGCGCTGGTCCACGACGTCAACGCCACCGGCTTCCTGTACATGGACGCGTCGGATCCGCTGGTGCCGAAGTTCTACTTCGCGCTGGCCCCGACCGGCGGCCCCGGCGAGATCGACATCCTCTGGGAGAAGTACAAGGACGGCCAGTGGCGCGGGTTCTACAAGTTCCCGATCGAGCGCCTGACGGTCAACACGCTCAAGCAGATCCCGACGACGTGGCCGGCCAGCCCGGTCGCCAACACGCTCACGTTCGATCTCGAGATCGACACCGTCAGCCGCGCCCACGTGAAGCTCCGCGGCGCGATGATCGACTACTGGGACACGCCGTACGGCGGCTCGTGGCAGATCACCGCCACCGTCGACAACGCCGGGCCGATGCTCAAGCAGTCGATCCTGGTCGACCTCGGCGGCGACGACGTCAAGGTCCAGGCCGTCGTCACCGGCCCGATCGTGTTCTACCCGACGATCGAGCTCGAGATCTCCGGCCTCACCTACGACCTCATGGACTTCGTGCCGCCCGACCCCAAGACCGGCCTGCGCACGTCGGTCTTGCTCAACCTCGACAGCCTGCACGCGGGCTACGACCTCGCGGTCAACGCCGGCAGCGTCGACGAGTTCATCGCCCGCGGCGTCGGCGGCGAGCTCACGCTGTCGGCCAGCTTCGAGGGCGACGGCTCCGACGAGGCGCCGTTCCTGGTCAACGCCCAGGTCGACATCCACGAGCCGCTCGAGCTGGCTCGGTGGATGCCGAAGTGCCAGCGCGACGTGCTCGGCTCGACGCTGTCCGGCCACTTCCGCGCCCGCCGCTACAAGGGCGACACCAAGATCCTGGCGCAGCTCGACCAGCTCGATCTGCGGCTGGGCAAGGTCCACGCCAGCGGCGGCACGGTCTACGCCGACCAGGCGTTCGGCACGGTGACGGTGCAGGACATGCGCCTGCAGTTCGGCGCGACCAGCGCGCTCGTCGGCCTGACCCTCGACCCGCGCTCGACCGCCCTGCCGCCGTTCGACGTGCAGGAGGCGTCGGGGCGGATCGGCGACCTGCTGGCGCTGCAGCGCGCGATGCAGTGCGCGAACCCCAAGCCCGCGCCCAAGGCCAAGGCCAAGGCCGCCGCGACCACGCGCCAGCGCCGCGGCGCCGGCGGGGCGCTCCGTCCGCGGCGGCCCGCCCGGGTGCGGCCTCGGCCCCGGGTCGCGGTCGCGGCGCGGCCGCGCGCGGCGCGCCAGGCCCAGCGCACGCCGTTCGACGACATCAAGTTCCGCGGCGTCGCCAGCGCCGACGGGCCCGCGATCGTCGGCCGGAACATCGTGTTCCTCGACGTGCCGGTCGTCGGCACCGTGACGACGGCCGGGTTCCGCTTCCTCGACGAGCGCCTGACCGTCGAGAACGTGCGCATGCCCAAGCTCGGCGGCTCGATCCGCGCCGACGGCACGATCCACGTCGGCGCCACCACCTGGCTCGAGCGCCTGCACGTGGTCGCGCGCGGCGTCGACCTGAGCCGCCTGCCCTTCGGCGCCAAGCGCGTCGGCGGCGCGCTCGCGGCCGATCTGATCCTGCGCGGGCCGATCGACCCAGCCCGGATGAGCGCCGAGGGCTGGGCCTGCTCGAACAAGATCACCGCGCTCGGCGACAGCTACGCCGACGTCGGCGTGTGGATGAACATGGCGCCGACGCCGCTCAAGGCGTGCCCGCGGGTCGCGCCGCCGGGCGGCGACCCGGCCTGCCTCGACATCGGCAAGCACAGCGGCCGCTGCGTGATCGCCCGGGCGCGGCGCGAGGCCGGCGGCGAGGTCCTGGCGCGGGTGTCGGCCGATCGCACCCAGCAGCTGGGCGGCGACCTGTCGATCTCGGCGTTGCCCCTGGCGGCGATCGCGAAGCTGCTCGGCGCGACCTGGCCGGCCGGCGCGGTCATCGACGCGCCCCAGCTGCGCCTGGGCGGCACGGTCGACGCGCCGACCGTGGCCGGGACGGTGCGGATCAGCCGGGCCTGGGCCCTGGGCGGCTTCGTCGGCGACGGCGCCGTCACGCTGAGCCCCGCCGGCGCCGACGCGATCGCGCTCGACGGCAGCTTCCTCGATGGTCGCCTGACCGTGCGCGGGCGCATCACGACCACGGCGCCCTACCGGCTCGACGTCACGGTCGACTTCAGCCGCCTGCCCCTCGACGCCTTCGTCGACCTGGCCGCGCTCGCGGGCGTGCCGATGGCGCGGGCCGCGATCAGCGGCCGCATCCGCGTGCGCACCGCGCTGACCGACCCGCGGGCGCCGCTCGACGTCAACGTCGACCTGTCGGAGCTGACCGCGACCGTGGCGGTGCCCGGGCTGGGCGCCACGCCCGAGCCGCTCGACGTGCGCCTCGGCGCCCCGGTGTCGGCCACGTTCGACGGCAAGGACCTGCGGATCAACCAGCCGATGGTGCTGGTCACCGAGCTCGGATCGATCGCGGTCGTGGGCACGGTCGGGGCCAACCGCCTCGACCTGTCGGCCCGCGGCACGCTCGACGTCGCGCGCACGCTGCCGCTGACCGGGCGCCTGCTCGACGACGCCCGCGGCTCGGCCGAGCTGACGGTGCGCGTGACCGGGCTGCCGGCGGCGCCGCGGCTCAACGCCACCCTCGACGTCGCCGACGTCCGGGTCCGGCCGGCGCGGCAGGAGGCGTGGCTGCGCATCCCGGCCGGCAAGATCGAGATCGACGACGCCACCGGCCCGTCGGCCGGGCCCGGGCGGCGCGCGGTGTCGTTCACCGGCCTGTCGCTCGAGGTCGACGACGGCTACTCGACCGAGCCGGCGTCGCTGGCGGTGTCGGGCGGCATCGTGCTCCAGGGCGCGGTGCCCGCCGAGTACAGCGTGATCGTCACCGGCGCGCTCGGCGGCGAGATGCTGATGCTGGCGTCGGTGCTGGCGGCCCCGGGCGCGATCACCACCGCCAACGGCGCCGCCGACGTCAACCTGCGGCTGTTCGGCAAGCGGGCGCGGCCGCGCATCGACGGCACGCTCACGTTCGACGCGACCCGACCGCTGACGGTGTTCGCGCGCGGCCTCCAGCGCGAGATCGCGCTGTCCGAGGGCTCGATCTCGGTCACCGACGACGAGCGGGATCCGGCCCGGCTCGAGATCAACCTCGACGACGTCGGCGGCTCGATCGACGGCGAGGGCCGGCTGCGCGGCATCCGCGGCACGGTCGAGCTGGTCGACTTCGGCATCGCCGACGGCGCCGCCGATCTGACCGCGTCGCTCGAGGCCTACCCGTACCGGGTGCCGCGCAAGCTCGACCTGATCGTCAACGTCGACCAGCTGCGGATCGTGCTCGACCAGCGCCAGCTCGAGGTCGCCGGCAAGGTCGAGCTGGTCAGCGGCCGCTACCTGGTCGACTTCAACCTGGGCGAGGTGCTGCGCCCGGCCACGTCGAGCGGCCCGTCGTCGCCGCCGTTCTGGGAGGCGTCGCCGATGCTGGCCAACGCCCGGCTCGACCTGTCGGTCGACGCCCGCCGGTTCTCGGTCGCCAACAACATCGCGTCGATCGACATGGAGGGCGGCCTGACCCTGACCGGCACGCCCCGCGACCCGCGGCTCGAGGGCACGATCCTGGTCCAGCGCGGCACGTTCAAGATCCCGGGGCTGCGCGCGCGCTTCACGCGCACCTCCGGCGCGATCCAGTTCGAGTCGCTCTTGCCGCTGGGCCAGACGCCGACGCTCGACATCACCAGCGAGGCCGACTACCGCGATCCGACCGGCACCGATCACCTGATCATCCTGCGGGTCGAGAAGACCCTGGCCCAGCCGCACCTCGACCTCTACACCGCGTCGGGGCTCAACAAGGCCCAGACGCTGACCCTGATCATCTCGGGCCGCACGCCCGACGAGTTCCGGCGCAACCTCGGCCAGGCGGCGATCGGCAGCGACCCGACCCGGATCAACCCATCGACCGACACCTCCCAGGGCTACACCGACGAGCTGTTCCGCCAGGCCGCCGGCGATCTCCTGACCCGGGCCGTGGCCGACACGCTGCGCGATCTGTCGGGCCTCGACGTCGCGCGCATCGAGTTCAACCTCGGCTCGTTCGGCTTCCACGGCGAGGCCCGGGTGTTCGAGAACGGCCGCTTCGTCGGCGATCTCGAGCGCACCACCCGCGGCTCGACCGTCAACGCCCGCCTCGAGTATCGGCTGATCACCCAGGCCTCGGCCGAGGCGTCGTACCTGTCGAAGAACTTCGACGACGCGGGCGAGCGCGACATCAGCGACTTCGAGGCCAAGCTGGTGCTGCGCACGAGCTGGAGGTCGCCGTGGCGGTGACGGCGCGCGGGGTCGGCGCGGGGCTCGTCACGCTCGCGGTCACCGCGGCCGCGCTCCGCGCCCAGGCCCAGCCGAAGCCGCCCGCGGTCCCGACGCCCGCGCCGACGCGCGCCGTGCCGACGCCGGTCCCGGCCCCCGCGCCGACGCCCGCGCCCGCGGCCCTGCCGACGCCCGCGCCGACGCGCGCCGTGCCGACGCCGGTCCCGGCCCCCGCGCCGACGCCCGCGCCCGCGGCCCTGCCGACGCCCGCGCCGACGCGCGCCGTGCCGACGCCGGTCCCGGCCCCGCGCCGACGCCCGCGCCCGCGGCCCTGCCGACGCCCGACGCCGCGCCGGCCGCGCCGCCGCCGGTGCAGTGGACCGAGTGGGAGGTGGTCGGGACGTTCATCGATCCGGCGGCGACGGTGCGGGCCATCCTCGAGCCCGAGGTCGGCAAGCTGCGGGTCCTCACCGACGCGGCGCGCGAGCAGTTGCTCGAGGTGTGCGAGCGCATCGGCTACCGGCTGCTGGATCTCCGCACGACGCGCCTGCCCGACGGCGGCATCCGCGCGACCCTCGAGGTCGCACCGATCCTGGTGGTGCGCTGGGTCGACGTGTCGGTCTCGTCCCGCGGGGTGTTCCTCGACGACGAGATCCGGCGGCGGCTGCGCCTGCGCCCCGGCGCCGCCCTCCCCTACGACGAGGGCCCGCGCCAGCGCCTGCTCGACGAGGAGACCCAGCGGGTCCGCACCTACCTGCGCGACGAGGGCTACTTCGAGGCGGCGGTGACGATCTCGGTCACTCGGACCGGCGCCTACGGGGCGACCGTGGCGGTGACCGCGGCCCTGGGCCCGTCGTACCGGGCCGGCACGATCACCGTCGAGAACACGTCGCAGGCCGGCGGCGCGCTCGCGATCCCGGTCCGCGAGGTCCAGGCGGTGTTCGATCACCGGCAGGTGTGCCTGCGGCTGGCGTTCCCGCCGACCTGCCCGACCCGCTTCACGCGCAGCCAGCTCCAGGCCGACCTCGAGGAGATCACCCGCCGGTTCCAGCGGCGCGGGTTCCCGGCGGTGCGGGTCGCGAGCGACTTCGATCCGGTCGGCTCGATCGATCGCAAGACCAAGACGGTGTCGCTGACGCTCAAGATCGACGAGCGCCGCAAGCTCGACGTCGTCTTCGAGGGCAACGACCCCGACCGCGTGCCCGACGAGGACCTCGCTGGCGTCCTGACCTTCGCCGCGGCCACGACCGTCGACGACTTCGAGGTCGCGGCCTCGGCCCGCGCGATCGAGCAGTACTACCAGGCCCGCGGCAACTTCGACGTGATGGTCAGCTCCGAGCGGGTGCGCTTCCGCGCGTTCGACCGGGTCGTGTTCCGGATCGAGCCGGGCCAGCCCCGCTCGGTCCGGGCGGTCGAGATGACCTGCCGCGGCGCCAGCGGCCCGCAGCCGTGCAGCCTGCCGCTGGGCGATCTGACCGGCGCGATCGGCACCCGCACCGACGAGTTCTCGTTCTTCGGCAGCTCGGCGTCGCCGACCACCGCGCTGCTGACCTCCGACGTGGCCGCGCTCGAGCGCCTGTACCACCGCCGCGGCTTCCTGCGCGCGACCGCGCGGGTCGCGGTGGCGCCGACCGCGGCCGGCTGGGGCGCGGCGGCGCTGGCGATGGCCGAGGTCGCGGTCGATCGCGCGCCGACCGCGCTGCGCGTGCGCTTCACGATCGACGAGGGCCCGCGCACGACGATCAACCAGGTCAACGTGGTGTTCGAGGGCGCGGCCACCGGCGGCGGCACCGCCGCCGACGAGCGCCAGGTCCGGGCCCGGCTCGGCTTCAAGGTCGGCGACCCGTACGTGCGCGACACGATCGAGGCCGCGGCCAAGCGCCTCGAGGACTGGTACTGGAGCGTCGGCCGGCCGCGGGCCCAGGTCACGATCCCCGAGCCGATCCTGTCGGCCGACGGCCAGGCCGCGCTGGTCACGATCAACGTCGAGGAGCGCCAGGAGCTGCGCATCGGCCAGGTCATCGTGCGCGGCAACTTCCGCACCCGCGACTGGGTCATCAAGGACGAGCTCGGCTTCGGCCAGGGCGAGCTCCTGACCGGCGACCTCTACCGCGGCGGCCCGAGCCGGCTGCGCTCGACCAACCTGTTCTCGTCGGTCTCGCTCAAGCTCCTGGGCTTCGACGACGACAAGCAGGGCACGGTCGACGTGCTGGTCCGGGTCGAGGAGCGCAAGGACGTGTTCGCGCAGCTCGACCTCGAGGGCGGCGGCTCGCTCGAGAACGGCTGGTTCGTCCGCGCCAAGCCGTCACTGCCCAACGTCGCCGGCCTCGGCATCCGGGTCGAGACCAACCTCACCGCCGGCACCCAGTACCAGGCGGCCGAGGCCACGCTGCGGCTGCCGCACTGGCTGTGGCGGCGCGCGGTCCACGCCCAGTTCGACCTCGAGGTCGCCGGCTACGTCCGCAACCAGATCACCGAGCGCTTCGGTGACCTGTTCACCTACGGCGGCACGCTGTCGGCGATCCGCTCGTGGCAGCGCGAGGCCGACGAGCGCCACAAGGCCCGCCTGATCGGCATCGCGGGGCGCTACGACGTCCGCCTGCTGTCGCGCGACGAGGAGCTGATCCGCCCGGCCGGCGCGGCCGGCGACCTGACGACCAACCCGATCCGCACCCGGACCGGCACGCTCGGCGTCCGCCTGACCTGGGATCAACGCCGCGATCGCCAGGGCAACCTCAACCCGCTGGCGCCCGACAACGGCTTCCGGGCCGAGGTCGGCGTGTCCTACGCCAGCCCGTACCTGCTGGGCCAGGACACCTTCCTCAAGCTGTCGGGCACGGGCCAGACCTTCTTCACCAGCGGCCGGGTCCAGCTGCGCCTCGACGGCCGCTACGACCACGGCGTGCCGCTGGGCGGCGCGGTGCTCCTGCCCGAGGTCGAGCGGTTCTTCGCCGGCGGCGACGTCACGGTGCGCGGCTTCGACGAGGATCGCCTGGCCACCGAGATCATCACCGAGCCGGTGCCGCCGCTGGGCCAGACCACGCAGGTGCGGGTGCTGCCCGCGGGCGGCAACATCCGGGCCCTGGCCACCGTCGACCTCCAGGCGACCCTGTGGCGGGTCGCGGGCTTCCCGGTGGCGTCGGCGATCTTCACCGACGCCGGGCTGGTGACCAACACCCTGGGCTCGGTCCGGCTCGGCGACGTCCGCCCGGCGGTCGGCATGGCCCTGCGGGTCCTCCTGCCGATCGGCGCGTTCTCGGGCGAATATGCGGTCCCGGTGGTGCCCCAGCTGGGCGATGATCCACGCGGGCGCTTCCACTTCTCGGTCGCCCTGAGGTATTGACGCGATCCGCCAGCCGCCTCGGTTGACAGCACGGCCGCCAGTCTCAATACTGCGCGGCACTTTCAAGGAGCCTGCCATGGGTCGTCGAGATAGCCGCCGTTCGCCGAAGATGCGCCGCCGCAAGAGCCAGAACAAGCTCAAGGCCCGCGTGGGTCGTAAGGTCGCCGCCGCGAAGGCGGCCGCCAAGAAGCCGGCCGCGGCGCCTGCCAAGAAGAAGTAGGCCGCGGTGGCCGGCACGCCGCTGGCGTCGCGCTGCGTGATGACGCAGATCGTGATGCCGACGCACACCAACGGCTCGGCCGGGGTGATGTTCGGCGGCGTGATGATGCAGTGGATCGACGTGTGCGCGGGCGTCGCCGCCATGCGCCACGCGGGTGGGCGCGTCCTCACGGCGTCGATCGATCGCGTCGACTTCGTGCACCCGGTGCACGTCGGTGACGTCGTCGTGCTCACCGCCCAGGTCAACTACGCCGGGCGGACCTCGATGGAGGTCGGCTGCCACGTCGAGACCGAGGAGATGAGCACCGGCTCGCGGCGCCACACGACCAAGGCGTACCTGACCTTCGTCGCGGTCGACGAGGCCGGCGCCCCGCGCGCGATCCCGCCGCTCGCGCTCGAGACCGACGACGACCGCCGGCGCCACGCCGAGGCGGTCGCCCGCCGCGCCGACCGGTTGCGAGCGGCCGGCCGGACCGCGCGCTGAGCTGCGTGCGCGCTGGCGACCCGCGCATGCCGCGCGCCGCGCGGGCGCCCGGTCGTGACCCAGCGCCAGCGAGGCCCTGGGCCCGGCGCCATCTGGCCAGCGCCGATCGAGGTGATAGGGTGCGTCCATGCTCGTCGACTGCTCCGCCTGGGGTCACCTCGCCGTCACCGGGGGCGACCGTCTGCGCTTCCTGCACGGGCTCACCACCGTCAACGTGACCGGGCTCGCCGACGGCGGCCACGCCTGGGGCGCGATCCTGTCGCCCAAGGGCCGGGTCCTGTCGGTGGTCGAGATCACCCGCGAGCCCGAGCGCGTGCTGGTCCACGTCGAGCCGGCCCTGGTCGAGCCGACGCTGGCCGTGCTCGACAAGTACGCGGTCATGGACGACGTCGTCTCGGCGCAGGTGCCCCTGGCGGCGCACAAGCGCTGGGCCTCGGCCGCCGACGCCTGGCGCGCGCCGTACGTGTTCGCGCCGCCGCCCGGCCCGGTCGCCGGCGCCGATGAGCTCGAGGTCGCGCGGATCGAGGCCGGCCTGCTCCGCTACGGCGTCGACGTCGACGACGGCTGCTTCCCGTTCGAGACCCCGCTGGCGGCGTTCCTCGACTACGGCAAGGGCTGCTACGTCGGCCAGGAGCCGGTGTTCCGCGTCCACGCCCAGGGTCAGGGCGCCCGGACGCTGCGCGGGCTCCGGGTCGACGGTGACACCGCACCGCCGGTGGGCGCGACCGTGGCCCACCCGGCCAAGGCCAGCGCCGGCGCGGTCACGTCGGCGACGGTGTCGCCGCGGCTGGGGCCGATCGCGCTGGCGTACCTGCACCGCTCGGCGTGGACCGTCGGCGACGAGGTCACCGTCGACGGGCGCCGGGCCACCGTCGTCGAGCTGCCGGCCGACAGCGGCCAGTGGTAGGCTGGTCCGCGTGCATCGTCGGGCCGCCCTGTGCGCCGTCGCCGCCCTGGCGTGCGGCACCGAGGACTCGACCGCGGGCGATCCGTTCCCGATCCTGATCGACCGCGCCGGGGGCGCGCTCTTGACGACGGTCTCGGTCGACGGCGCCGGGCCGGTGCCGGCGGTGATCGACGTGATGTCGCCGCTGACGATCGTCGACGCGCCGCTGGGCGCGGCGGTGCGGCGGCGCGGGATCGAGCTGACCGTCCTCGGCCATCGGACCGCGACCGACCCGACGCTGATCGCGCGGGCGCGGTTCTCGACGACGGCGCTGTTCCTGCATCCGTGCGACGTCCCCGAGACCTGCGCGATCGGCCAGCCCGGCGCGCCGACCGAGATCTCGGTCGTGATCGGCGGCGACACCCTGCGCGGCGACGCCCTCCGCGTCCAGCCGGCCAGCGACCGCCTGTTCGTGCTGCCGGATGTCGCCGGCGCCGGCGCCGCGCGCGATCGCGTGTGCGACGCCGAGGTCCCCTCGCCCTTCTACGGCGGCGGGACGCTGGTGATCGGCGGCACCGAGCTGGGGTTCTCGGGCCTGCGCCCGACCCTGGGCGTGTGCCTGTCCCCGACGCCGACCGCGCTCGATCCCACCGCGCGCGGGGTCGACGCCGCGCTGGTGCTCTCGACCGGCATCGGGCCGTCGATCCTGGCCGAGAGCCGCTACGAGATCTGGCGCGCGGCCACCGGCGGCCCGGCCCTCGCCGACCTCGCGCCCGCGACCGTGCTCCTGCCGTCGGGCCCGCTCGAGGGTCGCCTGGCGCGCATCGACGCGCTGGCGATCGTCGGGGCCAAGACCGCGCCCCGGGGCGCGTGCCGCGAGGTGTTCGCCCACCACCTGCTGACCGCGCGCGACTGTGCGCCCGAGGACGGCGACGACTGCCCGTGCACCGACGCGACGTTCTGCAGCGTGCCGTCGGTGGTCGAGCTGGCCGATCAGTTCGAGGCGTTGATCGTGCCCGACACCGCGCCGCTCTTGCAGGCGCTGCGCACCGAGCTGCGCCCGGCCCAGCCCGAGATCGACGGCGTCCTCGGCCTGGCCGCGCTCGGCGCCACCGAGTTCGACGTCGACTACCCGAACAACCGGCTCCTGTTCCGCTGCGCCGGCGCCGGGTGCGTCATCCGCCCGGCGCTGCGCGACGCCGCCTCGCGCCCGACCGTCGACCTCTGCCTGGCCCAGGCCACGCCCGCGCTCGACGCCGGCGTCGACGCGCCGTGATACCGTCGACGCGGCGTCCATGGACTGGGATCCGCTGCTCCTGTCGCTCGAGGCGGCCCTGTTCGCCACCGTGATCGCCGGCCTGGCGGGGATCGCGGTGGGGGCGGTGCTGGCGCGGCCGCGCATGCCCGGGCGTCACCTGATCGACGCGATCATCGCGGCGCCGATGGTGATGCCGCCGACGGTGCTCGGCTACTACGTGCTGGTGACGGTCGGCCGCAAGAGCGCGCTGGGCGGCGTCTACCGCGACCTCGTCGGCACCGACCTGACGTTCACGTTCCACGGCGTCGTGCTCGCGGCGACGCTCGGCGCCTTCCCGATGGTGGCCAAGGCCGCGCGCACCGCGTTCGAGGGCGTCGACCCGACGCTGGTCAGCGCGGCCCGCACGCTCGGCGCCGGCCGGGTCCGCGCGTTCTTCACGATCGCCCTGCCCCTGGCCGCGCCCGGCATCGTCGGCGGTCTGATGATCGGCTTCGCGCGCGGCCTGGGCGATTTCGGCGTGACGCTGATGGTCGCCGGCGACATCCCGGGCGAGACCCAGTCGGCGCCGCTCGCGATCTACGATCACGTCCAGGCCGGGCGCGAGCGCGCCGCCGGCCTGTCGTCGCTGGTCCTGACGATCGGCGCGGTCGTGATCCTGTACGCGGTCAACCGCCTGACCCGCGATCGCCACCGCGAGCAGGAGGCCCAGTGACGCTCGCGATCGACGTCACGGTCGCGCGCCGTGACTTCACGTTCGCGATCGCCACCACGTTCGCGCCCGGCATCACCTGCGTGCTCGGGCCGTCGGGCGCCGGCAAGTCGACGCTGCTCGGCGTCATCAGCGGGCTGGTCCGGCCCACCCGCGGCCGGGTCGCGCTCGGCGACGAGGCCTGGGTCGACACCGCGGCGCGGGTCGCGGTGCCGATCGAGGCGCGCCACGTCGCGTACCTGTTCCAGTCCCTGGCGCTGTTCCCGCACCTCGACGCGCTGGCCAACGTCGCGTACGCGGTGCCGCGCGCGGTGCCGCGGGCCGAGCGCGGCGCCCGGGCCCGGGCGCTGCTGGCCCGGGTCGGGGTCGAGCACCTGGCGGGCCGGCGGCCGCGCACGTTCTCGGGCGGCGAGGCCCAGCGGGTCGCGCTGGCCCGGGCGCTGGCGATGACGCCGCGGGTGATCCTGCTCGACGAGCCGTTCTCGGCGCTCGACCGCGAGCTCAAGCGCCCGCTGATCGCGCTGGTGCGCGAGCTGGCGCGGGAGCTGGCGGTGCCGACGATCGCGGTCACGCACTCGCTGGGCGAGGCCCGGGCGCTGGCCGACCGGGTGATCCGCGTCGCCGCGGGCCGGGTCGTCGCCGACGGCGCGCCGGCGGACCTGCTGGCGCGGGCCGGCCACGACGACGACCTCGTGGCCGACGCGCCGCGCGCGGCCGACGCCGCGGCGCGCGCGGGTTGATCCGCGGGCCTACTTGCCGTCGTAGCGGTAGAAGCCGCGCCCGACCTTGCGGCCGAGCCAGCCGGCGGCGACGTGCTGGCGCAAGAGCGGGCACGGCCGGTACTTGTCGTCGCCCAGCTCCTGGTGGAGCACGTTCGCGATCGCCAGCACGGTGTCGAGGCCGATCAGATCGGCCAGCTCGAGCGGGCCCATCGGGTGGTTGAGCCCGAGCTTGACGCCGGTGTCGATGTCGGCCGGCGTGCCCAGGCCCTCGTAGAGCGCGTAGCAGGCCTCGTTGAGCAGCGGGATCAGCACGCGGTTGACGATGAAGCCCGGGATGTCGCGGGCCGCGATCGTGGTCTTGCCGAACCGGTGCGCCAGCTCGATCGTCGTCGCCGAGGTCTCGTCGCTGGTCGGCAGGCCACGGACGATCTCGACCAGCTTCATGACCGGCACCGGGTTCATGAAGTGCATGCCGATCACGCGCTCGGGCCGGCCCGAGGCCGACGCCAGCTTGGTGATCGAGATCGACGACGTGTTCGACGCCAGGATCGTCTCGGGCGGCGTGACCTTGCCCAGGCTGCGCATGAGCTCGAGCTTGAGCGCCTCCTGCTCGGGCGCCGCCTCGATCACGAACTCGCGATCGGCGAGGTCGGCGTGGCCGGCCCCGGACCGCAGGCGGCCCCGCGCGAGGTCGCGCTCCTCGCCGGTCAGCTTGCCCTTCTCGACCAGGCGGTCGAGGGTCTTGCCGAGCTTCGCGATCGCCCCCGCCGCCAGCTCGGCCGTGACGTCGACCAGCACCACGTCGAGGCCGGCCTGGGCCGCGACCTGGGCGATGCCCTGGCCCATCTGGCCGCCGCCGACGACGCCGAGGCGCGTGATCACGGGCGCTCCACGAGCAGCGCGATGCCCTCGCCGCCGCCGATGCACAGCGACGCCCCGCCGGTCTTGGCGCCGCGGGCGGCCATCGCGGACAAGAGCGTGACGACGATGCGCGCGCCCGACGCGCCGATCGGGTGGCCGAGCGCGACCGCCCCGCCCCAGACGTTGACCTTGGCCGGGTCGAGGCCGAGCAGCTGGTTCTGCGCGATCGACACGACCGCGAAGGCCTCGTTGATCTCCCACAGGTCGACGGCCTGGGGCTTCCAGCCGACCTTGGCGCAGGCCTTCTCGATGGCCGGCGCCGGCGCGGTGGTGAACCACTCGGGCGCCTGGGCGTGGTAGCCGGTGGCGACGATCCGCGCCAGCACCGGCAGCTCGCGCCGCTTGGCCTCGTCGGCGCTCATCAGCACGACCGCGGCGGCGCCGTCGTTGAGCGACGAGGCGTTGCCGGCGGTGATCGTGCCGTCCTTGGCGAAGGCGGCGCGCAGGCCGCCGAGCTTGGCGATGTTGCCGCGGCCGGGCTCCTCGTCGGTGTCGACCACGATCTCGCCGCCCTTCGCGGCGATCTTGACCGGCGTGATCTCGGCGACGAAGCGGCCCTCCTGCTGGGCGGTGAGCGCCCGCTGGTAGCTCGAGCCCGCGAACTCGTCCTGGGCCCCGCGCGAGATGCTGCGGTCCTTGGCGCACAGCTCGGCGCAGTTGCCCATGTGCTGGTTCGAGTAGACGTCCCAGAGGCCGTCGTTGACCATGCTGTCGACGGTGTCGAGCCCGCCCATCTTGACGCCGGTGCGCAGGCCGCGCACCAGGTGCGGCGCGTTCGACATCGACTCCATGCCGCCGGCGACCGCGATCGTCGCGTCGCCCACCGCGATCGCGCGCGCGGCCATGATGATGGTCTCGAGCCCGGACCCGCACACCTTGTTGACGGTCACGCACGGGACGCCCTGGGGCAGGCCGGCGCCGAGCGCGGCCTGGCGGGCCGGGGCCTGGCCCTGCCCGGCGGGCAGCACGCAACCCATGTAGACCAGATCGACCGAGCTGCCGTCGACCTGGGCCCGCTCGAGCGCGGCCTTGATGGCGATCGCGCCCAGCTTGGGGGCGGGCACGGTGGCCAGGGCGCCGAGGAAGCTGGCGATCGGGGTGCGGGCAGCACCGACGATGACGACGTCACGCATGGGGGACCTCCAGGAGCGAGATGACGTGCACGAGCGGAGCCGAGAGTGTGGCCGCCGCGCGCGCGAAGGGATACCCTTGGCAGGTGGTGCGGTCAAGCCACCGGCTCGCCGGGACGTGCGTCGCGATCGTCGCAGCCGGCGGCTGCGGCGACGGCCTGCGCGTCGACGTCGACTACGAGATCGTCGGCCTGGTCCCCGCGGTCGGCGGCGTGTGCGGCGCCGCCCCGACCGCGCCGCCCGCCGCGCCCGGCGCCACCCGCGTGCGCTTCACCTTCCGCGATCACACGGCCACCGGGCCCGGTCCGTTGCGCTGCGACGCGGTCTTGCCGCGGGGCCTGACCCGCCCGGTCCTGGCCGTGCCGCGCCGGGGCGAGCCGGTCGATCTGTGGGTCGAGTACTTCGCCGACGACGGCGCGCTGGTGGCGCGCGGCGAGCGCCGCGACGTCGATCTGACCGGCGGCACGGTCACGATCCCGGTCGGCCCGTCCAACGGCTACGCCTGCGACCCGGCCCAGCCGAGCCAGCCGCGCGCGTTCCACAGCGCGACGCTCTTGCCGACCGGCGAGGTGCTGTTCCTCGGCGGGCTGGTCGGCGCGCCGGGCGACGCCGGCGCCGAGTTCGCGCCGGCCGCGGGCGCCTACGTGACGTCGTCGGCCGAGATCTACGATCCGGCGTCGGGCCGGGTGTCCCCGATCGCGATCGCCGGCTTCACCCCGCGCGCCTTCCACCAGGTCGTGGTCCTGGGCACCGATCCCAACGGCGACGTGCGGCTCGCGGTCAGCGGCGGCCTCGGGGTCGGCGGTGACGCGAGCGCCGCCGGCAACGTCGCCGCGATCGGCGGCGCCGCCGGCGAGGCGCCGTGGCAGCTCGTGTCCGCCGACGTGGCCCTGGGGCGGGCCGGCGCGCAGCCGGTGGCGACCGAGCTCCTGGTGTACGTGCCGACGACCCGCACCATCAACCGATCGCCGATCACCGGCGCGACCGGGGCCACGTTCGCCGCCGCGGGCGCCGTCGACGTCGAGTTCGGCAGCCCGCGGATCGTCGGCGGCGGCGTCGGCGCGGGCGGCGACGCGCTCGACGTGCTGCACCCCAGCGGCGAGCTCGACGTGCGCCTGACCGGCCTGCCGCGGGTGGGCGCCAGCCTGGTGGCCGCGACCGCGACCACGGCGCTGTGGCTGGGCGGCGAGCTGACCGGCGCGTCGCTCTACGACAAGATCATCCAGCTCGACGCGGTCGCGGCGCTGGCGTCAGGCGCGGCCCCGCCGGCGGCCGGGCTCAACCGCGCGTTCGGCGCCGCGGTGCGCCTCGACGACGAGATCCTCTACGCCGGCGGCCTGCGGATCCTCACGGGCGTGCTCACCGACACCACCGGCGCCGTCCCCGGCGTGCGCATCGACGTGGCGACCGACACCGCGACCGATCTGATCGCGCCCGAGCTGACCGGCGCGGCGTACCCCGCGGCGGCGCAGCTGCCCGGCCACGGCGGCCTCGTCAGCGGCGGCGCGGTCGCCGGCGATCTCGCCTGCGCTGGCACGCTCGCGTGCGTCAGCGGGCAGAGCGTCCGCTTCGACGCCGCCGGGATCGCGAGCGCCACCGGCGCGCCCGGCCTGGCGCGCTACGGCCACGCGCTCACGCGCCTGGACAACGGGATCGTGCTGGTCAGCGGCGGCTTCACCGCCGGCGCGACGGCCGGCACGATCCGCGCGGTCAGCACCCTCGAGCAGTTCGAGCCGCACCTCGCCGCCGACGATCCGCTGGCCGACATCGGCCCGGTGCGGGCGCCGGGCGAGGTGGCCACGATGGCCGGCGTGCCGATCGCCCCGTGCACGCTGGTGCAAGGCGGCGGCGCCGACGCCGGCGGGCCGATCGACGCCCTCGACATCGACGCCCTCGACATCGACGCCGACATCGACGCGATGTAGCCCCCGCCCCGACCCCCCGAGCCGGAGCCGGACCCCGAGCCGGACCCGGACCCGGAGTCGGTGCCGGAGCCGGACCCGGTGCCGGAGCCGGTGCCGGAGCCGGAGCCGGCCCCGGAGCCGGAGCCGGACCCCGAGCCGGAGCCGGACCCGGTGCCGGAGCCGGACCCGGAGCCGGACCCGGACCCGGAGTCGGTGCCGGAGCCGGTGCCGGAGCCGGACCCGGACCCGGACCCGGAGCCGGACCCGGCCCCGGAGCCGGACCCGGATCCCCGCCGCGATCGACCCGGCCGAGCCCGACGCCGACGAGATCGACGCCCTCGACATCGACGCGCTCGAGGCCCGAGGTACACTCCGGGCCGTGCGGCTCCGTCTCATCTGCAGCTCCGCCGCCGCGCTGGTCGCGGCGACCGCGCTGGTCGCGGTGGCCCGTCCGGGCCGCTCGGTGCGGGTGCCGCGGACCACGACGGCGCTGACGACGATGGCGCGGTTCTGCGCGGTCCACGAGGACGATCGCGGCATGTGCTTCGCGCCGGTCGCGGTCGGCGACGCCGGCGCGGTGCTTTCGCCCGACGGCGACAACCTCGGCGAGACCACGATCACCGAGGTCACACCCAACCCCAACCGCTGCGGCGTCGCGGAGACCTGGTCGATCCGGTTCGATCGCGGCCGGCTCGGCGGACGCTACCTCGACTACGGCGGCACGATCCTGATCGGCGCGCGGGCCGCGCCCGAGGCCAAGCTCATGCCCGGGGCCGCGGGCGTGCCCGACGACAACCCGCTGGCGTCGGTCATGTACGTCGTCGACACCGACGGCGACGACCGGGCCGACCTGCTGGTCGATCAGTTCGCGTGCGACCAGGCGCGGCGCCCGACCCGCGTCAACTACCCCAGCCACATGTGCACCGAGTACTGGCTGGCGATCCGCGATCACTGGCAGCGCGCGCGCACCGATCAGATCGCGATCTGCAGCCGATGACCCGTCGATGGGACGCCGAGCGGGACGTCGCGGCCCGGCTCGCCAACGAGCGCGGCACGATCCGGCGCGAGGCCGCGACCCGGATCGCGCTGTGCTACCCGAGCCCGTACCGCGCGGCGATGTCGTCGCTCGGCTACCAGCACATCTACCGGCTGCTCAACGCGGTGCCCGAGGTCGCGGCCGATCGCGCGGTCCTGCCCGACGACGTCGCCGCGGCCCGCGGCCAGCCGTGGCTGACGCTCGAGCGGTCGCGGCCGGTGGCCGGGTACCCGCTGCTGGCGTTCTCGGTCGCGTACGAGCTCGAGCTGATCGGCCTGATCGAGTGCCTCGAGCTGGCCAACATCCCGGTGCTGGCGGCCGACCGCGACCACCACCACCCGCTGATCGTCGCCGGCGGGCCGCTGACCTTCTCGAACCCGGTGCCGCTGGCGCCCTACGTCGACGTCGTCATCCTCGGCGAGGGCGACCAGCTCGCCGGCGAGCTGGTGGTGCTGGCCCGGGACCTGGGCTGGCACCGCGGCGACGTCCTCGCCGCCCTGCGCGGCCGCCCAGGCTACTACCTGCCGACGATCCACGGCGACGACGTGCCCGCGATCGCCGCCGCCGACGACGAGCTCCTGCCGGCGCGCTCGCAGATCCTCACGCCCGACGCCGAGCTGGCCGACATGTTCATGACCGAGGCGGCGCGGGGGTGCTCGCGCGGCTGCACCTACTGCGTCATGCGCCGCTCGACCAACGGCGGCATGCGGGTCGTGCCGACCGAGGTCGTGCTGGCCGGCATCCCGGAGGCGGCGCGGCGGGTCGGCCTGGTCGGCGCCGCGGTGACCGATCACCCCGACATCCGCGCGATCGTCCGCGGCGTCGTCGACGGCGGCCGCGAGGTCGGCATCTCGAGCCTGCGCGCCGACAAGCTCGACGACGAGCTGGTCGGCCTGCTGGCCAAGGGCGGCTACCGCACGTTGACCGTCGCCGCCGACGGCACCAGCGAGCGCATGCGCCGCGTGGTCGAGCGCTCGACCCAGGAGAAGCACCTGCTCCAGACCGCGGTGCTCGCGACCCGGCACCAGCTCGCGACCGTGAAGATCTACATGATGGTCGGCGTGCCGAGCGAGACCGACGACGACATCGACGAGCTGGTCCGGTTCGCCGGCGAGCTGGTGGCGGCGCACCCGAAGATCGCGTTCGGCGTGGCGCCGTTCGTGGCCAAGCGCCACACGCCGCTCGACGGCACCGCGTTCGCCGGCATCGACGTCGTCGAGCACCGGCTCGAGCGCCTGCGCCGGGGCCTGGGCGCGTACCGCGGCAAGGCCCTGGTGCGGCCGACCTCGGCCCGGTGGGCCTGGGTCGAGTACATGCTGGCGCAGGGCGACCGCCGCGCCGGGCTGGCCGTGCTCGAGGCCCACCGGGCCGGCGGCACCTTCGCGGCCTGGAAGCGCGCGTTCATCAGCCAGGACGCCACGCCGACCGGGCCGCGCGCGCGGGTGCCGTCGACCGCCGAGATCATCGCGCTGCGGCGACGCCCGGCCGCGACCGCCTGAGCGGCCGCGCCGCGGTCACCAGAACTTCCACCACGGGCGGGCCCGGGCCTTGTCCTCGGCCGAGCACTTGCAGCGCTGGCTCTTGGGCACGCCGGCCAGCACCTGCTCGACGTGGGCGCCGCAGCCGGCGAATGAGGGCTTCTGGCACAGCGAGCAGGTCACGCGACGGCACATGCGGCGCACTCTACCCGACCCGGGCCGCGCTGGCGGGCGCGCGCGTTGTCGCACCTGCACTGAGGTCGCCCCCGGGCGAGTTGAGGATCGCGGGCCGCGGGCCTACCATCGCGGCGTGGACCTGGCGCGCATGCTGGACAAGTGCACGAGCGGCCAGTGGCACGCCGACGACCTCGACTGGTCGGCGCCGCCGCCGGCGCTGGCGCGCGCCAAGGAGGAGGCCGTGGTCCAGGCCTTCACCGACATGGCCGGCATCGAGCTCCTCGCCGCGGCGCTGTTCCGGGCCCAGCGCGCCAAGGCCACCGATCCGACCCTCGCGGCGATCTTCGACTCGTTCATCGTCGACGAGGAGCGCCACGCCGTGGTCGCGGCCCGGCTGGCCCGCTACTACGACGTCCACCGCTACCGGGCCTACCAGCTGGCGCCGGCGCTGCGCGCGTTCCGGCCGCCGTTCCTGGCGGTGATCGACCTGGCGGCGCCCGACATCGCCAACGCCTACGTCACCGCCGGCGAGCTCCTGCTCGACGTCGCGCTCCTGCGCTCCCTCGACGACTACGTCGGCGACGCGATGAGCCACCAGGCGATGGCGCTGATCAACCGCGACGAGTCGCGGCACATCGCGATCGACTTCCACATGACCGAGGTCTACGCGTCCGACGCCTACCTGGCGGCGAAGGCCGCGCGCCCGGCCTCGTCGTGGCGCCACCGGGCCGCGACCGCGACCGCGCTGGGCCGGATGCTCTGGCACGCGCAGCCGTTCTTGCGGCAGGTGTTCCTCGAGCCGATCGACCGGACCGATCCGACCGGCCACCGCCTGCGCGAGGCGCTCAAGCGCATCCAGCTGATCGCGCGCAAGCCGACCGTGGCCCGGCTGCCGCTGATGCGCGTGATGTTGACCGCGCAGGAGCTGTACCTGCACCCGATCGCCGGGCCGCTGTTCGCGGGCGCGCTCTTGCGGCTGCTCGGGGCCGAGCCGCGGATCGCCGCCAGGCTGTTCACCGACGCCGAGCTCGCGCGCTCGAACGCGATGAGCTTCGACGAGCTGGCCGAGGACGCCGTGGCGGCCAAGGGCTCGTGACCGTCACCGCCCCCGCCCTGGTGTCCGCGAGCAGCGACGGCCGCGCCGTGGTCGCGGTCCGCGGCGGCCGCGCGACCGTGTTCGACGCCGCGAGCCTCGAGGTCACCGCGACCGGCGCGGTCCCTGACGACGTGATCGCCGCGGCCCTGGTCGCGACCCGGCTGGTGGTGCTCCACGGCGGCCAGCTCGCGGTCTTCGAGCTGCCCGCGTTCGAGGTCAGCGCGACCGCGGCGGTGCCCGGCGCCACGACGATCGCGGGCGTCGCCGGCGACCGGGTGCTGCTGCCGATCGACGGCGCGGTGGTGATCGCGCGGCTCGGCGCCGGCGCGATCGCGCTCGAGCAGCTGGCCGCGCCCGTGCCGATCGAGGACGTCATCGCGGTCGACAGCGACCGGCTGCTGACGATCGCGGCCGGCGCGGTCGCGATCGTGTCGGCGGTGTCGCACCGGCTACTGTCGCGGCTCAGCGCGCGCGTGCCGCCGGCGCCGCGGCTGTGCGGCCTGGCGGCCGGGCGCCGGATCGCGTGGCTGGCCCGGGCCGACGAGGCCGACCTGACGCTCTTGCGGCTGTCCGACGGCCGGACGTTCAGCTACCGCACGGCCGCGGTGATCTCGGCGGTCTACGCCCACCCCGAGGTGCCGTGGGTGGTGATCGCGACCGCGCGCGGGCTCGAGCGCGTGCACGTCCAGACGCTGGCCGGGCACCCGATGGCGGCCGAGCTCGACCGCGGCGCGTGCGTCGCCGGCGGCGACGCGCCGGTGCTGTGCTGGATCGATCGCCAGGGCCGGCCGCGGCGCACGCCCCTCGACGGCGACGCGGTGATCGGCCCGGCCGGGTTCCGCCTGGCCATGGCCGGCGCGGGCGCCGCCGCCGCCCGGGAGGATCGCCCGACGCCACCGATGCCGACGACGCCACCGATGCCGACGACGCCACCGATGCCGACGACGGCGCCGGGCGACGACGCGCCCCCGGCCGCGCTGGCCGACGCGGCCGCGGCCGCGGTCCCCGACGACACCCCGCCGCCGCTACCGACCCGCGTGGGGCGTGGGCCCCGGGGACGCTCGTCGGCGCTGTGGCGCGTCGAGCTGGCCGACTGGGCGCGCGCCGCGCTGGCCGGCGCCGCCCCCGACCGCGACCCGCCCGCGCTCGACGACACCCCGCTCGCGGCGCTGGCCCGGCGCACGGCGCTCACCGACGACGGCCGCCGCGCCCTCGCGCTGCTCTACGGCGCCTGGCTGGTCGGGGCGCCGCGCCCGTCGCTCGACCGGCTCGCGCGCACGATCGCCTGGGACGAGGTCGGCGGCGACGGCAGCCTGCCGCGCGCGGCGATCACCAGCGTCGCCGGCGGCCGGGTCGCGCTGCGCACCGCCGTGGCCCGGTTCCTCGACGGTGGCGCCCCGGCGCGGATCGCCCTGGCCGGCGCCGGCGTCGCGGCGAGCCCGCCGCGCGGGCGGGTCCGGGTCCACACCGATCCCGATCTGTCGCTCGCCGCCGCGGCCCGCGCGATCGCGACGCGGCTGGGCGCGGCGGCGATCACCGACGAGGCCCGGGCCGGCGGCCGCCGCGGCCTGGTGATCGCGCTCGACGAGGCCTGGCTGCGGCAGCGCCCGCTGATCGCCCTGCCCAGCGGCGGCTTCGACGTCGACGCGCTGGTCGCCGCGCCGGTCCGCGACGACCACGCGCTGATCGTGGTCTGGCCCGATCGCGAGGCGCCCGAGGCGCTGGCCGACTGGCCCGCGCTGACGCTGCCCTGACGCGCGCCCGGCCGCGATCCGCCCCGGCCGCGATCCGCCCTGGGCACGATCGGCCCTGGCCGCGATCCGGCCAGCGGCGATCGACCCTGGCCGCGATCCAGCGGCGATCCGCCCTGGCCGCGATCAGGCCAGCGCCGGCGCGTCGTGGCGCGCCGACGCGTCGCCCAGCACGATCACCGGCGCGTCGGGGCTGGCGGCGATCGTCACGTCGGCGTCGTCGAGCCCGACCAGCGCCAGCCGCGCCACCTGGGCGTGGCGGGCGCGCGGATCGTCGGGGCCGTAGATGCCCAGCGCCCGCGCGACCTCGATCGGCTTGGCCGAGCCGGCGGCCGACACCTTGACCCGCACGGTCAGGAGCGGGCCCTCGTCCCAGCCCAGCGCCGCGGTCAGCCGCAGCGCCGCCGGCGCCGCCACCACCGCGACCCGCTCGACCAGCGCGCGCACGTCGACGGCCTTGTCGCCGCGCGCCACGATCGCCTCGGCGCGATCGAGGAAGGTCGCCGCGATCCGCCCCAGGCGGGCCTCGTCGAAGCGGACCCCGTCGGGCGCCGGCGCCAGCACCAGGTCGGTGCCGGTGACCAGCTTGCCCAGGCCCGGCTGCACCGGCGGCAGCACCGCGCCGCGCACGATCGCCAGCCCCTCGGGGCAGACCGCGCCTAGCCGGGCCACGACCTCGTCGGCCGTGAGCGCGGCCGCGTCGCCGTGGACCAGATCGACGTCGAGGACCTCGGCGAAGCTGGGCACGCCGAGCGCGAGCGCCGGGCCGTAGACGATCCGCGGCTTGGGCGAGAAGCCGCGGCTCATCGCCAGCGCCAGCTGCGCCCGCCGGAACGACCGCGCCAGCAGCCGGGCCACGTCGAGGTGGCCCAGGAACGCGGTGCGCCCGAGCTTGGTGTAGCGCAGGCGGTAGCTCGTGTACGGCGCGTCGGCGCCGTGGTGGCCGTTCTTGCGCACGCGGTCGGCGCGCTCGTGCTCGCGGCGCGCGCCGCCGCCGCCGCCGCCCTGCTCCGCCGGCGAGCCGCCGCCGCGCTCGCTCACGTCGAGCGCGGCCTCGCCGTCGATCACCGGCGCCGCCGCGGCCCGGCCCCGAGGCGCGGTCGAGCCGAGCGCGCGCAGCGCCACCAGGCGATCGCCGCGCATCGTCGACAGGTCGCAGGCGACGCCGCAGTCGTAGCAGACCAGCCGGCGCTGATCGGGCTCGGCGTCGGCGAGGTTGGTGTGGTGCACGAGCATGCCCGCGACCTTGCCGCACGGTGGCGACGCCCGACCCTTGAGCGCCTTGCGGTACTCGGCCAGGAGGAACCCGTCCTCGAGCCCGACGTCGATGTGGTCCCACGGCAGCCGCGCCGTCACCGGCCGGGTGCCCAGGTACGCGGCCTCGTCGACGCCGTGGGCGTCGAGCGCCGCCTGCCAGCGCGCGTCGTCGAACAGCTCCTCCCAGCCGTCGAAGCGCGCCCCGGCCCGCCACGCGTGCTCGACCACCGCGGCCATCCGCCGATCGCCGCGGGCCAGCAGGCCCTCGATCCACGACACGCCGCCGTGGTGGTACTTGAGCCGGAGCTGGCGATCGCGCACGTTCATGCGCAGGAGGCCCTGCTTGCGCCGGATCTCGGCGTGGGTGTCCTGCGCGCACCACTGCAGCGGCGTGTGCGGCTTGGGCACGTGCGACGACACGCTGACCGTGACCTCGGCCCGGCCGCCGGCGATGGGCTTGCCGATCTGCAGCATGCGCTGGCCGGTCTCGACGATGCCGCGGACGTCGTCGTCGGTCTCGGTCGGCAGGCCGATCATGAAGTACAGCTTGACCCGGTGCCAGCCGCGCTCGAAGACCTTGCGCGTCGACTCCTCGATGTGCGCCTCGGTGATGTTCTTGTTCACCACGTCGCGCATGCGCTGGGTGCCGGCCTCGGGCGCGAACGTCAGGCCGGTGATCCGGGTCTGGGCCAGCTCGTCGAGGATCTCGTCGGGCAGGCCGTAGGCGCGCAGGCTCGCGACCGACATCGACACGCCGCGATCGCGCAGCGCGCCGGCCAGCTTCGACACCAAGGGCGAGATGCTCGAGAAGTCGGCGGTCGACAGGCAGGTCAGGCCGGTCTCCTCGTAGCCGGCGTTCTCGACGCCGCCGATCACGCTGGCGATGATCGAGCCGGGGCTGCGCTCGCGCACCGGCCGATAGATCATGCCGGCCTGGCAGAACCGACAGCCCTCGGTGCAGCCGCGGGCGATCTCGACCGACGCGCGCTCGAACACCGCCTCGGCGTACGGCACCGGCACGTCGGTCGGGAACGGGTAGGCGTCGAGGTCGCGCACCATCGCGCGCCGCACCCGGGCCGGCGCCCGCGGATCGCGCGGGGCGCCGACGACGACCATGCCGGTGGCCTCGTCGACGACGGTGTCGTACAGCGCCGGCACGTACAGCGGGAACGTCGCCGCGAGCTCGGCCAGGGCGTCCGTCCGCGTGCGGGTCCCGGCGCGGATCTCGCGGCGCAGCCCCGCCCACGCCACCACCAGCGCCGGCAGCTCCTCCTCGGCCTCGCCGATGAACGCCGCGTCGATGAACGGCACCAGCGGCTCGGGGTGGGTCGCGACCGGCCCGCCGACCAGCACCAGCGGCGCGTCGGCGGCGCGAGCGGCGGCGTGGAGGCGCAGCCCGCCCAGGTCGAGCAAGGTCAGCGCGTTCGTGAACGTCAGCTCGTACTGCAGCGACAGCCCGACCACGTCGAAGTCGGCCAGCGGCCGCTGCGACTCGAGCGCGCACAGCGGCAGGCCGCGGACCCGCAGCTCGGTCTCCATGTCGACCCAGGGCGTGAACGCGCGCTCGCACGCGATCCGTGGATCCTTGTTGAGCAGGCTGTAGAGGATCTTGGTGCCCAGGTGCGACATGCCGATGTCGTAGACGTCGGGGAACGCCAGGCACACGGTGGCCTCGACCGTCGCCCAGTCCTTGGTGACCGACTGGTACTCGCCGCCGAGGTAGCGGGCCGGCTTGAGCACCTGATCGATGAAGTCCGCGTAGACGTGGCGCATGGCGAACGCCCGGTGTACCGGATCGCGGCCACCGGCGCCACGGTCAAGCGCCGGGTCGGCGCCCGAGGATTGTGCGCTAGGCTCGGGCGATGCGCAGCCTGTCCCTCGTCGCCGTCGCGCTAGCCACCGCCGTCGCCGGCACCGCGTGCAAGAACGACAAGCCCCACAACACCGCCGCCCCCAAGCCGGTGGTCGAGGGCGCCACGGCCAAGGCCGAGCGCGCCGTGCTGCCGCCGCCGGGCGTGGCCCCGCCCACGGTCGCCGCCGGTGCTACGGTGGCCGCCATGTGGGACCTCCCGATCAAGACGCTCCGCGGCCAGGCGATGACGCTGGCCGACTACAAGGGCAAGGCCATCCTGGTCGTCAACGTCGCGTCCAAGTGTGGGCTGACGCCGCAGTACGCCACGCTCGAGGCGCTGCAGGACAAGTACGCCACGCAGGGCTTCACCGTGCTCGGCTTCCCGTGCAACCAGTTCGGCGGCCAGGAGCCGGGCTCGGCCGAACAGATCGAGGAGTTCTGCTCGACGACCTACGGGGTCACGTTCCCGATGACCGAGAAGATCGAGGTCAACGGCGCCGAGCGCCACCCGATCTACCAGCAGCTCACGCCGATCGCCGACGCCGAGGGCCACACCGGCGACATCCGCTGGAACTTCGAGAAGTTCCTGATCTCCGCCGACGGCGCGTCGATCACGCGGTTCGCGCCCCAGACCAAGCCCGACGACCCGACGGTGATCGCCGCGATCGAGGCCGCGCTGCCGAGGTGACGGCCGCGCGCCCTACTCGAACACGATGACGCCCGCCGCCCAGGCCTGACCGCGGGCCACCGCCGCGGCCCGGACCGCGGCCACCGCGGCCGCTGGGAGCTCGCCGCCCGTGATGCGCGCGCGGACCTCGTCGAAGAACGGCCCAGCCTCGGCGTCGGGGATCTCGACCGCGGGGGCGATCACCGCCCGTGCGCCCGCCGCCAGGAACGCGTCGGGCAGGCTCCAGCGGGCGTGGGCGAACGGCGCCACCGCGGCGGCGCGGCACGCCGCCAGCACGACCACCGGCGCCGCGGCGAAGTGGGCCTTGCGGACGTCGCCGGCGGTGAGCGCCCACTGCCCGTCGGTCGCCGGCGACAGCGCCAGGAACGACGCGTCGGCCACCGCGAGATCGACCTCGCCGTGGACGTGCAGTTCGGCGTAGCTGGCGTCGGCGAGCGCGGCCAGGACCTGCGCGGGCGTGGCGGCGACGCCGGTCACGGCGCGGGCACCAGCGGGGATCGGCGGCGGCGCCAGCGCCGGGAACCCGAGCGAGGTCGGCGGCCGGGCGTCGCCGACCGTCACCAGCCGCCCCGCGGAGGTCGACGCGGCCCGCGGCGCGCCGTCGCCGAACGACCAGGCCGTCGTCGTCGGCAGCAGATCGGTGCGCCCATGGAGCGGCGGACGCGCGAGCACCGCGATGGCGGCGCAGCTCGCCAGCGTCGCGCGCAGCGCCGGCGGCACCAGCCGGGCGCCGTCGATCTCGGCCGCCACCGCGGCCTCCACCCGGGCCCCGACCAGCGCGCCGCTGCCGTCGATCGCCACCGCGACCGCGTGGGTGCGATCGACCGACGCCACCAGGGTGCACCGCGGCGGCACCGGCCGGCCGCGCTCGGCGGCGACGTCGGCCACCACCGACGGCCACGCGGCCCGGGCCGCGCCGTCGTCGATCAGCGCGGCGTAGCCCCACGCGCGCACCGCGGCCAGCTCCTCGTCGGCGGCGTCGAGCCTGGGCAGCGCCGCGCGCAGCCGCGCGCCAGCCGCGGGATCGCGCGCCAGCGCCAGCACCGCGCCCGCGACCTCACCGGCGTCGCCACGTGCGGCCGCGACCCAGGCCGCGGCCCGCGTCCACGCCGCGTCGTCGCCGCCGCCCCGGGCCAGATCGACCAGCGCCACCAGCTCGAGCCCGCTGGGCGCGGCGTCGCACGCGGTCGGCGGGCCGGGATCGATCGATCGCTCGACCGGGCCGTGATCGACGGCGACCAGCGCCAGGCCGGTGCGCGCGAAGCGCCGGGTCGTGCAGTCGCGCTCGGGCGCGCGCGCCAGGATCTCGTCGAACGCCGCCGCCGCGAGATCGAGCCGGCCGCGGCTGCGCTGGATGTCGGCCAGGTACGAGAGCACGAAGCTCTCCATCGCCACCGCGCCGACCGCCGCGAACCCGCGCGCCGCGCGCTCCGCCGAGGCCGCGCCGTCGGCGAAGCGGCTCTGGCGCACGTAGAGGGTCGCGAGGTCGTACGCCAGGTACGCGCAGCGGTGGCCCCAGGCCCGCGCGTCGCACGTCGCCAGCGCCTCGCGCAGGCGCACCTCGGCCGGCCCGGTCGCGCCGCGGGCGATGTCCTGCTCGGCCCGCACGCCGACGGCGAGCAGCGTGAACCAGGGATCGTCGACCGCGGCGGCGTAGCGCTCGACCTCCTCGGGGTGGACCGCGTCCTGGTTCGTCAGCACGAGCGCGCCGACCCGCAGATCGACCGCGGCCGCGCCCGCGCGCGCGAGCTGCTCGAGGAACGGACCGGCGTCGGCCACGGCGAGGCGCCGCAGGAACAGATCGCGATACCGGCGCGCCAGGGGCGCGCGCACGCGCAGGTCCGCGGCCAGCGCGCGGTCGAGCATCGCCCGGGCGCCGGCGGTGCCGGCGGCGCCGTCGAGGGCCTCGGCCAGCGGCGCCAGCGCCCGCAGCTCGTCGGCGGTGGTCGCGGAGCGCACCGCCTCCAGGAAGTAGGCGCGCGCGTAGCCCGGGACCGTGCGCACGAAGTCGACCGCCAGCGGCGGCCCGGTGCGATCGATCATCGCCTCGGCCGCGCGCGTGACCGCGTCGAACGCGTCGAGCCGCGCCTGGACCGGCGCGCGCAGCGCCGCCGCGGTCGCGCGGGCCTCGTCGGCCCAGCCGACCTCACCGCCAGCGCTGATCCGCTCGAACTCCGACGCCGCCGCCAGATCGAAGCCGAGGTCGCGCAGGGCCAGGCCGCGGTTCCAGCGGGCCACCGCCAGGGCCGGCGCGGCGGCCAGCGCGCGGTTGGCCGACGTCAGCGCGGCCTCGGGCCGCCCCGCCAGCACCTCGACCGCCGCCCGGTCGGCGTCGCGGCCCGGCGACGCCGGCTGCGCCGCCAGCGCCTCGCCCGCCCGGCCGAGCTCGCCGGCCGACGCCTGCGCCGCGACCAACGCCGCGCGATCGCCGCGTCGCTCGAGCCCGGCCAGCTGGTCGAGCGCGAACGCCTCGTGCTGGGCCGCCCCGCGGTTGACCGCGTACGGCCGGTGTGGCGCGAACGCTGGCGCGCTGAACCGCACCTCGACGCCGCGCTGTGGCGCCAGCGCCAGGGTCGGCGGCGCCGCCGGGCGCGGCGAGGGCCGCAGCACCACGATCAGCACCGCGGCCGCGACCACCGCCGCCGCCGCGCCGCCGAGCCACCACCGCCGGCGGTCGCCGCGCGCCGTCGGGGCCGTCGCCGCGGCCGCGGCGCCCCGGCCGAGCGCCACGTCGAGGCCGATCAGATCGCCGAGCTCGGCCTGGCACCGCGCGCACGTCGCCAGGTGATCGAGCGCGCGCGCCTCGTCGCCGCCGGCCTCGCCGTCGAAGTACCGCGCGGTCAGCGCGCAGGGATCGTCGTCGGGTTCACGCATCGCCGCCGCCTCCGAGCAGCGCCTTGATCCGACGCCGGGCCCGCAGCACGCGGGTCCCGACCGTGGCCACCGGGACGTCGAGGGCCGCGGCGATCTCGCGGTACGACTGCCCCTCGAACGCGAACCGCTCGAAGGCGCCGCGCAGCTCGACCGGGAGCTGCGGCAGCACCGCGCGGATGTCGTCGGCGGTGACCGTCTCCCACCACGCGATCTGATCGGGATCGCCGGCGGCCTGGGTCCCGTCGAGCCCGACTTGCGCCGGCTGCGCCGCGCGCGCCCGCACCCGATCGATGAACAGGTTGCGCATGACCCGGGCCAGCCAGGCCGCGTGGTTGACGCCGTCCGGGAGGCGATCGTAGTGGGCGACGGTCTTCAGCAAGACGTCCTGCACGAGGTCCTCGGGATCGAAGTTCGAGCGGCACAGCTTGCGGGCGAGCCCTCGGAGGAAGGCCTGGTGGTCGCGCGTGAGCTCGGCCAGCCGTCGTCGTTTCGCAAGCTCATCGATCGGTTCGACGGGGGACACGATGCTTCTTCCCGGGCTGCTGGTCCCTGCGCGGCGTCGGGCCGCGGCGCGCCGCGGTCGGGCCGCGCCAGAATTTGCCGGGCGCCGGGAACAATACCCAATGCGTCCGTCGAGGGTGTTAGGTTTCGAGACTCTTTCTCACCCCTCACCTGTGAGTGAAGCGATGCGTCCAGCCCTGTTCATCCCGCTGATCGGACTCGCCTTGTCGAGCTGCGTCGACCCGGCCACCGAGACCGGCACTGCCACCCAGGAGGTGAAGACCTACTGCCTGACCGCGACCAACGCGATCGGGCCGGTCCCGACCTACCAGCAGTGGAACTACGCGCTCCCGCCCGACACTTCCTCCAACCAGGTGTTCGTGGTGGTGCCGTTCGCCAACGGCCAGAGCTTCGGCCTGTACCAGGTCACGCCCGACAAGAATCGGGTCGACTACGCGTCCACGCTGACCTCCTCGCAGGTCCCGTACGCGATGTACCTCGCGTCGATCCGCCCCGGCACGGCGATCCGGATCCGCGGCCCGGTCCAGCCGCCGTGGCCGCCGACCGATCAAGGCATCGCCGCGAGCCAGCTCAACGCGATGGCCCACAACGCCATCGCGACGGCGACGCTGCCAGCCGCGCCGTACTGACCGGGCCGTGGTCGACAAGACCTCGCGGGTCGGCGCCGCGGGGTCAGGCCCAGCGCGCATCGCCGCTGCGCAGGAGCGCGTTGATCCGGCGGCGCGCCCGCAGCACCCGCGTCCCAACGGTGGCCACCGGCACGTCGAGCGCGGCGGCGATCTCGCGGTACGACTGCCGCTGGAACGCGAACCGCTCGAACGCCGCGCGCAGCTCCGCCGGGAGCTGCGGCAACACCGCGCGGACGTCGTCGGCCGTCACGGTCTCCCACCACGCGACGTGCTCGATGCCCACCGCCACCTGGGACCCGTCGAACCGAACCTGCGCTGGCCGCGCCGCGCGGGCCCGCACCCGATCGATGAACAGGTTGCGCATGACCCGGGCCAGCCAGGCCGCGGGGTTGGCGCCGTCGCGCAGACGGTCGTGGTCGTAGTGGGCGACGGCCTTGAGCAGCACGTCCTGCACGAGGTCCTCCGGATCGAAGTTCGAGCGGCACAGCTTGCGGGCGAGCCCGCCGAGGAACGCCTGGTGGTCGCGCGTGAGCTGCGCCAGCCGTCGGCGCCGCGCGAGCTCGTCGATCGGCGCTGCTCGGGCGACCGCCGCTCCGTCGCGGACCGACGCGGCGCGCGGGCACTCGGCCGGTGAGATCTTGCGCCGCGCGGGGCGGCGCCGCGCCGGACCTCGGCTGACCACGGAGGGTCCCAGTGCCGCGCCGCTGAGCTCGGGAGATGCCGTCATGCGGCAGACCTGTGCAGCGGTCGTGCCGGGCGGGTTCGGCGCCCCTGGGGCGGCACCGGCCACCCTCGCGTCGACGTTGCGCACGATGGGCACAACTCGCACCCAGCGATGAGCCCAGGCGGCGCAACGCCGCGGGCGCCGGTCGGCGCGTCGACGGCCCCAGGCCCGGGCGATCTGCCCGGGAAGATCGGCCGCCCCGCGTGGGGTGACCCGGTGACGCCGCGCCCGCCCTACCCGGCCGCGAAGGTCTGCTGGTTGAGCGCGACCAGGCGGTCGCCCTGCCACAGGTGGCGCAGCTCGACCGAGTAGCCGTCGACGCCGCCGGCCAGGTGCGCGACGTACGCGAACGGCGCGGCCGGATCGAGCGAGGCGGGATCGACCAGGAGCTCGGCGGTGAACGCGACGGTCGCCATCGGCCGCGGCGTCGCCTCGACCACCAGCGCGCACGGCCACCACGCGTCGAGCAGGCCGATCACGTCGGCGGCGTCGAGCGGTCGCGGCGCCGCGATCACGCCGCGCTCGCGCAGCCAGCCCGCGGCGGTCGGCTCGGCCGCGGCCGCGAACGGCGGCGGCCCCAGCGTCCGGAACTCGTAGCAGGCCGTGAAGCGCGGCGACGGCGCCTGGCCGAGCGGCGCGACCGCGACCGTGTCGAACGCGGCCAGCGTCGGCGGCGTGGGCGTCAGCCGCAGCGTCGTCGGCGGCCGGGCCGCGCCGAACAGCCCGCTGGCCCGGGCGATCACCGCGTCGCCCTGCCGAGCCCGGGCCTCGAGGTAGGTGATGCCGCGACCGCGCCGCAGGGCCGTCACCGCGATCGTGGTCGCGCCGGTCAGCATCGGCGCGCACAGCTCGGCGGTCAGCGACCGCAGCGCCCGCGCGGGCTCCGGCTCGCACGCGGCCATGGCCCGGGCCAGCGCGCCGATCACGAGGCCGCCGAACGCGCCCTTGCCCTGCTGCCAGCCGTCGGGCACGTCCCACGCGAAGCGGTCCTCGCCCAGCGGCGTGATCGTCGAGGCGGCGCGGAAGTCAGCCATCGCGCGACCGTAGCGCAGGCGGCTCAGCCCGGCGAGATCTGGACGTCGGCGCACACGCCGTAGTGATCGCTCGCGCACGCGGCGTCGGCGCCGACGCCGTCGCGCTCGGTCAGCACGACCCGGCAGTCGTGGACCGTGCCGCGGCCGTCCTTCTTGCGCGTGGTCACGAACACGTAGTCGATGCGGCGATCGAGATCGAGCGAGCGCAGCGGTCGGGTGTGCTCGTTGTCCGACGACCAGGTCACGCCCTCGGTCGGCCCGGCGCCGCGCCCGGGCTCGTCGTGGCGACGCAGCCACGCGTCCTGGAAGTGCGTGCGCCGGCCGGCCAGGGTGTGGAGCCCGCGCAGGAACCGGACCTCGTCGCTGTCGGGGGTCGCGTTCAGATCGCCGCACAGCAGCTGCGGCGCGTCGGCGTTGCCGCGGCCGCACGCGCGGATCGCGTCGTCGATCGCCAGCACCTGCGCTGCGCGGGCGGCGCCGTCGTCGAGCCGGTAGTGCAGGTGCGTGGTGTGGACCCAGATCGACCCGGCCGGCGTGGCCAGCTGCGCCGACAGCAGGATCCGCGCCTCGGTCGGGCGCGCGTACGGCAGCCGCAGCGCCCGCCGCGCCAGCATCGGCCAGCGGCTCACGATCGCCAGGCCCTCCTCGCCGCCGCGGGTGCCGGGCCCGAACGCGCCGTCGGCCCACCGCACCGCTGGCAGGTACAGCACGTGATCGCCACGGGCCGCGGCCAGCGCGTGCGCGGTGGTGGCGTCGCCGTGGGGCTTCACCTCCTGCAGCGCGATCACGTCGGCGTCGAGCGCGGCCAGCTGGCGCGCGGCCAGCGCGAGCCGCCGATCCAGCGGCGGCTCGGTGCCCCACAGGTTCAGCGTCACCAGCCGCAGCGTGGTCGCCGTCATTGCACCGGCACCTCGCCGACGTACGCGCCGCCGGTCCAGCCGCCGCTGCCGTAGCCGCCGTAGCGCACGCCGCCCTGCCCGGCCGCGGTCACCTCGGTGATGATCGTGACCACCATCGGCGCCATCGTGTCACCGCTGGCGATCGGGTGCGGCGGCAGGTGCGCCTCCCAGCCGACGCCGCCGTCGATCGGGATGAACTCCGCGTCGACCGCGCCGACGCAGCCCGGGTCCCAGGTGCACGACACCTCACCGCGCCAGGCGAACCCGCCCGCGACGCCGGGCGTGACCACGCCGTCGAGGTGCATCTGGCCCTCGGCCTTGACCAGCCGCAGCCGACCGTGGTCGCTCTTGAGCTCGCACGCGTACAGCGGGTAGCGGAAGCCCGCCTGCTCGATCTGACAGGCGTAGCGCCCGACCCAGCGGCCGACGTCGTCACCGCCGCGGTTGCGCGGGCCGCCGGCGGTCGCCGCGGGGCCACCGCAGGCCGCGCCGACGAGCGCCAGCGCGGCGACCCTCACCCGCGCACCACGCACCGCGACGCCGGGGGCTCGGACACCGACAGCTCTGCCAGGATCGGCAGCGCCGGCTTGATCCGCGTCCACAGCCACGCGGCCAGCCGCTCGCTGGTCGGGTTGGCCAGGCCGTCGAGCTCGTTGAGCAGCCGGTGATCGAGGCCGGCGATGATCGGCCCGACGACCACGTCGATGTCGCCGAAGTCGATGACCCAGCCCATGACCGGATCGACGTCGCCCTCGACCGTGATCACGACGGTGTAGCTGTGCCCGTGCATCCGCTTGCACTTGTGGCCGTCGGCCACCTGGGGCAGGAAGTGGGCGGCCTCGAAGTGATAGTCGAGCGCGAGTCGGGTGCGCATGGCGCCGGGACGCTACCCGGATCCGCCCGAGCGCACAACCGCCCGGCCCGTGCTACGCGATGCGCGATGGCGACCCGGTTCGCGGCCTGGCGCGCGCTCGATCCTCGGATCGGGCGGCTGGCGGCCGCGCGCGCGGTCAACACGCTGGGGCTGTCGCTGGTGATGTCGTTCCTCGGCATCTACATCATCGACGAGCGCGGCTACGCCGCCACGCTCTACGGCGCGATCGCCCTGGTCGCCAACCTCGGCCAGTCGGCGAGCAACGCCTGGGCCGGGCAGCTGTCCGATCGGATCGGCCGCCGGCCGCTGATCGTCGGCTCGCTGCTCGCCCGGGCGCTGGTGATCGCGATCCTCGGCGCGCAGATCCTCGTCGACGCGTCGCTGCCGTGGATCGCCGTGACCTTCGTCGTCAGCTCGACCCTGCGCGGCAGCTTCGAGCCGGTCGCGTACGCGCTGTGCACCGACCTGGCGCCGCCGCACCAGCGGACCGACGCGTTCGGGCTGCAGCGCATGGGCACCAACCTGGGCTGGGCGCTGGGCCCGGCGCTGGGTGGCCTCTTGTCGTGGGTCGTGCCCTACGGCGCGGTGTTCTTCCTGGCCGCGGCCGGCATGATCGCGGCGGCGTGGATGTGTCGCGGCATCGCGGTGGCCGCGCCGACGACCGGCGTGCCGGCCCGGGCCCGGCTGTGGGCGTCGCTGGCCGCGGCCGCCGCCCACCGGCCGATGCGCCTGCTGCTGATCGCGACGGTCGTGTTCGCGCTGGCCCAGACCCAGATGTTCACGCTGTTCACCGTCTACCTGGCCGACGAGCTCGACCTGTCGAAGTTCGACATCGGGCTGGTCTACATGATCAACGGCGCGCTGGTGCTGCTGCTGCAGTGGCACGCGCTCGGGATGATCCATCGGCTCGGCGTGCGCCGGGTGCTGCCGCTGTCGGCGCTCGGCTTCGCGGCCGGCTACCTCCTGGTCGGGCTCGCCACCGGGCTGGCCACGGCCATGGCGGCGATCGCGCTGATCACCGCCGCCGAGGTGTTGTTCACCCCGGCCCACCAGACCGCGGCCGCCGAGAGCAGCGACCCGGCGCGCATGGGCACGTCGTTCGGCCTGGTGTCGTGGGCCCAGACCATCGGCATCGCGTTCGCCCCGCTCTGCGGCGGCGCGCTCTACGATCACATCGGCCACCATCACCTCGCCCTGTGGGCCTGCGTCAGCGGCGCGTTCCTGGTCCTGTCCGGCCTGCTGGTCGCGTACGGCCGCGCCGCCCCCCGGGCGACGTAGCCGGCGGCGGTTGCGATGGCCGGAGTCGGAGTCGGGGTCGGGGTCGGAGTCGGGGTCGGGGTCGGGGTCGGAGTCGGAGTCGGGGTCGGGGTCGGAGTCGGGGTCGGGGTCGGAGTCGGAGTCGGGGTCGGAGTCGGGGTCGGAGTCGGGGTCGGAGTCGGAGTCGGGGTCGGAGTCGGAGTCGGGATCGGGATCCGGGATCCGGAGCCGGAGCCGGATCGGGATCCGGATCCGGATCCGGATCCGGGTCGGGATCCGGATCGGGATCGGGATCCGGAGCCGGATCGGGATCGGGGTCGGGATCCGGAGCCGGATCGGGATCGGGATCGGGATCGGGATCCGGATCCGGAGGATCCGGATCGGGATCGGGATCCGGAGCCGGATCCGGATCGGGATCGGGATCCGGAGCCGGATCGGGATCGGGATCGGATCCGGATCCGGAACGGGATCGGGATCGGGGTCGGGATCGGGATCGGGATCGGAGCCGGCGTCGGCGCCCGATCCGGAGCCCTTGTCGGCGCTGCCGCCACACGCCGGGACCGCCGCGACAGGCATTCGAGTACGCTGCCGCGGTGCCCCCTCCGCCGCTGCCGCACATCACCGCCACTCGCTTCGTCCAGGCGCTGCGCGAGGGCGGCTCGCTGCCCGGGCTGATCGAGGCCGACGACGGCCGCCTGTGGGTGGTGAAGTTCCGCGGCGCCGGCCAGGGCGTCGGCGCGCTGGTGGCCGAGGTCATCGCCGGCCGGCTCGCCGCGGCGCTGGCGCTGCCGATGCCCGACCTCGCCGTGCTGACGATCCCGCCGAAGTTCGGCGTCACCGACGGCGATCCCGAGGTCAACGATCTGCTGACCGCGAGCGTGGGCACCAACCTGGCGATGGCGTTCCTGCCGGCCGCGGTCGGCTACGATCCGGCGGCGAAGCGCACCGTCGACGCGGCGCTGGCGGCGCGGGTCGTCGCGTTCGACGTGCTCATCTCCAACATCGATCGCACCTACCGCAACCCCAACCTCCTGTGGTCGGGCGATCGGCTGTGGCTCATCGATCACGGCGCCGCGCTCTACTGGCAGCACAGCTGGGACGGCTCCACCACCAACGCCACCGCGCGGCTGCCGCGGCTGACCGAGCACGTGCTCGCGCCGCTGGCCGACGACGTGATCGCGGCCGCGACCGCGATCGCGGCCGCGCTCGACGACGCGGTCCTGGCCGACGCGCTGGCCGCCGTGCCCGACGCGTGGCTCGGCGACGACGGCGACCTGGCCGCGGCACGCCGCGCCGCCTTCGTCGCGCGCCTGGCGGCCCGCCGGCCGGCCCTGCCCGCGCTGGTCGCCGAGGTCGCGCGTGCCCAGTGACGACCGGGCCTCGAGCCCGTTCGACTACGCCGTGATCCGGGTGGTCCCGCGGATCGAGCGCGACGAGTTCACCAACGTCGGCGTGATCGTGTTCGCGCGCACCCGCGGCTTCCTCGGCTGCCTCGTCGACGCCGACGCCGCGGTGGCCGCCCGGGTCCACGCGCTCGCGCCCGCCGCCGACCTCGCCGCCCCGCTGGCGCAACTCAGGGCCATCGCGGCGGTCTGCCGCGGTGACCCCGACGCCGGCCCCGTCGCCGCTTTGCCGGCCCCCGAGCGCTTCCAGTGGCTGGTCGCGCCCCGCAGCACCGGGGTGCAGTGCAGCGTGATCCACGCCGGCACCTGCACCGACCCTGCCGCGACCCTGGCCCGGCTGTTCACGACGCTGGTCGCGCGGTAGCCGCGGCGCGTGGCCCGCATCGCCGCTGGACGTCGCGAGGATCCTCCCGCGCCGGCTGCAATTGTGTACATTTCACACCATGCTCATCGACGCCGACGGGGCTGCCCTGATCGCCGCGCTGCGCGCCGAGCCCGCCGCTGCGCTGCTCGTCGTCACGGGCGCCGGCGTCAGCCTGGCCAGCGGCATCCCCACGTTCCGTGGCAGCGATCCCGACGCGGTGTGGGCGCGGGACGTCACCGAGCTTGGCACCAACGCCTACTTCCAGCGCGACCCCGTCGGATCGTCGCGCTGGTACCTGGCGCGGTTCGGCGGCCTCGCCGGTGCGGCACCCAACGCGGCGCACGTCGCGCTGGCGCAGCTCGAGCGCTCGCGCGAGGCGCGCGGCGGACGCTACCTGCTGGTGACCCAGAACGTCGACGGGCTCCACGCCGCGGCCGGCAGCCGCGCGCTGGTCGAGGTCCACGGCCGGGCCGATCGGGTGCGGTGCTCGCGCCTGACCTGCGCGCTGGGCGCGCCGCGCGGTTCGATCGCGCGCGCCGACGTGCCGATCTCAGCGGGCCTCGCGCCGATCGCTGCGCCGGCCTTCAGTCGCCGTCGTAGCCGTCGCAGCCGAGGCCGGCCGGCCACGCGATGAACAGGTTCGGGGTCCACAGATCGAAGCGGCCGGCCAGGTAGACCCCGCCGGCGAGGACCGCGTCGAGCGCGCCGTCGCCGTCGAGGTCGACGACCGTCAGCCCGCCATCGGTGCCCTCGATGCGCGCGACCTCGCCCAGGGTCCAGCGGCCGGCGTCCTTGGTCGCGGTCGCCAGCACCCGCTCGTGCAGCTCGGGCGCGGCGCACCCGTCGGCGCGCTCGACGTTGACCAGCGCGAAGCCGCGGGCGCCGTCGTCGATCGCGTCGGCCACCGTCGCGTCAGCGCCCGCGTCGGCCAGGTCGCGCGCGAACGCCTTGACCGCCGGCAGCCCCAGGCCGTTGGCATCGGCGATCGCCACCAGCTCGGGCGCGTCGACGCCGCGCACGAACGGGCCGGTGCACGGCGCGGTCAGCTCCGCGTTGATCAGGTAGGGCCCGGCGCGCCAGGCCGCCACGGCCGCCGCGGGCTCGTCGTCGGCGACGTCGTCGAGGTAGGTCACGACCTCGGCCCCGGTCACGGCGATCGTGCCGCGGCACCGGGCCGCGAGATCGGCCCCCAGCACCACCACGGTCGCGCCGTCGAGCGCGCGCAGCGGATCGCCCTGGGCCAGGTCACCGGTCACGTCGACCGCGCCGACGCCGCCGGCCGCGGCGTCGCGCACCGCCTCGATCACCTCCAGCTCGATCGGCGCGAGCGCCCGGCGGGTGCCGGCCAGGGTGATCGACGTGCCGTCGACCGGCGCCAGGCGCATCGCGGCGAGCGACGCCGCGCGATCGTAGCCGAACCAGGTGTCGCCGTCGGTCGCCACCGCGGCCGGCGGCGTCGGCGCGACGATGCGCGAGCCCAGCAGCTCCTCGTACTGGATCCGGGTCTGATCGCCGGCGCCGGTCAGCACCAGGTTCTTGGTGCCGACGTCGCGGAACCGCCCCTGGCTCCAGGTCTGGGTGAAGAACACCTGCCGATCGGGGCCGGCGACGTAGACCACGAGGTGGGTCGCGGTCACCGCCATCGGCTTGCGGAACATGGCCTTGCGATCGGCCATCCAGCCGGCGCGATCGAACCGACGGGTGGCCTGGCCGGTGCGGCGCACGCCGTGGAAGCGCGGGTCGTAGAGCGCCTCGTAGGCCGCGAAGTCGCCGCCGTTCTGGGTCGCCAGCCAGCGATCGACGAACGCCTGGGCCGCGGCGAGCTCGTCGGCGGTCGCCGACCGGGGCGCGAACCCGGCCGCGGCGTCGATCCCGGCGTCGGCGATCGCCGCGTCGCTGGTGGCGCCCGCGTCACCGCCGCGCGCGACCTTGGCCGGAGCGTCGGGCTTCTTGCCGCACGCCCCGGTCGCGAGCCCCATCGCGGTCATCCCGATCGTCACCACGCGCATCGCTCCCATGGCGTCGATCATGCCTCGCCTCGGGCGCCGAAATCCACGCCGCCGCCACGCCGGCGGTGTAGCGTCGCGCGATGCGCTCGGTCCGCACGCTCCCCGTCCTCGCCCTCGCTGCGCTCGCCGCCTGTGGTGGCGACGACGGCACCACGCCGCCGCCGATCGACGCCGCCGCGCCGCCGGCCTGGCAGCCGGGGCTGCCCGCGGCCGCGACGATGGGCGCGCGCCGAGGCCTGACGCCGGTGCGCGGCATCATCCACCTGCACTCGCCGTTCTCGCACGACGCCTGCGACGGCAACCCACGCCCCGGCCCCGGCGGCGAGATCGACGAGACCTGCCTGGCGCACCTGCGGGCAGCGCTGTGCACGCTCCACATCGGCTACGCGGCGCTGACCGATCACGACGCGTCGATGGCCGACGAGGACTTCGCGACCCTGTTCTCGGCCCGCGGCAGCGACGAGCTGATCATGGGCGCCAATGGCCCGATCGCGTCGCGGGTCCACTGCGCCGACGGGCACGCCGTGCTGCTCACCGTCGGCAGCGAGAACCCGATGATGCCGATCATGCTCGACCGCCACGTGCCCGGCACGGTCGCCGAGCGCCACGACGTCTACAACGCCGACACCCCGGCCGCGGTCGCGGCGTTCCACGACGCCGGCGCGCTGGTGTGGATCCCGCACACCGAACAGCGCACCACCGCGGCGCTGATCCCGCTCGCGCCCGACGGCATCGAGATCTACAACCTCCACGCCAACCTCGATCCCAACATCCGCCGCGATCACCTCGGCCTCGATCCCAACGCCGCGATCCAGGCGGTGATCGCGTTCGCCGAGCAGAGCCCCGAGGGCCCCGAGCCCGACCTCGCGCTGCTGTCGTTCCTCGAGCCCTCGACCCCGGCCCTGACCCGCTGGGACGAGCTGCTCGCCGCCGGCCTGCGCGTCACCGGCTCGGCCGGCACCGACGCCCACGAGAACACTCTGCCGATCATGCTGCGCGACGGCGAGCGCGGCGACTCCTACCGCCGGATGATGCGGTGGTTCGCCAACGTCGCGTTGACCACGCAGCCCGACGACCCGGTCGCGATCGAGGCCGCGCTCGCGGCCGGCCGCATGTTCGTCGCGTTCGAGCTGCTGGGCACGCCGGTCGGCTTCGACCTGGTCGCCACCGCTGGGGCCACCACCTTCGAGATGGGCGACGAGGTCCGCGCCGACGCCGGCGCGACGCTGACCCTGACGGTGCCGACCATCGCCGACCTCGCCGCCACGCTGCCGGCGCCGACGATCGCCGCGCGGGTCGTCCGGATCGACAGCGCCGGCGTCGCCGAGGTCGCGAGCGGCGCCGGCCCGACGCTCACGGTCGCGCTCGATCGCCCCGGCGCCTACCGCGCTGAGGTCCGGATGGTGCCGCGCCACCTGGGCCCGTACCTCGGCCTCCTGGGCCCGGCCTACAGCGAGCGCGAGCTACCGTGGATCTACGCCAACCCGATCTACGTCACCGCCCCGTAGGCCGGATCCGGCGCCCGACCACGGTCGGCGCGCCCGAGGATCAGCGCGGCGCCGGCAGATCGAGCGCGACCACGCCGCTCGAACCGACCGCGGTGCCCTCGACGAAGCCGAGACGGCCGCCGTCGGCGGCGAACGTGACCATCCGGACCACCGTGTAGCCGAGCGGCAGCTTGTCGTAGAAGAACGAGCCGGGTCCGCACGGCACCGGGGCCACGGTGTGCGCCGTGCCGACCGACGGATCGATCACGGTCAGCTCGAGCTCGCCGATGCCCGTGCACGACGACGCGCTAGCTGGCTGACCGGCGATGGTCCAGGTGACCCGCAGCGCGTAGGCCTCGGTCGCGCACTCCCCGACGCGGGTGCAGACCGCGCCGGCGCAGTCGCTGTCGCGGGCGCACGCGCCGCCGTCGACCGGCTCGAAGCAAGCGGCCAGCGGCAGGACCGCCAGGCAGGCGAGGACCAGCATGCGCACGGCGAAGATCGTAGCACGCGGGCCTCGACCGTCCACGCGTGATTCCGGCGCCGACGCCAGCGCCCGATCGGCTGACACCCGGGCGCCCGGCGCCAGTCCCAGTCCAAGTCCAAGTCCAAGTCTAGGTCCAAGTCCGCGTCCAAGTCCGCGTCCAAGTCCAAGTCCAAGTCCAAGTCCGAGTCCGAGTCGAGTCTAAGTCCGAGTCCAAGTCTGAGTCCGAGTCTGAGTCTGAGTCTGAGTCTGAGTCCGAGTCCGAGTCCGAGTCCGCGTCCGAGTCCGAGTCCGAGTCCGAGTCCGAGTCCGAGTCCGAGTCCGAGTCCGACGCCGGCGCAGGCGCCGCCTAGGGCAGCGCGCCGCCCGCTGGCCGCGCCGGCTGACGCGCCGCGCCATCGACCGGGCGATCGCACGCAAAAGCCGCGTCGCGCGAGTGCCACATCCGGGGCGAGTCGCTATGGTGCCGCACCCATGACCCTCCCAGATTCCGCTCGGGTCGAGCCCGAGCAGGCGGAGCCGACCACCGTCGACGAGCTGGCCCCGCTGTACCGCCAGATGCTCGCGATCCGCCGCATGGAGGAGGCCGCCGCCAAGGCCTACTCCCAGGGCAAGATCGGCGGCTTCCTCCACCTGATCATCGGGCAGGAGGCGGTGTGCGTCGGCTCGATCGCCACGCTCAAGCCCGAGGACTACGTGGTCGCGACCTACCGCGAGCACGGCCACGCCTACGCCAAGGGCATCGCCGCCCGGCCGATCATGGCCGAGCTCTACGGCAAGAAGACCGGGCTGGTGAAGGGCCTCGGCGGGTCGATGCACCTGTTCGACAAGGCCACCAACTTCCTCGGCGGCCACGGCATCGTCGGGGGCCACGTGCCGCTCGCCGCCGGCGCGGCGTTCGCGTCGAAGTACCGCGGCGACGGCCGCGTGACCGTCTGTTACTTCGGCGACGGCGCCGCCACGATCGGCGGCTTCGCCGAGGGCCTCGCGCTCGCGGCGCTGTGGAAGCTGCCGATCGTGCTCATCTGCGAGAACAACCAGTACTCGATGGGCACGCCGCTCTACCGCTCGCTCGCGGTCGAGGACGTGTCGCTCCGGGCGCTGGCCCACGGCATGGCCCGCGATCGCTTCGACGGCGACGACGTCATCCGGGTCAAGCGCCGGATCGCCGAGGCGGTCGAGCGCGCCCGTACCACCGGCGAGCCGTCGCTGGTCGAGATCGTCACCTACCGGTTCCGCGGCCACTCGATGAGCGACCCGGGCCTGTACCGCACCAAGGACGAGGTCGAGGAGTGGCGCCGCCGAGATCCGCTCAACCGCGCCCGCGAGCGCCTGATCGAGGTCGGGATCACCGCCGCGGCGCTCGACGCGCTCGAGGCCGACGTCAAGGCCGAGATCGAGGACGCGGTCCGGTTCGCGGAGGAGAGCCCCGCGGCCGACGCCTACCTGCCGTACGTCACGAAGGGAGCCCAGTAGCCATGGCGGTGATCAGCTACCGCGAGGCCTTGAACCAGGCCATGCGCGAGGAGATGGAGCGCGATCAGGACGTCTTCGTGATGGGCGAGGAGGTCGGCCACTACAACGGCGCCTACAAGGTCACGCAGGGCCTGCTGCAGCGCTTCAGCGAGCGGCGCGTCGTCGACACCCCGATCGCCGAGATGGGCTTCGCCGGGATCGGCGTCGGCGCCGCGATGGTCGGGCTGCGCCCGATCGTCGAGTTCATGACCTGGAACTTCTCGCTGGTCGCGATCGATCAGATCGTCAACAGCGCCGCCAAGATGTTCCAGATGAGCGGCGGCCAGTTCAACATCCCGATCGTGTTCCGCGGCCCGTCGGGGCCGGCGGTCCAGGTCGGATCGCAGCACAGCCAGGCGCTCGAGTCGTGGTACGCGCACGTGCCGGGCCTGGCGGTGGCGCTGCCGTCGACCGCGTACGACGCCAAGGGCCTGCTCAAGACCGCGATCCGCGACGACAACCCGGTCGTGTTCATGGAGGGCGAGACGCTCTACGGCACGACCGGCGAGGTGCCCGAGGCCGAGTACCTGATCCCGTTCGGGCAGGGCGACATCAAGCGCGCCGGCGCCGACATCACGCTCGTGGCGTGGTCGCGGATGGTCCACGTGTGCCTCGACGCCGCCAAGGTCCTGGCCGACGACGGCATCGACTGCGAGGTCGTCGACCCGCGCACGCTGCGGCCGCTCGACGTGCCGATCATCGTCGACAGCGTCCGGAAGACCGGGCGGTGCGTGATCGCCGAGGTCGGCTGGCCGTCGGCCGGCTTCGGCGCCGAGATCGCGTACCAGGTCCAGCGCCACTGTCTCGACGCGCTCGACGCGCCGGTCGAGCGGGTGTGCTCGGACGACGTACCGATGCCGTACGCCAAGAACCTCGAGGACGAGGTCCAGCCCCAGGTCGCCGACGTCGTGGCGGCGGTGCGGCGCGCGCTCTACCTCGACGCCTAGCCCCTAGCCGACGGCCGGCGACACCCGCGCGATCGGGGTCGCGGCCGCGCGAACGACGATCGAAGGACGACTCCCCATGGCGCAGATCATTGGACTCCCGAAGCTCTCTCCCACGATGGAGGAGGGCGTGCTGGTCAAGTGGGTGAAGAAGGTGGGCGACAAGGTGTCGCCCGGCGACCTGGTGGCCGAGGTCGAGACCGACAAGGCCAACATGGACTTCACGATCGAGGACGAGGGCACGGTCCTGCACCTGTTCGTCAAGGAGGGCGAGACGGTCAAGCTCGGCGCGCCGGTCGCCATCCTCGGCAAGCCCGGCGAGGACATCGCCGCGCTGATCGCCCAGGGCGCCGCGCCCGCCGCCGCGCCCGCCGCCGCGCCGCCCACCCCAGCCAAGCCCGCGCCCGTCGCCGCGTCGCCGGCCGCCGCCGCCAAGCCCGCGCCGGTCGCCGCCGCCGCCAAGCCCGCGCCGGTCGTCGCCGCCGCGCCCGGTCCCGGCCCGGCCCCGGGCGGCCGCCTGCTGGCGTCGCCGCTGGCCAAGACCCTCGCGGTCGAGCTCGGCATCGACCTCCGCACCGTGACCGGCTCCGGCCCCGGCGGCCGCATCGTCGAGCGCGACGTGCGCGCGGCCGCCAGCGACGGCCCCCGCGCCGTGGCCACGACCGCGATCGTCGCCGCCCCCGCCGTGGCGTCGACCGCGGCCGCGAGCGCCGACACCGCGCTCGCCACGGTCGGCGAGCAGGCCGGCGACTGGATCGACGTGCCGGCCTCCAACATGCGCAAGCGCATCGCGGCGCGCCTCACCGAGGCCAAGCGCGACGTGCCGCACTTCTACCTGATGCGCCGGTTCGATCCGGCGCCACTGCTGGCGTTCCGCACCCGCCTCAACGCGCTGCTCGGCGACCGCGGCAAGGTCTCGGTCAACGATCTGATCGTCAAGAGCGCGGCCCTGGCGCTGCGCCGGGTGCCCGCGTGCAACGCCGCGTGGGTCGGCGACGCGATCCGCCGCTACCAGCGCGTCCACGTCGGCATCGCCGTGGCCATCGAGGACGGCCTGGTCACGCCGGTGGTGCGCGACGCCGACCTCAAGGGCCTGGGCGTGGTCGCCGCCGAGGTCGCCGACCTGGCCAAGCGCGCCCGCGAGCGCGCGCTCAAGGGCCACGAGATCACCGGCTCGACGTTCACGGTCTCGAACCTGGGCATGTTCAACATCGAGCGCTTCACCGCGATCATCAACCCGCCCGAGGCCGCGATCCTCGCGGTCGGCGGCATCAGCGACGAGCCGGTCGTCAAGGACGGCGCGGTCGTGCCGGGCAAGCGCATGACGCTGACGCTCAGCTGCGACCACCGGGTCATCGACGGCGCGCTCGGCGCCAAGCTGCTGGCGGTGATCGTCGAGCAACTCGAGGCGCCGGAGGCGCTGGCGCTATGACCGCCGCGGCTCCCGATCCCAGCGCCCCGCTCGACGTGGTCGTCATCGGCTCTGGCCCCGGCGGCTACGTCGCCGCGATCCGCGCCGCCCAGCTCGGGCTCAAGGTCGCCTGCGTCGAGAAGGCCGAGCTCGGCGGCATCTGCCTCAACTGGGGCTGCATCCCGACCAAGGCCCTGCTCCGCACCGCCGAGGTGCTCGAGCTGCTCCACCGCGCCGGCGAGTTCGGCCTCAAGGCCGGCCCGGTCGAGGTCGACTTCCCGGCGGTGATCAAGCGCAGCCGCGACGTCGCCGCGAAGATCTCCAAGGGCGTCGCGTTCCTGCTCAAGAAGAACAACATCGAGCACGTCGCCGGCACCGCGACCCTGGCGCCGCGGCCCGGCGCCTGGCGCCCGCACCAGGTCGAGGTGGCGCTGGCCGCTGGCGGCACGCGCGTGCTCGAGGCGCGCCACGTCATCATCGCCACCGGCGCCCGGGCCAAGCCCCTGCCCGGCATCGTCTTCGACGGCGAGCGCATCGTCGAGTACCGCAAGGCCATGACCCTGCCGGCCCAGCCGCGGTCGCTGATCGTCATCGGCGCCGGCGCGATCGGCGTCGAGTTCGCGAGCTTCTACCGCGCGCTCGGCACCGAGGTCACGATCATCGAGTACCTGCCGCGGCTAGTGCCCAACGAGGACGCCGAGGTCTCGGCCGAGCTCAGCAAGGCCTTCGCCAAGCGCGGCATGAAGCTCCTGCTCGGCCACAAGATCACGCGCGCCGCCAGCGCCGGCGACCACGCGGTGGTCACGGTCGAGCCGGTCGACCCCGCGCAGGGTGGGCCGACCGAGCTGACGGCCGAGATCGTCCTGTGCGCCGCCGGCATCGCGCCCAACACCGAGGGCATCGGTCTCGAGCACCACGCGATCAAGCTCAACCGCGGCTTCATCGAGGTCGACGACCACCTGCGCTGCGGCGACGGCCTGTGGGCCATCGGCGACGTGATCGGCCGCGGCCTGGCCCACACCGCCTCGGCCGAGGGCGTCTGGGTCGCCGAGCAGATCGCCGGCGCGCCGACGGTCGCGGTCGACTACACGACGATCCCGGCGTGCACCTACTGCCACCCCGAGATCGCATCCGTGGGCCTGACCGAGGCCAAGGCCGCCGAGCGCGGCGTGCCGGTAAAGGTCGGCAAGTTCCCGTGGCGGCCGCTGGGCAAGGCGGTCGCCGCCGGCGAGTCCACCGGGTTCGTCAAGGTGCTGTGGCACGCCGAGACCGGCGCGCTGGTCGGCGCCCACATGATCGGCCCCGCGGTCACCGATCTGATCGCCGAGCTGACCCTGGCCAAGGCCACCGAGGTCAACGCCGAGAGCCTCGTCTACACGATCCACGCCCACCCGACCTTCGCCGAGGCGATCAAGGAAGCGACCGAGGCCGCGCTCGGCCACGCGATCCACCTGTGACCCGGCGGCCGCGGGCGGCGCCGCTCATGGCGACGGTCGTGGGCCCCGAAAATGCCACGGGCACCGCGCGCCGCGGTGCCCGTCAGGCTCGACCAGCGCGGTCGACTACAGCGCGTAGGCGGCGCGGATGCCGAGCACGCGGGCGTCGGCGGTGTTGCCCTTCCCGGCCAGGTTCGGGAAGTGGAAGTCGGCACCGACCGTCAGCTTCTCGTTGATGCCGTAGTTGGCGCCGACGCCGACCGGGATCCGGAAGGCGTCGCCGAAGCCGTCGAGCGGGCCCCCGATGCCGGTGTGCACGTACGCACCGATCTTGTCGTTGACCATGAACCACGCCCACACCGGCACGTCGAGGGACTCCTTGTTGCCAGCGTCGCGCTCGGTCAGGCCGATGCCGACGGACGGGTCGAACACGATCGCCAGCTTGTCCGACGCCATGTAGCGGCCGAGGGCGCCGACGCGGACGCGCGTGATGAACGGGTCGAACGACCCCACGTCGAAGCCGCCGTGGGCGGCCAGGCTGAACTTGTCGGCCATGATGCTGTAGAGCACGTCGAGGCCGACGTTGTCGTAGACCTTGGCGCAGCCGTTGTCGGTGCCCGCGAGGCAGATGCCGAGGCCCGGGGTCGGACGCGGGGTCGCCATTGTGGTGCCGAAGTCGTGGGTCAGGCCGACGGTCAGCTTGTCGTTGACGCCGTACGACACCGACGGTGCCAGGGAGAACGGCTTGCCGACCGCGTCGGCCGACATGTTGAGGTTGAACGTCGATCCGTGGATCAGGATCTTGCCCGCGCCGAGGGTCAGGCCGGGCGTCGCGGTGGCGCCTGCGCCGTCGTCGGTCGACATCGGCGCGGGCGCGGCCTCGGCCTCCCCGGTCTCGCCGGCCTCGCCGGTCTCGCCGCTCTCGTCGGAGCCCTCGTCGTCGCCCTGGGCGAACGCGGTGCTGATCGGCGCCGCGACGAGCGCGGCCGCAATAAACAGGGTCTTGGACAGTTGCTTCATCTCAGGTCTCCTCGATGCACGAACCTGGAGTGTGAGCCACGGACGGCCGCCAGTTCGGCGGCCCGAGCCTCCCACACGATCTTGCCCTCCGCAAATTTCCCAGCCGCCGACGGTGGGCTCTGCGTCGAGTTGTCACACGGGCTGGAGATCTCTCGTCAAGCTGGCTTGCGACGCTTGATCGTGATCTCGATCGGCTTCGACTCGACCCGCGCCAGCGGCGCCGGCACCTTGTTGTCCCAGTCGAGCCACACCCGCGGGTCGCGGCGACAGTCGTAGCTCCGGCAGGTCGCGGGCCGGTGCTGGTAGACGCCGCAGCCGTGGGTCGCGGGATCGTTGTGGGCGCAGTAGCCGTCGGCGCGCTGGCGGATCACGTACGGCTGATCGTAGCGCCAGCGCACGACGCCCTCGTCGAGATCCTGCGCCGACAGCGGGAAGCTCATCTTGCAGCACCGGCCGTGGCACAGGGGCATGAGCGCGTCGCAGTCGATGCCCGGGTCGGGGATGCCGTACTTGTCGATCGGATCGTGGAGCTGGACGTCGAGGTGCTCGCGGACCCGGCTGCGCGCGACGCGGGTCGCGTGCGCGAGCTGATCGTCGATCGCCTCGTCGGTGATCGCCCCGGCCTCGATCAGCGCCGCCATCAGCGCCTCGATCGTCGCCTCGAGGCGGACGAAGTCGGCCCGCTGCCGGGTCGCGAGGGTGTAGGCCGAGCGCAGCCCGGCGTCGAGGTCGGCCCGCGCCGCGGGCGGATCCGAGCGTCCGTCGTCATCGGCCATCCCCGATCGATATCACGGCGGCCGCGTCGCGACGGCGGCCGCGTCGAGTCGGCCGGTCAGCGGCCGAGCCGCGGCCGCGCCGCGGCCGGTCCGTCGCCCGTCGCCCGGTCAGTGGTGGCCGGGGCCGTGGGGATGGCTGTGGCACACCTGCTTGTGGTGCTTGCCGCCGCGATCGTGGCAGTGCTCGTGGCGGTGGCTGGCGGGGTGGCCCTGGGCGTGGGCGGGGTGCGTCCGGGTCCGGACGAGGCAGCCGGCCGAGGTGGACAGGGCGATGCCTGCGACGGCCAGGATGAGAGCGAAGCGGCGCATACCTGGTTGGTCGTGCAGACCAGGCCGAAGGTCGCAGCCGATCGGCGCACCTGGGCCCGGCGCTCGGCCGCGGGCATGTGTGCGCGGGCGCGGCCCAGGCGTCGTCGACGGATGCCCGTGGCCACCACCGTCGCGCGCCCGGACGACGACCGCGTCGCGCCCCCCGCGGGCGAGCTGGCGCCGGGCTCGTCGTCCGCTCACGCGCGCGTGAGCGTCAGGCCCGCGCGGCGTTGGCGGCGATCGCGCCGACCAGCTCGTCCCACACGCCCGGCGGCATGTGGTGGCCCATGCCCTCGACGACGTGCAGGCGCGCGCCAGGGATGGCCCGGGCCGTGGCCTTGCCGCCGGCCACGACCAGCAGCGGATCCGCGGCGCCGTGGAAGACCAGCGTCGGCGTGCGGATCGTCTGGAGCCGCGCGGTCCGATCGCCGGACGCCGCGACCGCGGCCATGTGCCGACAGAAGCCGCGCGGCGACGGCTTGCGCTCGAACGCCTGCCGGCCGAGCCGGCGCAGCGCCTCGTCGTCGGGCTCGAACCGCGGCCCGCCGATCGTGCGGAAGAGCCGCACCGTGTACTCGGCCGACTCCTCGGCGGTGCGCGGCGGCTTGCCGAGCAGCGCGCCCAGCGCCCGCGGCCGCGCCCGCACGCCGTAGCGCCGGGCCCCGGTGGTCGACATGATCGACACCAGCGACGCCAGGCGATCGCCGTGCTCGAACCCGAGGTGCTGCGCGATCATGCCGCCCATCGACGCGCCGACCACGTGCACGCGGTCCCAGCCGAGGTGATCGACCAGCCCGACGACGTCGTCGGCCATCGCCGACAGCGTGTACGGCGCGTCGACCCGCAGCCCCAGGAGCCCGCGCGCGATCGAGCGGCCCGGGCGCGGCACCGGCAGGTGATCGAGCCGGGTCGACTCGCCGATGTCGCGGTGATCGAACCGCACCACCGCGAACCCGCGATCGGCCAGGCGCCCGCACAGGCGATCGTCCCAGAAGATCCGCTGGGCGCCGATGCCCATGATCAGCACCATGCGCCGCGGGCCGCCGTCGAAGACGTCGAACGCCAGCTCGACGTCGCCGACCCGGGCCCGACCGGTGCGGTTGGGGGTGATCGCCGCGTGCGCCGGCGCGGGCGGCGCGGACACCTCGGTGTCGGTCACGGCCCGCCCGCGCCGCCGACCGGCTTGAGCGGGATCAGATCGGGATCGTCGTCGGGCGGCTTGACGACCGGCCCATCGGAGCCGCCGCCGGCCGGCGTGGCCGAGCCGCTGCCCGCGGTGGTGTTGCTGCCGCGCCCAGCCGAGCCCGAGCCCCGGTGCTTGCCGGTGCCCGCGCTCGGCGTCGTGACCGGCCCATCCGGCGTGACCGGCGGGGTCACGCTGCCGGCCACGGCCGAGCCCGAGCCGTGGCCCGCCGGCTTCTTGCCGCCGCGCGGCACCACCTCGACCGCGGGCTCCGGCGCCGCGGCGCCGTCGAGCGGCTTGAGCTCGACGGTGTAGACCACGTCCTCGTTCGGCACCAGCTCGATCATCTTGCCGCCGAAGCCGTCCTTGCGCAGCGTGAACCGCCGCGGCGCGCGCGCGCCCGGCAGCTCGAAGTCGAACGGCGTCAGGCCGACGACCTCCTTGGTGGTCATGTCGTAGATCTCGGCGCCGGCCGGGTTGCTCGCGAGCGAGATCGTCACCCGCGCTGGCAGCGCCGCCTCGACCACCGCGGCCGCGGTGCCGGGCCCGGTCGGCGGGGTCACGGCGGTGCCGGTCGCGGTGCCGGCGGCCGGCGGCGCGGCCGACGCGCCGTTGCCCTTGCCGAGCACCAGCACGGCGCCGACCGCGAGCGCCGCGACCACCGCGACGCCGCCGAGCAGCAGCGGCACCTTCGACGGCGGCGGCCGCGGCAGCGGCTCGTCGTCGGTCGGCACCGCCACCTGCCCCTTCCACTCGGTGCGGACCGGCGGGGCGCTGCGCGGCGCCTGCGACTGCACGCGCGGCACCGTCGGCTCGTTGACCGGCTGCGCGTCCTCGCCGTGCAGCGCACGGATCGCGTTGGCCATCTCGTCGATGGTCTCCCAGCGCTCGGCCCGGCTCTTCGCCAGCGCCTTGGTGACGATCGCCGCGATCTCCTGGGGCGCCCCGATCTCGGCCAGCACCGCCGGATCGATCGTCGGCGGCGGCTCGGTCAGGTGCAGGCTCAGGATGCCCATGAAGTTCTCGGCTTCGAACGGGACCTTGCCGGTGACGAGCTGGTGGAGGATGCAACCCATCGCGTAGATGTCGACGCGGTGGTCGACGTTCTCGCCGCGGGCCTGCTCGGGCGACATGTACTCGGGCGTCCCGAACAGCATGCCGGTGCGGGTCAGCTTGCGATCGCCCTCGCCGACCTCGGTCAGCTTGGCGATGCCGAAGTCGAGCAGCTTGACGAAGTCCTTGTGACCGAGCCACTCGACCAGGTAGATGTTCTCGGGCTTGAGGTCGCGGTGGATGATGCCGTGCCCGTGGGCCGCCGACAGCGCCGCGCAGATCTGCAGGAAGATCTTGCGGCTCCGCTCCCAGGGCAGCCGGGTCTTGGCCAGGCGCGCGCGCGCGATCTCCTCGTGGAGATCGTGCCCCTGCAGCAGCTCCATCGCGAAGAACACCATGCCGTCGGGCGTCGACCCGAAGTCGGAGATGTCGATCACGTTCTCGTGGCGGATGCGCGAGGCCGCGCGCGCCTCCTGCATGAACCGCTCGACCAGGTCGGGCTTGCGCGCGAACTCGCCGTGCAGGACCTTGAGCGCGACCGCCTTCTCGAGCACGGTGTGCTGCGCCAGGTAGACCGCGCCCATGCCGCCCTCGCCCAGCTTCTTCTGGATCAAGTAGCGGCCGCCGAGCGCCTGCCCGATCAGCGGATCCGCCGGGGCGACGTACACCGGCGCGGCGCTCTGGGTCAGCGGCTTGACGTCGCCGGCCTGCGTCGACTCGCCCCAGCTCGGCGCGGGCGTCGGGTTCGGCACGGCCACGCTGTTGCCGGATCCCGCCGGCGCCGGGGTCCCCATCCGGGTCTTCTTGTCGGGATCGCTCACCGTGGCCGATCGTACCACGCCGCTCGCACCGTCAGCGGGTGATCTCAGGGCCGGGCGCCGGCCTCCTCGGCCAGCTCGGCGCCGCGGATCATCGCCGAGCACACGTGCTGGACGTAGTCGATCCGGACCGTCCGATCGACCGGGTTGGTCGAGATGCCGCCGAACCCGCGCGCGGCCGGGATGACCGGGTAGTCGTTGTGCGGGCCGAGCTGCTGCGCCAGCAGGTAGCCGAGGGTCTCGAGGATGTCGTGGCGCAAGGCCGCGCTCGGGTGGCCGGCCGCCTTGCCCAGCAGGTAGGTCGAGATGCGCGCCTCGGTGTGCGAGCCGGCCGGCGTGTTCTGCGGCATCACGAACGGCGTGAGGTTGTGCGAGCCGACGAGGTCGGGCTGGTCGGGGTAGTCGCCGGGCCGGGCCTGGCTCTGGCCCCAGAACCGCGCCAGGCCGTTGCAGAAGTCGCGGTACCGGGCCTTCTGCTTGTACGGGATCAGGGCCTCGGACGCGATGCAGGTCCAGTGCTCCTCGCCGTAGAGGAACCCGCCGACGAAGAAGTCGTACCAGGCCACGAGCCAGTCGAGCGCGCGCTCGGACGCCTGGGCGTAGCGCTCGTCGCCGGTGATCGCGTACATGCGCGCCAGCGCCAGCGCGGCCTCGCCCGAGAAGTACAGGAGCATGGTCTTGTCGTCGGCGACGCCCGACTTGACGTCGTAGAGGTGGCGGAACGACCCGTCGGACCGCTGCATCCACAGGATCCACTCGGCCAGCGTGGTCGCCAGCGGCAGGAACCGCCGGTCGTCAGTGGCGCGCTGGTACTCGGCCAGCGCCACGACGCCCAGCGCCGTCGAGCCGAGGTTGCCGGTGCGCTCGCCGCGATCGATCACGCAGGCGATCGCGCGGCCGTCGGGCAGCGTGCGCTTGCAGCCGCCGTCCTCGACCAGCCTGCCGAGGAGGCCGGCCGCGCGCTCGACCGGCTCGAGCAGCCACGGCGCCTTGGTGTGACGGTAGACCTCGGCCAGGAAGTAGGTGGTGCCGGCGTGGCGCGGCAGGCTGTAGCCAGGGCTGGCGCGGCCGTTGGTCAGGTTCTGCTCGTAGATGTAGCGACCGTCGCTGCCGAGGTGGTTGACCAGGTAGCGCGCGCCGGCCAGCGCCGCGGCGCGCAAGGTCGCGGGGTTGACCGGCGGGCCAGGCGGCAGGCCGCGGTACAGCGCCAGCGGCGGCGTGACGCCGTCCGGCGCCTCGAGGAACGCGTCGGTCCGGAACCGAAAGTAGCGGCGGCGCTGCTGGCTCCACTGCGCCATCGGCACCTGGGCCCGGGCCGCGAACAAGGTCTCGGCCCGCTTGAAGTCGACGCCCATGCCGACCTCGGGCACGAGGTTGGTGAGCGGCTTCTTGGCCAGCAGGCCCTCGAGGAACATCTCGTCGGGCAGGAGCAGGTAGGTCGGATCGTCGCCGGGCTGCGCCACCGCGACGCCGAGGCCGTCGACGCCGGGGTGGAGCGCGACGAGCTGGATGATCGAGTGATCGCGCTCGACCGGCCCGCGGCCCACCACCACGTCGACCTTCCAGCGGGCCCGGGCGCGGGCGGCGGCGCCGACCTGCTCGATCAACGGGTGCTGGCTCGCGAGCGCGGCGGCGGCCTGGACGCCCTCGGCGATCGTGCCGCCGTAGCCCTCGACCCGGCCGACGACGTTGCCGTCGAGCCACAGGGTCGCGACCACCGGGCCGCCGTCAGGCAAGCGCCGGCGCAGCTCGGGGTGATCGGGCGCCAGCGCACGATCATCGAGCGCCGCGCGCAGGGTCGCCACGACCGCGGCCCGCGCCTCGGGCGACAGCCGCGGCGGCACGTCGATCCGCCAGTGCCGGTAGACCACCGCGACCCAGCCCAGCAGGATCGCCGACGGCAGGATCCACACCGCCGCCAGCGCCAGCGCCCGTCGGCGGGTCACGCCCGCGCCTTCACCGGCAGCCCGTAGGCGCGCCGGCCGGCCCGGGTCAGCGCCCACTTCAGCTGCAGCGTCGGCAAGAACGCGACCGCCTCGATCACCAGGAACACCGCCAGCAGCGCGCCCGACGCCGCGGCCTTGCCGAACGCGCCGTAGACGCCCGACAGGTACGACGCGGTGGTGAGCAGCACGATCACCAGGCCGACCGTCCACACCAGCAGGGTCGCGCCGCCGGCGATCGTCAGCCACCAGCCCCAGGCGCGGCCGAACGCGGTGCCGACCGCCATCATCGTCGTCGCCATCGGCAGGATGTAGAGCACCAGGCGCGCGCTGGCGTGGCGGTTGTGGAGCGTGTCCGCCAGCAGGACCAGGTAGAGGATCGTCAACGCCACGTCGATGCCGACGTAGATGAAGCGGCGCGGGTCGCGGCGCGCGGGTGCGACGGGCATGGGGGGAGGACTCTACCCTCAGTGCCTCCAGGTTTTCCCCGTGGAGCGCCGAATCCACGCGCCGAGCGCCTCGCGCCGCAGCGGCGTCCCCGACGCCCGTCACCGAACCGGAACCGATCCCGATCCCGATCCCGATCCCGATGCCCGACCCCGATCCCGATGCCCGATCCCGATCCCGATCCCGATCCCGATCCCCGATCCCGATCCGATCCGATCCCCGATCCCGACCCCGATCCGCCCCGACCCCCACCCCGATCCCGACCCCCGATCCCGATGCCCGACCCCGATCCCGATCCCGACCCCGATCCCGATCCCGACCTCGACCCCGACCCCGACCCCGATCCCGATCCCGATCCCGATGCCCGATCCCGACCCCGATCCCGATCCCTCAGGCAGGCTGACCACAGCTTGCCCGAGCCACCGTCGTGGTCCGGGGCGCGACCGCGTGACCGCGGACCTCCGCGTTCCAGGCCTCCCTCGCAGCGCACGGCTCGCCGTGCGGATCCCGAAGGGCACCGCATCGCGGGGCGAGATCGACGCCCCCAACCGCGCCGCGACCGCGCGGCCACCGCGTCAGTTGGTCGGCTTGCCCGCCCGCGCCAGCGCCATGGCCTTGCGGCGGGCCGCGACCGCCAGCGGGTGCTGGGCCGCCGCGCTGGCGAACTTGTCGTACTCCTTGCGGGCCGCCTCGAGATCGCCCGCGGCCTCGAGCGCCGACGCCAGGTAGTAGCGGGCGTCGGTCGCGCCGGCCTGCTCGACCCGGCCGGCCAGCGCCAGCTCGAGCTCGTGCCGGGCCTCCTTGGCGGCGCCGGTCTTGACCAGCGCGACGCCCAGGAAGTAGCGCATCTGCGCGGCGCGCGGGCCCTCGTCCTCGTAGGCCAGCGCCCGGCGCAGCTCGGAGATCGCCTTGGCGTGATCACCGGCGCGGGCGGCGTCGAGGCCGGTCAGGTAGCCGGCGTCGATGATCTCCTCGCGCGCCTGCTTGTGGGCCTGCTCGAAGACCGCGCGCTCGGTCGCGGTGAGCAGCGCCTGGTCGAGCTCGCCGTAGCGGGCCACCGCCTCGGTGCGCTTGCCCGCGGTCACGAGCTGGTAGTACTCGAAGGCGTGGTCGGCGCCGGTGGTCCGGGCCACGAGCTGATCGTCGAGGGTCTTGGCCCGGGCCCGGGCCAGATCGCGCTCGGCGACGGCGCTGTCGCGGGCCCGCACCAGCTCGCCGGCCCGGGACCGGTACAGCACCAGCATGGCGCCGCCGAGGATCGCCGTGAACAGCAGGTAGGCCACGAACGAGTTGACGCTCACCCAGCGGTCCCGCCCGCGCTGGAGCGTGACGACCCGCGCCACCGACTCGGCCAGCTCCGCCAGCCCCTGCTGGCTCTTGCGCAGCACGGTGCCGTGATCGTCGAGGCGACGCCGCAGCCCGTCGAGGTCGGCGCGCAGGTCGGTGCCGGGATCGTCGTCGGTCGGCTCCATGGGGCGCCGAGTATGGCCAACCCACGTCCGGGATCAAGGCCGTCCAGCTTTCGTCGAATCGCGCCTTGAGGGTCCGGACGGACGCTGCTACAGTGCCGCGCGGCGCGCTCTGTGCGCCCGCCACCATGCCCCTCCTCTACGACTGGCTCAGCAAGGCCGCCAAAGCGCAAGGGAGCCAGAAGAAGGCTCTGGTCTACCGCGACAACTATCTGTCGTGGCGAGGGCTGCTCGAACGCGTCGATCGCCGAGCGCAAGAGTTCAAGGCGATGGGCATCAAGGACGGCGCGTGGGTCGGGCTGATGCTCGGCAACGTGCCCGACTTCGTCGTCCTGGCGCTGGCGCTGTCCAAGCTGGGCGCGGCGATCGTCCCGATCGATCCCACCACCGGCGCCCGCGAGCTCGAGCTGATGTTGACCGCAGCGCCCCTGCGCGCGCTGGTGACCCGGCCGCGCGGCTCCGAGGGCGCGATCAGCGCCAGCGGGCAGACCACGCCGCCGCCGCCCACGCAGCCCGCGGCGTCGTCACCCCGGCCCCGGAGCGCGCGCACGACCGTGCCGCCGGCGCCGGGCGGTGGTGCGATCGGCGCCGCCAGCGCCGCCGGCGGCGTGTCGGCCAACCCCGAGGCCGGCGCCGAGGTCCGCCGCCGCCTCCAGGGCACGCTGCTCACCTGCAGCGTCTACAAGCACAACCAGCTCGACCTCAGCGTCGAGCCGCTGGCGATCCTGTTCACCTCCGACTCGCTGGGTGACCCCAAGGCGGTGCTGCGCACCGAGAAGAACACCCAGGCCTCGGTCGACCAGGCGATCGCCGCGCTGTCGCTCGACACCGACAGCCGCATGCTGGTCGCGGTGCCGCTGTTCCACGCGTACGGGTGGGACCTGGGCCTCTTGCCGACGCTGCGGCTGGGCGCGACGATGTACCTTGAGGAGGAGCTGTCGGCGCGCCGCATCGGCAAGCTCATCCGCGAGCACAAGATCGACGTGCTCCCCGGCACCCCGCAGATCTACGCCGACCTGTGCCGGCAACCGACCGCCAAGAAGCTCGAGGTCGACAACCCGCGCTTCCTCGCGGCCGGCTCCCGCCTCGATCCGCTCGTCGCCGAGGACTTCGCCGCCAAGTACGGCATCAAGCTCCTGTCCTGCTACCACTCGACCGAGGCCTCGACCATCGCCCTCGACGCCACCGGCAAGACGCCGGCGTCGGTCGGCAAGACCCTGACCGGGGTCGACGTGCGGATCAGCGGCACCGACGGCAAGCCGGTCGTCGGCAAGGAGGGCCTGGTCTGGGTCCGGTCCAAGGCGCTGTCGCCGCACGCGCTGGGCCCCTACGACCACGAGGTCGGCAAGACGCCGAGCCGGCCCGGCATCGGCGCCATCGACAAGCAGGGCTGGTTCCGCTCGGGCGATCGCGGCAAGCTCGACAAGACCGGCCGCCTGTTCTTGACCGGGCGCGAGGACGACGTCGTCAAGGTCGAGGGCAAGCGCGTCGCGCTCGGCGAGGTCGAGGGCTGCCTCGAGTCGTTCCCCAAGGTCAAGCAGGCTCAGGCGCTGGTGATCGACGACCCGCTGGTCGGCGCCATGGTCATCGCGCGCGTCGTGTCCAAGTCGCGCTGCCTGCCCGAAGAGATCATCGACCACTGCGCGCGCAACCTCGCCCCCTACAAGGTCCCGCGCCGCATCGAGTTCTGCGACGTGATTTGATAGGAGGGCTTTCTCGTAATTTTCAGAGGGGCTTTCGCAAAGCCCCTCCCCCGGCATTCGCCGGGGCCCCCACCCGAAACGGCCCGGAGCGTGGCCCCGGACGGTGATCGTGCGAGCGGGATTTGGCGGCCGATCCAGATCCCGTACTCCGATTCAGACTCCGATTCAGACTCCGATCCCGACTCCGATCCCGGATCCCGATCCCGGATCCCGGATCCCGACTCCGATCCCGGATCCCGACTCCGATCCCGGATCCCGATCCCGGATCCTGACTCCGATCCCGGATCCCGATCCCGACTCCGATCCGATCCGATCCCGATCCCTGGATCCTGATCCCGATCCTGACCGATCCGGATCCGATCCCGATCCTGGATCCGATCCTGACCCGATCCGGATCCGATCCCGATCCCGATCCGGATCCCGATCCCGATCCGGATCCCGACTCCGATCCGGATCCGGATCCCGACTCCGATCCGACTCCCGATCCCGGATCCCGCCCCCGATCGCGATCGCGATCCCGACGCCGATCCGGATCCCGATCCCGCAGGCCGATCCCGATCCCCTACGCCCCGTTCTCAGGGCTGGCCGGTGGGATGGAGGATCTTCTGCACGCACGTCTCCATGGCGGCCATGGTCTTGTCGGCGGCGGCCTGCTGGGCGGGCGTGGAGGGCGTCAGGCTCAGCGCGGGCCCCTCGCGCAGGAGCCAGTTGCGCATCTCGCGCTCGACGCCCTGGACGCAGGCCGGCTCGACGCAGGCGCACGCGGTGTCGCGGTAGCTCTCGAGCTTGGCGAGGATCACGGCGGGACCGCCGACGCCGGCGTCGAGCGGGCCAGTGCCGGCGCCGGGCGCGGGCGCGGGCGACGACGACTTCTGGCACGCGACCGCGGTGAACACGAGCGACAACAGTAGAGCGACGCGCATCGGCGGCACTATACCGGCCCGCCGACGCGGCGGGAGGTGCGTCGCCGGTCCAGCGACGCGGTCCGATGCGCGTTGCCGGCCCGACGCGGCGGGTGGCGCCCTCGCCTGCTTCGGGCGGCGGCGCCGAAAACGCGTGCGGGGAGCCGGTCAGGCTCCCCGCGGCGGTCACGCTCGCGCGTGACGAGATGCCGTGACGATCAGCCGCCGGCCGGAGCCGCAGCGCCGCCCGCGGCGGCCTTCTGCGCGCACTCGGTGATCTCGCCCATGATCTTCATGGCCTCCTTCACCTGGGACTCGGTCGCCTTGGTGTTGGCGTGCTTCTTGGTCATGGACTCCATGTCCTTGCTGACCTTGGCGACGCACTCGGCGTCCTTGCACGCGCACATCGCGGTCTTGACCTTCTTCATCTCACCGATCGCCTCGCCGGCCTTGCCGCCGCAGCCAGACAGACCGAGGACCATCGCCAGGACAGCGCCACTACGCAGGATGTTCTTCATGGACATTCACTCCTTCGAGATACGTTGCGCAGCGACGCCACTCCGACGGCGCTGGAGCTGTCATCCAGCTCGTACCGGCGCACGGTACATGAGCCGCCAGTGGCGATGCACGACCTTGCGCCGTGTTCCAATCTAACGGACGGACGAACGCAAAACCGGATCTGACGATCAGTTGCCGGCGGGCGCGGGGGCGGCGGGGTCGGCGGGCGCGGGGTCAGCCGGCGCGGGGTCGGCGGGCGCGGGATCGGCGGGCGGCGGGTCGGCCGGCTTGTCGAACTTCTCGGCGCACTTGTCCATCTCGTCGTCGAGCTTGTCCGCCTTCTCGTCCTGCGCCTTGGTCGGCTTGACGTTCTTGAACTTGTCGGCGTTCTTCATCATCCAACCCATCATCTCTTCCTTGACCTTGTCCACGCACGCCTTGTCCTTGCAGGCGCAGGTCTTGTTCTTCGCCTCCTCCATCTTCTTGAGCAACTCAGCGGCACCGCCGCCGCCGCCGCAAGCGGCGGCCATCGGCACGAGGAGGGCGAACACGAGAGCGAGCTTCTTCATCGGAGATCCTTGTGGTTTGAAAGTCGTGGCCGACCGCTGACGCGGTGTCCTGGAGAGGAGCCTAGAGCCAATCGCCCCGGTCGTGGGGCCGCCCGCGCAAGATCTCGCGGGATCAGGTTTCGGCCGAGTCGGCCGGGTCGGCCGGGTCGGCCGGGTCGGCGGCGGCGCCCGCGGCCGACGCCCCCATCATCACGACCTGCATCGCCGGGGTCACCGGCACCTCCGCGTCGGCCTCGTCACCGAAGAACTCGGACTTCTCGTAGTAGCGCACCGCGTGGCGCAAGAGCACCGCGACGGTCGCGGCCAGCGGCACCGCCAGCAGGATGCCGACGAAGCCGAGCAGCTTGCCGCCGGCCACGACCGCGAACAGCGCGGCCGACTCCGACAGCCCGACCTTGTGACCGACGATCTTGGGCGTCAGCACGGCGGCCTCGAGCAGGTGGAGCACGAGGAACGTGCCGCCGACCGCGCCGAGCATGCCCCCGCCCTGCCAGTCGAGCAGCAGCACCAGCGCGGTGATGCCGGCGCCGACGAACGTACCGACGAACGGGATGATCGTCAGCGCGCCGACGAGGAGGCCGATCGGGATCGCCAGCGGCACGCCGATGATCCAGAACGTCAGCGCGTAGAGGATCGCCAGGATCGAGGTGACGATGGCCTGGCCCCGGACCCAGCCCGACACGACGCCGTCGATCTCGCCGAGGATGTCCCGGACCCGGCTCCGGCGCCGCGGCGGCACGATCTTGATGACCCGCTCGGCGATGTGCGGCCAGTCGAGCAGGAAGTAGTAGGCGAACACCGGCACGAGCAGGAACTCGGCCAGCACCGCCAGGACCGCGAACGCGCCGCCGAGCGCGACCTCGGCGATGTGCTCGAGCGGGCCGGCCGCGTCGCTGAGCATGGCCTGCAGCTCCTCGGCGTTGAGGTGCGACTGGAGATCGAAGTCGAAGCGCGCCTTCACCCAGGCGCTGACATTGGACACCATGCCCGGCAGGTCGGCGGCGAACACGCGGACCTGCTCGACCGCCTGTGGGATCAGCAGCGTCAGCATCCCGACGACCGTGCCCAGGAACGCCACCAGGATCAGCGTCGCCGCCATCGCCCGAGACATGCCGCGCGCGACCAGCTTCTCGACGACGGGATCGAGCAGGTAGGCGATGCCGAGCGCGGCCAGGATCGGGGCCAGGATCGCCGCGAGCTCCGAGACGACCCACCAGCCGATCACGACGAACACCACGATCAGCAGCCACCGCACCAGGCTGAGCACCAGCGGATCGTTGTTGACGGTGCGGTTCGGCGGGCTGGGCGGCGGGGTCACGCCGGCGAGGATACCTGCAACCGCGCGGCCCGGGTCAGCCGATGGCCGCGCGCGGCGCGATCGCGATCAAGGCAGGACCGGCGCCAGCTCGATCGGCAAGCGCAGGCGCTGGGCCGGCGTGAGCGCCAGCTCCTGGTAGTGGCTCCAGTAGCCGTCGTGGTGCAGCTCGAGGCGATGCGGGCCCGGCTCGAGCGCGATGCCGCGCGCGACGTCGGCGACCGCGCCGACGTAGATGCCGTCGACCCACAGCGCCGCGTCGACGACCGCGTCGACGTAGACGATCGCGTCGTCGCCATCGACCCGCCCGGGGTGCGCGACCGGGCCGCGCCCGCACCCGCCGACCGCGATCACCAGGGCCAGCGCCGCGACCCTCACGGCGTCGCCAGCGCCTTGATCTGCACGACGACCGCGCCGCCGTCGACGCGGGTCCGGGCCGAGAAGCCCGGGGTGGCGCGCGCGATGCTCGCGGCCTTGTCGACGCCGATGCCGGCGACGGCCAGCGCCACGGTGTCGCCGGCGACGCCGGCGACGTTGGTGGCGGTCACGCCCGGCGCGGCCGCGAGGTCGGCCCGGATCAGCGCGGCGGCCTGCCAGGCGCCGGCGCCGACGACGCGCACCGTGACCCCGGCGGTCGCGACCAGCGGCGGCCCGGCCTCGATCGAGGTCGGGCGCGGCGTCGCGGCGCCGAAGCCGCGCACCGCGAGCTGCCCGACCGCCTGGGTCACCGCGCGCTCGGTCAGGTCGGCGCGATCGCCCCCGGCCGCGGGCCTCCAGACCGCGGTCGCGGTCGCCGCCTCGAGGGTCACGCGGCCGGTGCCGGCCTCGATCAGCCGCAGCCACGCGCGCGCCGGCGCGGCCTCGAGCGGCGTCCCGCGGATCGCGCCCGGCGCGCCGACCGCGACGCCGACCACCAGCGCGACGTCGGCGTGGACGTCGACCGCCAGCGCGCGCGCGCTCTGATCGTCGACCGGCAGCTTGCCGCCGTCGTCGGGCGGCGGGCCCGCGGCCGAGGCCGGCACCGCGCGGTAGCCGGCCCGCGCCAGCGCCGCCTCGAGCGCCGCGGCGCCCGGCAGATCGCTGCGGGCCGCCGCGCCGAAGCTGGCCGCCACCTCGCCGGCGCCGACCACGCGGTACAGGACCGTGGCCGGCCGGGTCAGGATCGCGGGCGTCGACGGCTCGGGCGGCGGCGCGCCGCGCAGCTCGACCCCGAGCTCGAGCAGGCGGGTCCGCACCTTGTCGTGATCGATCCGGACGTCGACGTCGATCTCGAGCCGATCCGCGCGGGTGCGCTCGTCGGTGACCGCGAACGAGGCCACGAACCGACGCGCGCGCTTGACGATCTCGCGATCGACCGCGGCGGCCTGGGCCCGGGCGGCCTTGCCGGCGAGGTCGGCGACCGCCTCGGTCACCGCGGTCGCGAACGCGGCGTCGAGCGCCCGGGTGCGCGCGTCAGCCTCGCCGGCCGCGGCGCTGCCGTGGCTCTGGTAGGTGACCGGCTGGGCGCGCGCGGGCACCGCCAGGGCAGCGAGCGCAGCGAGCGCGGCGGCGACGAGCCTCACGGGTCTGGTCGTACCACCACGACGACCGCGGCGCCAGCGGCGGGCAGCGGTGCAGCCACCGTGACCGCGTCGGCGCTGACGGCGGTCGCCGCGAGCGCGGTCGCGCCGTCGGGCACCGCCGCCGTGTAGCGCACGGGCCCGCGCCACCGGGCCCGGTCCGCCGCCACCGCCAGCCCGACCGTCGGGCGCAGGTCGAACCCGCGCGCGTCGATCACCACCGTGGCCGCGGCGCCGTCGTCCCCGTCGACCGGGCGCGGCCCGGCGCCGGCCTGGCGCAGCGCCTCGACGCCGATCACCACGGTCACCCGAGCCGAGCCGTCAGTGCCGCGGACGATCGTCAGCACCGGCGCCGCCGCGAGCGCGCGCGCCAGCGCCGGCGCGCGCGGATCGAGCCGCCCGCCGACCGCCGGCACCGCCGCGATCGCCGCGGTCAGGCGCGCCCGGGCCGCGCGCTCGGCCGCGCGCGCGGCGCCGACCCGCGCCACCGTCGGCGACGGCGCGTTGCGATCGGCCGGGCCGACCCCGGTGGCGATCACCGCGCCGCGCTGCCAGTCGAGCGTGACGCCGGGCGCCAGTGCGACGGTCAGCGGCGCGGCCGCGGCCGGCGCCGCCGCGAGCGCCAGCCCCAGCGCCGCGCGCCCGATCACTCCCACTCGATCGTCCCCGGCGGCTTCGACGTGATGTCGTAGACCACGCGGTTGACGCCGCGGACCTCGTTGATGATCCGGGTCGACATGCGCGCGAGCAGATCGTGCGGCAGCGGCACCCAGTCGGCGGTCATGCCGTCGAGCGACGTCACCGCGCGGATCGCGATGGCCTCGTCGTAGGTGCGATCGTCGCCCATCACGCCGACCGAGCGCACCGGCAGGAGCACCGCGAACGCCTGCCAGATCGCCTCGTAGAGCCCGGCGGCGCGGATCTCCTCCTCGACGATCGCGTCGGCGGCGCGGAGCGTGTCGAGGCGCGGGCGCAGGAGCTCGCCGAGGCAGCGCACCGCCAGGCCCGGGCCCGGGAACGGCTGCCGGGTGATCATCGTGCGCGGCAGCCCCAGCTCGGCGCCGAGCAGCCGGACCTCGTCCTTGAACAGCTCGCGCAGCGGCTCGACCAGCGCCAGGTCCATGTGCTCGGGCAGGCCGCCGACGTTGTGGTGGCTCTTGATCACCGCGGCCGGGCCCCGGACCGACACGCTCTCGATCACGTCGGGGTAGAGCGTGCCCTGGGCCAGGAACCGGGCGTCGCCGACGGTCTTGGCCTCCTCGTCGAACACCGCGATGAACTCGTGGCCGATGATCTTGCGCTTGCGCTCGGGGTCGGTGACCCCGGCCAGCGCGTCGAGGAACCGCTCGACCGCGTCGACGACCCGGAGGTCGACGTGGAAGTGATCGCGGAAGATCGCCGCGACCTGGGCCCGCTCGCCCCGGCGCAAGAGGCCGTTGTCGACGAAGATGCAGGTCAGGCGATCGCCGATCGCCTTGTGGATCAGCGCGGCCGCGACCGAGGAGTCGACCCCGCCCGACAGCCCGCAGATGACCCGGCCCTCGGGCCCGACCTGGGCCCGGATCCGGGCGATGGCCTCGTCGGCGAAGGTCGCCATCGACCAGTCGCCGCGCAGGCCGGCGACGCCGAACAGGAACCCGGCCAGGATCTCGGCGCCGCGCGGCGTGTGGACCACCTCGGGGTGGAACTGCACGCAGTGGATGCGGCGGATCGGATCGGCGAACGCCGCCATCGCGCAGTTGGCGCTCTCGGCCAGGTGCGCGAACCCGGGCGGGATGGCCTCGACGTGGTCGCCGTGGGACATCCAGACCGCCAGGTCGTCGCCGGTGGCGATGCTGCGGAACATGCCGTCGCCGCCCGCGGTCACGCGCACGCTGGCGCGCCCGTACTCGCGCTTGTCGGACGGGCGCACGTCGCCGCCGAGCAGGCGCGCGGTCAGCTGGGCGCCGTAGCAGATGCCGAGGATCGGCACGCCCAGCGCGTAGATCCCGGCGTCGACCATGGGCGCGTCGGGCGCGTAGCACGACGACGGCCCGCCCGAGAGCACGATCGCCGCGGGCGCGAGCTCGACGATCTTGGCCAGCGCCAGGTGGTGCGGGTGGACCTCGCAGTAGACCGCGTGCTCGCGGATGCGGCGCGCGATGAGCTGCGTGTACTGCGAGCCGAAATCGAGGATGAGGACGAGCTGGTGGGCCACGGGAATCCTTTAGCTGCTCGACCCGTAGTTGGGCGCTTCCTTGGTGATGATCACGTCGTGGACGTGCGACTCGCGCAGCCCCTGCGAGGTGATCCGCACGAACTCGGCCTTGGTGCGCATCTCGTCGATCGACGCGCAGCCGACGTAGCCCATCGACGAGCGCAGGCCGCCGACCAGCTGGTAGATCGACTCGCGCAGCGCGCCCTTGTACGGCACCCGGCCCTCGATGCCCTCGGGCACGAGCTTCTGCGGCGCCGACGCCTCGACGTCGTCCTGGAAGTAGCGATCCTTCGAGCCCTCGCGCATCGCGCCGATCGAGCCCATGCCGCGGTACGACTTGTAGCTGCGGCCCTGGTACAGGATGACCTCGCCGGGCGCCTCGTCGGTGCCGGCGAACAGGCTGCCGATCATGACGGTCGAGGCGCCGGCGGCGATCGCCTTGGCGACGTCGCCCGAGTACTTGATGCCGCCGTCGGCGATGATCGGCACGCCGCCGGCCGCGGTCGCGGCCGCGACCGCGTCGCTGATCGCGGTCAGCTGCGGCACGCCGACCCCGGCGACGATGCGGGTCGTGCAGATCGAGCCGGGCCCGACGCCGACCTTGACCGCGTCGACGCCGGCGTCGATCAACGCCAGGGTCGCGGCGCCGGTCGCGACGTTGCCGGCCACGAGCTGCAGCTTCGGGAAGTTGCGACGGGTGATCTTGACCGCCTCGAGCACGCCGGCCGAGTGGCCGTGGGCGGTGTCGACGCAGATGACGTCGCAGCCGGCCGCGATCAGCGCGTCGATCCGCGCCTCGCGATCGCCGCCGACGCCGACCGCGGCGCCGACCCGCAGCCGGCCGAGCTCGTCCTTGGCCGCGAACGGGTGGGCCTCGGCCTGCTCGATGTCCTTGATCGTGATCAGGCCCTTGAGCCGGCCGGTCTCGTCGACGACCAGGAGCTTCTCGATGCGGTTTCTGTGGAGCAGCTCCTTGGCGCCCTCGAGCCCGACGTTATCGCCCACGGTGATCAGCTTGCGCGTCATCACGTCGGCGACCTGCTGGGTCAGGTTGCGCTCGAACCGCACGTCGCGGTTGGTCAGGATGCCGACCGGGCGCCGATCGCCGTCGACGACCGGCAGGCCGCTGATCCGGTGCTGGCGCATCATCGCGAGGGCGTCCTCGAGCAGGCGGTGCGGGCCGACCGTGACCGGATCGACGACGATGCCGCTCTCGGCCTTCTTCACGCGCGTGACCTCGCGCGCCTGGTGCTCGATCGACAGGTTCTTGTGGAGGAAGCCGATGCCGCCCTCGCGCGCCATGCGGATCGCGGTGGCGGCCTCGGTGACGGTGTCCATCGCCGAGCTCACCAGCGGCATGCGCAGCGCGATCTTCGCGGTCAGGCGCGTCGACACGTCCACGTCACGGGGCAGCACCTCGCTATAGGCCGGAGCCAGGAGGACGTCATCGAAGGTCAGGGCCTCGCGCAAGGTCTCAGGGAGCATCGCGATCTCCTTGCCGGACCCGGGGGGGCCGGATGGGCGCGGACCATACGGCCCACCTCTGATCGAGACAAGCGCTGGAGCCCCTGCCCTCGGTCGGTGGGTGTAGGCGCCCCAGGCCTGTGAACCACGGTCGACATCATTCCGGGCACGTGGTGCTGGCACGGGGCTTGATATAGGAGCCCAACATGCCTCGCCTCGCTCACAACGTGCCCTGGTTCCTCGCGATCGCCGCCGCCGCCGCCTGCGCGGGCGATCCCCCGCCGTTCCAGGTCGATGGGGGCGGCGGCCCCGATGGGACCGCCGGCATCGACGCGGCCCCGTCGCCGACCTACCGGGTCAGCGGCAAGGCCAAGGACTACTTCACCGACGCGGTCCTGGCCACGGTCGGGATCGAGAGCGACGGCATGGAGCCGCAGCTCAACGCCACCTCCGACGCCGCCGGCGACTTCGCGTTCGACACGGTGCCGCCGGGCAGCGTGTTCTTCCTCACCGCCAGCCGCGCGGTGTACCGGCCGACCCGCGGCGTGCCGGTGCGGGTCGAGGCGATGCCGGTGACCGCCGACCAGTGGCTGGTGTCGGTCAACGACGCGCGCCGCCAGTACACGTCGCTCGGCCTGCCGGTCGTCACCGGCAAGGCGGTCGTGTTCGCCGAGCTGTTCCGGCGCAACGGCACGCCGCTGGCCGACGTGCCGGTCGCCGACATCACGCTGCTCGACGCGCTCGCCGCGCCGGTCGGATCCGGGCCGTACGTGTTCGGCCCCAACGGCGACCTGGTGACGAACCTGACCCTGGCCGTGACGACGGTCGTCAACGGCCGCTCGCGGATCGGGTTCCTCGACGTGCCGCCGGGATCGTACACGCTCTCGGTCACGTACACCGCCGGCGCCGGCCAGCCGACCACCGACACCGTCCGCGTCGACACCTTCGCCGACGGCGCCAGCCTGACGCGCACCGGCGAGGGCGGCGGCATGGGCCCGGGCATGGGCGCGCGGACGTTCACCGCTGACGTCTACCCACGGCTGCAGACCGCCGCCAACGGCGGGCTCGGCTGCGCCAACTGCCACACCACCGGCGGCATCGCCGCGATCCTGCCGTTCGACCTGTCGGTGCAGCTGACGCTCGACGGGATCAACGCGCGCCCCGGCGTGCTCAACCTGCTCGCGCCCGCGGAGTCGATGCTGCTGACCAAGCCGATGTACGAGGATCCGCCCAACCACCCGAACGCGACGTTCCTCGACGCGACCGATCCGGACTACCTGGTGATCCTGCAGTGGATCGAGCAGGGCGCGACGCTGTAGCGCGGAGCGCGGGTTGCGGGGGGGCGGGATTGGGATTGGGGCGGGATCGGAATCGGGATCGGAATCGGAGCCGGGATCCGGATCCGGATCCGGATCGGGCCCCGGATCGGAGTCGGGATCCGGATCCGGAATCGGGATCAGGTCGGGATCAGGGATCGGAGTCAGGATCCGGATCGGAGTCGGGATCGGGATCGGGATCGGGAGTCGGGATCGGGATCGGGATCGGAGTCGGGATCCGGATCGGGATCCGGATCGGAGTCGGGATCCGGATCCGGATCCGGATCGGGATCCGGCCGCCGGGGCGCGCGGGCCCCGGCGGCGCGAGGTGGCTAGGGGCGCGGATGGCGGAGGCGGTACAGGAGGGCGGCGAGGCGATCGGCGAGCGCGAGGGCGGGTGCGGCGGCGGCGCCATCCACGTAGGCCCAGGCGACCGCGATGCGCACGGCGCACGCGGCCTCGTCGCACTCGGCGGCGGCGATGCGGAACCGCGCGTGGCGATCGCGGCCCTCGCGGCGGTTGCCCTCGGCGGTGTTGAGCGCGGCGCTGGTGGCGGCGCGGCGCAGCTGGCTGGCGAGGTCGCGGTCGCGCAGCACGATGCGCTCGACGAGGGGACGGAGGTGGGTGACGAACGACTCGGCGACGGTCTGGGCATCGAACATGACGGGCTCCTTGGTTGGTGGCTCTCGCCCGGACGCGGCCCGACGCGCACGGCCCATGCCCCAGCCGAAATGCTCGCGTGCAGCTCGACGCGGCGCCGCTAGGGCGCAGGGCATGAGCCGTGCGCGGGGGCCGCGCGGGCGAGCCACCACCAAGGAGCCGCGCAGGTCGAGCCCGACCTCGCCGCGTCGGCGCTCCTCCTCCGGCGCTTCGTCGTCGCGGCGCCGCTGCCGCGCGCCAGCGGCGAGGCGAGCGCGGCGCGGCCGCCGTCTGCGGCCGCTCGGCACCGGCGGGCGACGCGATGGCCACGGTTCGGCGCGCGGCCGCGCGCGCGGGGAGGCGAGGAACGCGCGCTGAGCAGCACGCATGGGCCTCCGTGGTTGGGGTGCCCCCGCGGCCCCCGCGCACGGCTCATGCCCTGCGCCCTGGACCGCGTGGCGTCGGGCGCGACGCGTGGCCCTGGGCTGGGGCATGGGCCGTGCGCGTCGGGCCGCGTCGGGGCGAACCCCAACCACGGAGACCCATCATGCTCGATGCTCAGCTGCTCGTTCTCGAACTCATCCGCGCGCTGCGTCCGCTCGTCGACGACCTGGCCACCCGCGCGCCCGACCTCGCCGACCAGGTGCGCCGCGCGGCGACCAGCGCGGCGCTCAACCTGGCCGAGGGCGTGCGCCGCAGCGGCCGCGACAAGAAGCGCGCGTATCGGATCGCCGCCGCCGAGGCCCACGAGGTGCGAGCCGCGCTCGACGTGGCGGTCGCCTGGGGCTTCCTCGGGGCGGCTGACCTCGCCGCGGCGCAGGCCCTCGCCGACCGCGTCGGCCGCGTGACCTACGCGCTGGCGCGGTAGCCCCGCACCCCGACCTCGGGGCTTCGGCCCCGAGGTCGGATCGGGGCCGAGGCCCCGATTTCGGATCGGGATCGGGATCCGGATCGGATCGGGATCCGGATCGGAACCCTCGGATCAGGATCCGGATCGGGATCAGGATCAGGATCGGGATCGGGATCGGGATCGGATCAGGATCAGGAGTCGGGATCAGGATCGGATCGGATCGGGATCAGGATCGGGATCAGGAGTCGGGATCAGGATCGGATCGGAGTCGGATCGGAGTGGGATCGGAGTCGGGATCGGATCAGGATCGGGATCGGAGTCGGAATCCGGATCCGACTCCGATCACTCGCAGCCGACGGGCGTCAGCGAGATGTGGCAGCGGAGGCACATGCGGCCGTTGCGGGCGGCGAGCGCGCGACAGCGGGCGCTGCCGCGCCAGGCGGGGCCGTGGGGCGAGATGCGGGGGCTGGCGGCCTCGGCCGAGTGGCAGCGGAGGCAGGTGTCCTCGCGGTGGCACGAGGTGCACTCGGCGAGCGCGGCGCGGGCGGGGCCGGCGTGGCGGTTGGGGCCGGCGCGATCGATCGAGGCCCAGCCGTCGGGGTGGAACCGGCGATCGGCGACGCCGGAGGCGAAGTCGGTCTCGCCGCGGATCGCGACGCCGGCGCGCTCGTGGCACGCGACGCAGAAGCTCTGGGTCTTGTGGCAGGTGCCGCAGTCGCTGCCGCGGCGCACGTCGACGGCGTGGAGCGCGAGGTAGCCGCTGGGGTGGAAGTCCATCGCGCGGATCGCGCCCTGGTGACAGTCGGTGCAATCGCGCTCCTGGTGGCAGGTCGCGCAGGCCTGCGGCGCGCTGCGCGCGATCGCGGCGTGGTCGCGCGCGAAGTCGCCGCCGTGATCGGGGCCGGTCGCGCCGCCGCGCGGGGTCAGCGCGCCGTCGGGCAGCTCGGTGCGCACCCGGCCGCCGGCGCTGGCGAGGTGGCAGGTCGTGCAGGCGCGCGCGGCCGCGGCGGCGGCGTGGCAGCCGAGGCAGCTGTCCATCGTCGGCAGCGCGGTGACCGTGGCGAGGGCGGCGGTGGCGGCCTGGGGGTGACAGGTCAGGCACGTCGTCGCGGCGTGGGCGACGTGGCTGAACTTGAGGCTCGGGGGCGGGATCCACACCCGCGCGACCGCCACGCCGGGGGTCCAGCCCGGGTGGCACGCGCCGCACGCGCCGGTCGCGGTCGCCGTGGCCGCCGGCGCGCCCCCGCGAACGATCGCGTGACAGCGCCGGCACGGCGCCTCGCTCGGGGTCAGCAGATCGACCGACGAGCGCGACGTCGTCGCCAGCGCGTGACAGTCGACGCACGCGATCGCCAGCGGCCCGACGTGCTGCGCGTGCGAGAACACCAGCGGCAGGCGCTGGCTGCCGAACACCACCGGCGACGGGCCGCGATCGCCGCCGGCCAGCGCCAGGGTCGGCACCAGCGCCACGAGCGCGAGGAACAGGAGCGCGCGCCGCATCAGAGGTCCGGCTCGAACGCGAGGTCCAGCACCGCGAGCGTGCGCACCGCCAGCGCCGCGCGCGGGCTCGACGACACGTCGGCGGTCGCGAACACCGCGATGCCGTCGTCGAGGTGCCAGGCCGCGGCGCCCAGCGCCGACAGCGTCGTGCCGTCGGCGCGGGCGCTGGCGTCGGCGACGTCGACCAGCGCCAGCGTGCTGGTGAGCGTGACGCGGCGGCCGACCGGCCAGCGCGCGGTGGCGGTGCCGCCGAGCCGGCGGCCGCCGTAGCCGTCGTCGGCGAACAGCTCGGCCGCGACCCGGGCCCAGGGCAGCGCGGTCTCGCCGGCGACCGCGCCGCCCGCGACGACGCCGGCGCCGTCGACGTCGTCGGGATCGTAGCGGCGCACCCAGGCGCGGGCGCGGGCGCGCAGGTCGCGGCCGCGCGGGCGGTACTCGTAGCCGAGCCGGGCGTCGACCGCCGCGGTGATCGCGAACACGCTCCAGATCGAGTCGCCGTCGAAGCTCGGCACCGTGCGCGCGACCTCGGGCTCGAGCGCGTGGGCGCCGCGCGCCAGCCGGACGCCGGCCCCGGCCCGCTCGAGGCCAGCGTGCAAGAGCGAGTAGCGGGCGTAGCCCCACGGCTCGACCGCGAGCGCGCGCGGGCGCAGGCGCGCGCGGACGTTGGCGGTCACGTGCTCGGCGTCGACGCCCCACGCCGGCGCCTGGCCGGCCTCGTCGGGGTAGAGCCCGGTGTCCGGGTGGTCGAGGCGATCGACCGCGCCGATCACGCCGACGGTCGGCGACTGGGTCCGGCGGTAGGCCAGGCGCGCGTCGAGCCAGGCGACGCGATCGGCGGCGACCGCGACCTCGACGGTCGGCTGCCACGCCTCGCGCTGGGGGCAGAAGCCGCGATCGCTGCCGAGCCGGGTGTCGCGCGGGGCCCGGCTGCGATCGATCACCTGCCAGCTGCCCTGCCCCGGCGCCGCCGCCTCGACGTACTCGCGGCAGTCGGCGCCGGCGGTGCCGTCGAGATCGCTGCCGAGCACGGCCAGGGGTGAGCGATCGCGGACCCGCAGCCCGACCTCGGCCTCGAGCGCGATCGCGGCGCCGGTGTGGACCCGCGCCGACACGCCGTCGAGGCCGGCGCCGCCGAACTCGTCGAACCGCACCTGGCGCCCGAGCCGCAGATCGACCCGCCCGCCCAGATCGTCGACGGCGACGTAGGCGTAGGGGATCGCCAGGCCGACCGCGTCGCCGGCCAGCTCGGGGATCGCGTCGATCGCGTCGACCGGATCGCCGCCGAGGTCGACCTGGCCCATGGTCCACGCGCCGAAGTCGTGATCGAGCTGGAGATCGCCGGTGATCCACACCACCGGCCCGGTCCGCGGCAGCCCGGGGTGACGGCGCGCGCGCGCGCGGGCGAGGTCGCCCAGATCCCACAGCGTCACCGACAGGTCCTGGCGGAAGCGGCGGCGCGACAGCGTCAGGTCGCTGCCGACCAGGCGCAGGGCCGGCAGCTCGTAGAGGCCGGGCGATCGTCCGCGCCGACAGCTCGAGCCGGTAGGCCAGCGCCGGCCGCGCGGGCGCGGCGGCGACCAGCGCGGCGACGGTGACGGCGGCGGCGCGGCGCACGCGGCGACGGTAGCAGGTCCCCGCGGCGTGAGCACGACGCTGGGCGGTCAGCGCGAGACCGCGATCGAGCCGACCGCCACCGGCGCGCCCCGGCTGCCCACGCCCATCGCGCCGCGCGGTCGCGCCTCGACGCCGCACGACAGCACCACCGCGCCCGCGACCGCCGCGCGCACGCTCGTGCGCGCCAGCTCGACGGTGATCGCGACGGTCCCGGCCGCCGGCACCGTCGCGCCGCGACACAGGGTCGTGCGGGCGCCGCCGCTGACCCGCTCGAGCGCCGCCGCTTGCCCCGGCACCAGCACCAGCGCGTCGTGGTCGGCGGGCCCGACGAAGCTGGCGAGCACGTCGACCCCGGCGGTCGGCACCGTGAGGCTGAGGTCGAGCCGGGCGGCGCCGGCGGTGGGCCCGCCGACGATCGCCCACGACGGCGCCGGGCCGTCCAGGATCCAGCCGCCGGCGCGCTCGACCGCGCCCGGATCGAGCGGCGTCAGCGGCGGATCCGAGCTGCCGTCGCCCGGCACCACCGTGATCGCGCCTGACAGCGGTCCGAGCAAGCGCGGCCGGAACCGCCAGATCGCCGCGGTGACCGCGCCGCCGGCGTCGCGGCCGCCGAAGACCAGCACGGTGCCGTCGTCCCAGCGCACCGCCGCCGGCGCGCCGGCGATCGTGACGCCGAGATCGGGGAGCGGCTGCCAGTCGTGCTGGCTGGGTCGGTACCGCAGCGGCGCGCCGCCGCCGAGCGCGACGACCTCGCCGTCGTCCTGGGTGACCAGCGCCGGCGACGTCCGCGCCGGCACCGCCGCGGTCGCGCGCGGGCTCGCGCCGTCGGGGACCACGACCGCCGCCGCCGCGGTCGGCGCCGCGCCCGCGGTCGCGAACGCGGTCAGGGTCGCGCCGCTGTCGAGCCGCGCCAGCGCGGCGCCCGCGCCGGGCAAGAGGGTCGGGGCGGCCCCGTCGATCGCCACGCGCTCGCCGGTGGTCACCGGATCGCCCTGCTCGTCGGTGCCGCCGGCGAGGACCACGAACCGCCGCCCCCCCGCATCGACCTCGAGCAGGCCGACGCCGTCGCGGCGCGCGATCGTCAGCGGCGGCCCCGCGACCACGTCGCCGGTGGCGAGGTCGACGACGCGGCTGTCGCGGCGGACGTTGGCGCCCTCACACGCGCCGGCGTCGTCGACGACGCCGCACCCGGCCGCGATCAGCACCCGGTGGTCGTCGAGCGCGATCGTCACGTGGTGGGCGCGGGTCTCGGCCAGGAGCGTGGCCGCGCCGAAGCCCGCGCCCGGCGTGTAGATCGTGAACCCCGGCCGAACGCCGCCGATCACGACCGCGCGGCCGTCGGGCAAGGCCGCGACCCCGGCGCCGGCCACGCCCGAGGGTCCGGCGAACGCCGCCGGCAGCGCCAGCGCGGTCGTGGTCTCGCGATCGGGATCGTAGAGGTCGGCGCTCGCGGTGGCCGCGCCGCCGACCACGAGCACGCCGTCGCCGACCCGGACCGCGGCGGCCCGATCGCGCGGCGCGGCCAGGGTCCCGGCCGGGCACACGCCGTCGGGCGGCGCCATCGCGATCGCGATCGTGTCGCCGTCGGCGAGGTCGTCGAGCACCAGCGGCCGGGTGCGGCCGATCGCCAGCTCGCCGCCGGTGGCGTCGAGGACCTCGACCGCGAGGCCGCGGGTGTCGGCTGGCAAGGTCGGCAGCGTCGTGACCGCGTCGAGCGGGATCGCGATGCGGTCGCCGACGAAGTCGCCCAGCGGCGTCACCAGCAGCGTGCGCGCGCCGGCGGGCCGCCCGCACGGCCCGGGGTTGACCGGCGCGAGGCGCAGCTGTGGCCCGTCGTCACCGCAGGCGACGAGCGCGAGGCAGCCGAGCGCCAGGGCGCGCACCCGCGCATGATACACTCGCGGCGCATGCTCGAGCTGCCGACGACGTTCGGCAAGTACTTCTTGACCGAGCGCCTCGCCGTCGGCGGCATGGCCGAGATCTTTCTCGCCAAGCTGATCGGCCCGGGCGGGTTCGAGAAGCAGCTGGTCATCAAGCAGATCCACCCGGCGCTGTCGTCCCAGCGCGCGTTCGTCGACCTGTTCGTGGCCGAGGCCAAGACCCTCGTCAGCCTGTCGCACGGCAACATCGTCCCGGTCTATGAGCTGGGCGTCGTCGACGACACCTACTTCATCGCGATGGAGTTCATCGACGGCCCGACCCTGTGGCAGCTCACCGAGGCGGTGTTCGCGGCCGACGCCCCGCTGGCGCCGCCGATCGCGGCCCACGTCGCGGCCGAGATCGCCAAGGGCCTCGACTACGCCCACCGCAAGGGCGCCGGGGTCATCCACCGCGATCTGTCGCCGCGCAACGTGATGATCACCCGCGACGGCGAGGTCAAGCTGGTCGACTTCGGCATCGCGGTGGCGCTCGGCAGCGGGCCCGATCCCGCCGACGGCGGCCTCCCGACCGGCTCGTTCCCGTACATGTCGCCCGAGCAGGCCCGCGGCGACAGCCTGTCCGCGCAGACCGATCTGTTCTCGCTCGGCGTGCTCTTGTGGGAGATGTTGACCGGGCGGCGCCTGTTCGTGCGCGCCGACCCCGAGGCGACGCTGGCCGCGGTCCAGACCGCCGACATCCCACGGGCGTCGAGCGTTCGGCCCGACGTGCCCGAGCGGCTCGACGCGGTGGTCGCGCAGGCGCTGGCCCGGGATCCCGCGGCGCGGTTCGACTCGGCCGGCGCGCTGGCGGCCGAGCTCCAGCGCTACCTCGCCGACGCCACCGCGCTGCAGGGGCCGCGGGAGCTGGCCGACGTGGTCGCGCGCGCGGTGCCGCCGACGGCGCCGGCGCCCAGCGACGGCGGGCCATCGACGCACCTCGACCCCGCGCCGGACGATCCGCACGGGCCGTCGACCCAGGTCGTGCCGCGGTCGCAGGCGCGCGGCAAGCGGCGCCCGACGGTGCGCGAGGCGACCTTCGCGACCCACGTCGAGATCGAGCGGGCGCTGGCGCCGAGCACGACGCCGGTGGCGCCGGTCAGCGGCGCGCGCGCGGTGCCGACGCCGAGCGCGGCGCCGGATCCGACGCCGGAACCGACGTCGGCGCCGATCGCCCCGCCCCGCGCCGCGGGCCGGTGGCGCTCTTGGCCGCGCTCGCGGTCACCGCGACCGTCGGCGCGGGCTGGCTGGCGATCGATCGCGCGCGCGGCCGCGGTCCCGCGGTGGCCCCGCCGATCGACGCCGCGCCGATCGCGATCGACGCGCGCGCGATCGACGCGGCCGGGCCGGTCGACGCCGCGCCGGTCGACGCCGCGCCGATCGCGATCGACGCGCGCGCGGCCAGCGCGCCCCCGCCCGACGTCCGGGCCGCGCCGCCCGATGCGCGCCCGCCGGCGGCCAAGGGCCAGCTCCGCGTCGGCGCCGATCCGTGGGGCGAGGTGTTCCTCGACGGCAGGCGCCTGGGCCGCGCGCCCAACCAGTGGGACGTGCCGGCCGGGGCCCACGTCGTCGAGGTGGTGTTCCCGGGCGAGGCCGGCGAGGTGCGGCGCCGGTTCGAGATCGACGTCCCGGCCGGCGAGCGCGCGTCGGTGTTCGCCGACTTCAAGGCGCCGTGAAGTCGCCGGGGTCGATCGTCAGCGACGGCGCGCCGTCGCCCGAGGTCGCCAGGATCGTCAGCGCCACCGCCGCGGCCGCCACCGCGACGCCGCCGCCGATCCAGTACCAGCGCCGACGACAGCGCGCGCAGCCGCCGCCGATCCGCACCGGCGCCCGGGTCACCCGCGGATCGTCGACGAGGATCACGCCGTAGCGGGGCTCGGCCCGGGCCAGGCGCGCCCGGAGCTGCCCGAGCGCCGCCGGCAACCCGGCCGGCTCGAGGTAGCCGACCTCGACCACCGCGGTGCAGGCGCGGCCGCCGACGCAGCGCTGCCCCAGCACCGCCGGCGCGCCCGCGCGCACGATCGACGCGACCACGAGCACCTCGTCGAGCTCGGCGTAGGTCAGCGTCACGTCGATGGCCCGGGCGGCGTCGACGTCGCCGAGCCCGGCCAGGCCCACCGCCGCCGCGCCCGCGACCGCGAGCGTGTCGCGATCCGGCTCGAGCTCGAGCGCCACCAGCGGGGTGGCCGCGGTCACCTCGATCGCGACCGCGCGCGGCCGGTAGCGCGGGTGGCGCACGACCACGACGTGGGCGCCGGCGGTCACCGCGGTCGCGATCGGCGCCGGCCCGACCTCGACGCCGTCGATCGCGACCGCCGCGCCGGTGAGCGCGTCGATGCGCACGTCGAGCTGCGGGCCGGCGCTGGCGTGCGCGCGCTCGTACGCGTCGACGGCGTCGGGCGTGAAGTCGGCGGTGGTCACCGGCCGCGCGGGATCGAGCGCGTGGGCCAGGCGCAGCGCGTCGCTCGCGGCCTCGGTCCGGCCCAGGTGCAGGAGCGCGACGCCGAGGCGCAGCGACGCGTCGGCGTAGACCTCGAGCCCGCCGTCGAGCGTGAGCAGGTCCTCGGCGGCGGTCCGGGCCGCCGCCAGCCGCGCCGCCGCGAACTCGGGATCGGCGGCGACGTAGGCGCGCCAGCCCTCGGCGACGACCGCCGCCACCTTCGCGAACTGCGCCACGCGCGCGCGCGGCTCGGCGCCGGCCCGGCGCGCCGCCAGCGCCACGTCCAGCGCGTCGGGCGCGTCGACGCCGACGCCGGCCAGCGCCGCCGCCAGCGCGACCGGATCGATCGCGGGCTCGGCCGCGGGCACCACGACCGCGCCGGCCCGCTGGGCGCGGGCCACGCCGCTCGCCCCCAGCGCGATCAGCAGGCCGATCGCGATGCGCAAGAGGGCCACCACGAGACGCTACTCCCGTCGGCCGCGTCAGCCAAGCCGCGGCCGACCACCGCTGGTATAGTGGACGCGTGAGCTTCCCCTGGTTGCCCCCGCCCTCGCCTGGCGCGCCCGCTGGCGCCGCTCGTCGTCTCGCGGTCGCCCAGGCCGAGCTGCGCGATCGCGCCGCCCGGCTTGCTCGACTCGGCTACACCTCCGCCGCGACCACGGCGCGGCTCGCGGCCGCGACGGCGTGGGACTACGATCCGCCGTCGCGCGCCGGGGGCCCCCACCAGCGGCCCGCCGACCTGGCCGACGCCGCCATCGCGGCGCTGGTCGAGGACGTCTACCGCCGCCACCGCGCCTGACGCGCGCGGCGGCGACCTGCACCGCCCAGCTCATGTACGACCTCGAAGCCCTCCCGCGCGATCTCGACCGCTTCCGCCTCCTCGAGCGGATCGCCACCGGAGGCATGGCCGAGATCTACCTGGGCATCGAGCGCACGCCGCTCGGCGGCGATCGCTGGGTCGCGGTCAAGCGCGTGCGCGCCGACCTGTTCGATCAGCCCGAGTTCATCGAGTACTTCGTCACCGAGGGACGGATCTCGCTGCACTGCCACCACCCCAACCTGCCCCAGGCCTACCACCTGGGCACCGCCGGCGGCCGACCGTACCTCGCGCTCGAGTACATCCCGGGCGCGTCGCTGCTGAGCCTGTTCCGCGCGGCCGTGCGCCACCGCCGCCCGATCGCCATCCCGGCCGCGATCGAGATCGGCCTGGGCGTCGCGCGCGCGCTCGATCACCTGCACGGCCTGACCGACGTCGACGGTCGCTCGCTCGACGTGATCCACCGCGACGTCACGCCGCAGAACGTGCTGATCACGCCCGATGGACGCATCAAGCTGATCGACTTCGGCGTGGCCCGGGCCGCGCTGCAGACCCACCGCACCCAGGCCGGCGTGGTCAAGGGCAAGTACGCCTACGTCGCGCCCGAGCAGCTCGAGCGCGGCGCCAAGGTCGATCAGCGGGTCGACCTGTTCTCGTGGGGCGTGCTGATGCATGAGCTGGTGGTCGGCGAGCCGCTGTTCCACGGCTCGAGCGACCTCGACACCTGCGCCCGGGTCCAGCGCCAGCCGATTCCGGATCCGGCGCTGCGTCGTCCCGGCGTGCCCCCGACCTTGGCCGACGTGATCATGACCGCGCTCGCCCGGGATCCCGACCAGCGCTGGGCGTCCGGCGCGGAGCTGGCGGCGGCGCTCGAGCAGGTGGCCCTGGCCGCCGGCCTGTGGCCGAGCGCGTCGGTGGTGGCGCGCGAGACCCACGCGCTGGTCGGCGCGCTGCGCTGCCCGGTCCTGGTGGGCGACACCGTCACCTGGCAGGACCACCCCGGCGCGCGCGACCTCGGCCAGGACGACAGCGAGGTCACGCCGATCATCGAGGCGCGCGGCGAGCACGGCGCCTGGAACCGGGTCGATCACACCGCCGATCCGCAGCTCGGCTACTTCCTCGCCGCCGGCGCGGTGGTCGAGGCGTGGCAGGGCGGCGACTCGACCGACGTCGGCGCGCCGTGACCGCGCGCGCCGCGGCGCTGGCGCTCGCGCTGACCGCGTGCGCGGCGCCGGCGGCCGATCCGCCGCGGATCACGATCGACGACGCGATCGCGACCCGGTCCCTGGCCGGGACCTGGACCTGGGCCCTGACCACGACCGCCGACGGGACCACCCGCACCGAGCGCGAGCGCTGGGACCTCGCGATCACCGGCGACTGGCTGCGCCTGGCCGGACGCTACCAGCGCACGGTCGACGTGCGCGCCGTCGACGGCGTGCCGTTCACGTGCGTGCAGGCGCCGAGCTACCGGCTGGCGTCGACGGTCGACGTGACCGTGGCCGCGGCGCCGGGCGGCGCGGTGATCGAGGAGGTGGGCTACCAGGTCGAGCCGTCGCCGTGCGATCGCGGCCTGCGCCGGCTCGCGCGCTACCAGGCGCGGCTGCTCGACGACGACACCCTCGAGCTGCGCTGGGCCGACGGCGTCGCCCACCTCCAGCGCGCGACGCCGCCGACGCCACCGCCCCGGCTCGCGGTGGCCGCCGCGCCGGCCGGCCCGTGGCGCTGGACCGCGACGTCGTGGACGGCGGGCGGCCTGGTCCAGCGCGAGGACGAGCGCTGGGAGCTGGCGCTGGGTGACGACGGCGCGCTCGCGGGCTGGTACGTGCGCACCGTCGAGGTCCGCGATCCCGGCGGCGCGATCGTGCCGTGCGCCGGCGCCCCCGGCTATCGCTTCGTCGATCGCTACCTGGTGCGCGGCCACCGCCGGCCGGCGGCGCCCGACGACGACGACGCGGGCGACGGCTGGCGCTTCGACGAGGTCGCGGTGGTCGCGGGCGCGCACCCGTGCCTGGCCGCCAGCCCGACCCGGGCCAAGGACGGCGCCGAGCTGGTCGTGATCGGCGACGTGGTCGTGCTCACCTGGCGCGGCGCCCGCCGCCAGGTGCTGCGGCGCCCGGCCGCCTACTCGCCGTCCGAGTACGCCGGGTTGTAGCGCGCGTCGCCGCGGGTCGACACGAACAGCTCGTAGGTGTCGAGGTCGAGGTCGGTCGGGACCAGCGCGTCGATCGCGAAGGTGCCGTCGGCGTTCGAGACCGAGCGCCCGATCGGCGTGCCGTTGAGCCCGCCCGAGCCGACCGGCGCCAGGAACAGATCGATCCGCAGCCCGCCGACGCCGCGCCCGCCCGGGCCGTCGACCCGCCCCTCGATCGCCAGGACCTCGCCGCGGTAGCCGACCGGATCGGCCAGCGTCACGGTCAGGACCGGCGTCGGCTTGGCGTTGTCGATCGGCATGCCCTGGGCGTCGGCGCCGGGGCCGAACACCGGATCGTCGCCGAGCGCGTTGTCGCCGCCGGGGCCCGCGCCGGGCCCGTCGCTGTCGAAGGCGCCGCTGGGCGGCGCGTCGGTCAAGGGCGCGTGGGCCTCGTCGAGCTGCGCGTCGGTCAGGCCGGAGATGTCGCCGGTGAGCTGGGCGTAGTTCTGGGTGTACTCGGGCGGCTTGGCGAACGGATCGGGCGCCCGCGGCCGGTGGACGGTCTTGTTCTCGGCGTTCGAGACGTCGAGGCGCGACGCCGCGCCGCCGAGATCGATCCGCTGCCAGCCGCGCTCGGGGAACCACACCTCGACGAACGCGTGGGCCTCGTTGAAGACGTAGCGGGTCGGGATGCCGAGCGCGTTGGCGGTGACCGTGAACGTCGACGACCGGTGCCGGCACACGCCGGCCTGGTTCTTGAACAGATCCCAGTAGACGTCGCCGGTCGCGGCCGGGATGGGCTTGGCCTCGAAGGCGCGGAAGTAGAAGACCAGCTTGTTGAACGCCGCGCCGAGCTCGTCGTCCTCGTCGAGCCCGAGGTCGGCGAGCGCCTGGTCCGCGACCTGACGGACCTGGGGCGTCAGCGTCGGCACCAGGCCCTCGTGCTGCGCCAGCTCGCGCACCCGCCGCACGCTGTAGGGCCGGGTCGGCAGCTGCGGCGCGAAGTAGCCGGCGTCGGCGTCGGCCAGGAACACCAGCCGGAACTGGCCGTGCGCGGCGCGGTCGTCGGCGCGCACGTAGAAGTTGTCGGCCGAGTCCTTGCTGAACGTGACGCGGATCGCCGGCTGGGTCTCGTACGACAGGATGCGCATGTCGGGGGCGACCGACGGGATCGCGATCGGCGCGCCCGGCGTCAGCTCGACCATCAACGACGCCCAGAACCGATCGCGCGCGCGATCGGTGACGCCGCCGACCGACAGATCGCGCAGGGTCGGGTCGCGGATCACGTTGACGTACCCGGCGTCGATGCCGTCGAGCGAGCTCATGCGCTTGAACGGCATCACGTCCGGGTTGAACACCGCGGTGTAGTGGAGCGTGCCGTCGGCGCCGGTCTGGTAGTCGGGGCGCTCCTCGGTCTGGCGGTCGGTGACCGAGCCCTCGCGCCCGAACACCGGCTCGCCCGGGTCCTTCGGCGCCAGCTGGGGCTCGGGCAGGACCTTGTCGCCCGAGGCGAACGCGTCGGGGTTCTGGCCCGCGGCCGGGTCGCTGCCGATCAGCGGCGAGTCCGAGCCGGTCGGGCTGGGCAGGTCCTCGTGCAGCACCCGCGGCGGCGCCGGCGTGCCCTGGGCCCAGGTGACGGCGACCGCGCCCACCATGCCGGTCAGGCCGACGATCGCCAGCGCCAGTCCATGTCGCATCCCCATGAGCTTACGCGGTAGACACCACCGCGCCAGGTCCGGTTCCCGCCTCGGATCGAATACTATGCGGCGTGGTCAGCGTCCCGTCGGGCCGAGCCGCGCGGGTCGCGGCGGCCATCCTCGCGTGCGCGGGAGCCGCGGGCCACCTGGCCGGCGCCGCCGCCGACGCCTGGTTCCTGGAGGCGATCGGGCCCGGCAACCTCGGGCCCGCGGTGGCGGTGTCGAGCGTGCTGGTCGCGATCGTCGTGGCTGCGGTCGGCGCGCTGGCGGATCGGCGCGATCGCCAGCGCACGCTGGTGGCGCTGGCCGCCGGCGGTGCGGTGCTGCTGGCGGCGGTCAGCCTGGCCCACGCCCACGCGCCGCGCGCGGCGGCGGTGATCGCGTTCATCGCGGTCAAGCAGCTGTCGGCCGCGGTCGAGCTGGCGTTCTGGGTGGCGGTCAGCGAGTGGTTCGACGCCCGCACGCTGCGCCGCATGGTGCCGCGGCTCGCCGCCGCCGGCGGGGTCGGCGGGGTGATCGGCGCCGGGCTGGTCGCGCCGATCGCCCACGCCGCCGGGGCCGGGGTGCTGCTCCTGTGCGGCGCCGGGGTGTTCGCGGCCGCGGGCCTGTGCGCCGGGCTGGCGCCGCCGGCGCGCCGGGTCGGCGCCAGCCTGAAGGCCCGCACCGCCGGCGGGTGGTTCGACGGCGTCGGCGCGCTGCGCCGCCAGCCGCTGGCCCGCGGGCTGGCGGGGCTGGTGGCGATCGCCGGCGTCTGCGCGTCGCTGACCTACGTCGCGCTCGGGGCCGCGGCCGCCGCCCACGACGCCGACAGCGCGGCGCTGGCCGGGTTCCTCGGCTCGGTGCGCATGATCGGCCAGCTCGCGATGATCGGCGCGCAGCTGGTGCTGGCGCCGCGCCTGCTCGGCCGCCTCGGCGTCGGCGGCGCGCTGATCGTGGCGCCGGCGGCGGCGTGCCTCGCGGCGCTGGGGGTGATCGGCACCGGCGCGCTGGCGGCGGTGGCGCTGCTGCAGATCCAGGCCCGGGTCACCGACGGCGCGATCGAAGGCCCGGCCGAGAAGCTGGCGCAGAACCTGTTGCCGCCGGAGCTGCGCGGTCGCCTGAGCGGCTGGCTCGAGGGCCCGGCCAAGCGCACCGGCGCGGTCGTCGGCGGCGTCGCCGCCGGGGTCGTCCGCCCCGACCTGGTGCCGTACGTGATCGTCGTCGCGGCGGCGGTGTGGCTGGTGCTCGCGCTGCGCGTGCGCGCCCACCTGCCGCAGTGGGCGCTCGGCGCCCTCGCCCACCCCTCGGCCCGGACCGACGACGACGAGGTCGCGCTCGGCGAGCGCGCCACCCGGGCGCTGGTGCTGTCGGTGGCCGCGACCGACCCGGCGCGCGCGGCCGAGGTCGCGGCCCGCCTGCACCACCCGCCCGGCTTCGACGCGCGCCCGCTGCTGGTGGGCCTGTACCGCGACGCCGCGTCGGCGCGCGCGGCCATCGGCGCCGCGCTGGCGCGCACGATCGGACCGGGGCAGCGCGATCATGCCACCGCCGCGGCGCTCGCGGCGCTGGCGGCCGGCGCCGACGACGCCCACCGGTGGTCGCTGGTCGGGCGGCTCGGGCGCGGCGCCGGCCCGGGCCTGGCCGTGCTGATCCCCGACGACCAGGCCGGCGGCGCGATCGCCCGGGCCCGCGCGCTCGGCGACCCCGCGGCGATCGCTCTGGCGATCGGCGACGCGACCGCGAGCGACGACGACGCGACCGCGGCCCTGGGCGCCGACGAGCTCGCGGCCGAGGTCGCCGACCGCGCCGCCGCCGGCGATCCCGAGGCGTGCGCGCTCGGGCGCCAGCTGCTGCGGATCGTGCGCCGGCGCGAGGCGCTGGCGCCGACGACGATCGCCGACGCGCTGGCGGCGCTGACCGCGCTGGCGGCGCTGCCGGGCGACGACGCCGAGCGCCGGTGGCTGCGCGCCGACACGATCGAGCTGGTGCGCTCGCTGGCGGCGCCGGCCGCGGCCGCGCCGCCGATCGTCGCCGCCGCCGCGGTGACCGCGCTCGCGCTGCGGCCGGGCGATCCCGCGCCCGAGGACCTCGCCGCGATCGCCGAGGCGCTCGGCGATCGCGAGGATCTGGTCCGCGCCGCCGCCGAGACCGCGCTGCGCGGCCTGGGCTCGGTCGCGGTGCTCGCGCTGGTCCGCACCGCGGGCTCGGCCGGCGCGGCGCCCGCGATCGCGCGGTCGCGCTCCTGAGCGAGCTGGCGGTGAGCGCCCGGGCGCTCGACGCGGTGGTCGAGGCCGAGCTCGACGCGCTCGACCAGCTCGCGGTCCACGCCGGCGCCCTGACCGCGCTGGGCGACCACGCCCTCGACCGACGGCTCGACGAGCGCCTGGCCGAGGTCGGCCACACCGCGCTGCTGCTGGTCGCCGCCCAGGCCCGGGCCCGCTCGATCGCGCGCGCGGCCCGGGCGCTGCGGGCGGCCGCCACCGTCGGCGAGCGCGCCCGCGCGGTCGAGATCCTCGACGCCACGCTGCCGCGCGCGATCGCCGCGCGGATCGTGCCGGTGGTCGACCCCGGCGCGCTGGCCGCCCGGGTCCACGGCGCCCGGGCCCGGCTCGGCCCGATCGCGCTCGACGACGCCATCACCGCCGAGCTCACCGGCCCCGACGCGCTGACCCGCGATCTGCTGGTCCGCGCGCTGCCGCGCGAACGCCGCGGCGCGTTCCGCGCCGCCCTGACCACCGCGGCCCGCGCCGCCGCCGACGCGATCGCGCCGCTCGATCTCTTGCGCCGGGTCACCGCCGGCGCCGACGATGACGACGTGCCCCCCGCCGTCGACGTGCTCCTGGTCCTGGCCGAGGTCCCGGCGCTGGCCGGCCTGACCACGCCGCAGCTCGCCGCCCTGGCCGATCGCGGTGAGGTGGTCGCGCTGGCCGCGGGCGCGCTGATCGTCAGCGACGGCGAGCGCCTCGACGCGCTGCTGGTGGTGATCGACGGCGCGGTCGAGGTCGGCGAGCGCCGCCTCGGCCGCGGCCGCGCGGTCGACGAGCTGGCCGCGATCGCCCCGCGCCCGAGCCCGCGCGTCGCCGCCGTCGAGCCGACGCGCCTGTTCCGCCTCCGGCGCCTCGATCTCGACGAGCTGATCGACGACGAGCCCGGCCTCGGCAGCGCGCTGGTCCGGTACCTGGGCGAGGCCCTGCGCGGACGCTAGCGGCCAGAGCCGGATCCAGGAGCCGGAACCGGAACCGGTCAATCACGTCGGCGCCGATGCCGTCGGCGTACGCGCGGGAACCGGCCCCGGAGCCGGAGCCAGAACCGGAGCCGGAGCCGGAACCGGAACCGGAGCCGGAGGCGGAACCGGTCATCCCCTCGGCGCCGATGCCGTCGGCGTACGCGCGGGAACCGGAGCCGGAGCCGGAACCAGAGCCCCCGGGCCTACTGCCCGACGAACGGCCGCGCCTGCACGATCCAGATCGTCTCGCCCTCGAGCACCCACTCGACGTCGAGCGGCACGCCCGGCGCGAACAGCGGGATGAACTGCTGCACGGCGGTCACGAGCCGCTTGGCCCGCTCCTCGGTCAAGATCACGTCGGTGCCAGCGACCGGCACCTCGCGGATGCCGCCGCCGGGATCGAACACGAGCATCGTCGGATCGTCCTGGCGCGAGATGATCTTGGTGCCGTCGTTGGTGGCGTCGAAGATGATCTGCTCGGGCACCTTCTGGCCCTCGACCACCTTCATGCCCAGGCCCCACTTGGCGTTGATCGTGAAGCCGTCGTCGTCGCGCGGGTCGTAGAGGTTGGTCGAGACCAGCACGCCGGCGGCGGTGGCCGCGACGCCGACCTGCACCATCACCGCCGCGAACACCTGCCGGTGGTCGATGCCGAACGCCGAGCGCTCCTCGACCGCGCGCAGGTTCCACAGCGACGCCCACACGGTCTTGAGCGCCTCGCCCAGCGCCGCCTTGCCGCGCACGTTGGGCACGGTGTCGTAGAGGCCGGCGCCGTTGAAGCCGGGCAGGTCCTCGGCGTTGGTCGAGCTGCGCACGAACACGCCCTTGCCGCCGAGCTTGAGCCGCACCCGCCGGTAGATGACGTCGAGCACGTCGGGATCGATCGGCGCGGCGAGGATCGCGGCGCGCAGCTCCTCGAGCGTGGCGCGGCGCCAGGCCGCGTCGTCGGCGAACCGCGGATCGGCCAGCATCGCCTCGACCTTGACGTCGAGCCCGTTGGCCTTCATGTGCCGCACGTAATAGAAGAACGGCACGCCGAAGCCGTCGGGCACGTTGACGTTGGGCAAGTTGGCGGTGCGGATCTCGCCCAGGTTCGCCGTCTTGGTGCCGTACCTGACCACGTCCTTGGCGCGGATGCGGGTCAGCATCGCCAGGCGCGGATCGGTGACGTCGGCCGCGGGCAGCGCGACGTGGCGGGCCTGGGCCTTGCGCGCCTCCCAGTCGGCGATCTCGGCGGCGCTGGCCTCGCGCACGACCGCGCGGTTGTCGTCGACGTTGTAGTAGACGACCTTGCCGTCGAGCTTGCCGAACGACGCGCGGGCCTGCTTGTCGCCGGCGTTGGGGATGCCCCAGGCGCCGGCGCGCAGGTTCACGTGCGACAGCGGGGTCGAGAACGTCGTCGACAGGATGCCGGCCACCGGCGTGATGTCCGGGTAGCTCTCCTGCAAGAGCACGATGTCGTGGCGATCGAACGTGAGCTGGTCGTAGGGCGTGCCGATCGGCACGACCTTGAGGCGGCCGATGGCCATGCCCTTGTTGAACGCCTGGAACGAGGCGGCCTTGTAGAACTCGTCGTTGGTCACGACCGTGAAGCCCTTGGCCGCGACCTGCCGCGCCATCTTCACCTGGGCCGGCGAGTCGGGCCGGAACGCCAGGTCCTTGCGCCAGAACGACGTCGCCAGGCGATCGCGGACCCGGAGCACGGTCGCGGCGTCGATCTTGTCGCCCTCCCAGAACGACAGCGCCCAGCGGTCGACCTTGTTGTGGTGGGTCAGGTAGCCGAGGATGAACTTCGGCTTCACCTGCTCGTAGTTCTTGTTGTAGGCGATGATGTTGTCGCGCGTCCACGGCTGCTTGAGCAGCACGCCCAGGACGAAGTCGGCGTGGAGCTCGAACAGGTTGACGTCGAAGAAGTAGATCGCGTTGGTCTTGACGTCGATGACGAACTTGCCGAACTGATCGCCGGCGAGGGTCCGCGAGTACTTGGCCCAGGTCGCCTCGTCGGGGATGTTCTTGATCCACGCGCGCTGGACGTCGGCCGCGGCCGGGCGGACCCGGGCGCCGAGGGCGGCCAGCACGACGACCACGACCACGAACACGGACACGGACACGGCGCGACGACGCATGGGCACGAGCCTACAACGTCCGAGCCGCGTCCGCGGCCTAGGTGGCTAGCCCAGGCTCGCGAGCGTCGCCGCCAGCCCGTCGCGCAGCGTCACCTCGGCCGTCACCCCGAGCGCGGCGGTGGCGCGCGTGACCTGGGCGAGCGACCGCACGATCTCGCCGGCGCGGGCCGGCGCGTGCGTGATCGTCACGCCGGTGCCGGCCAGGCCCACGACCGTCTCGGCCAGCTCGCGCACCGTGGTCTCGCGCCCGGTGCCGACGTTCATCGCGCTGCCGTCGCCGCCGTCGGTCATGGCCGCGGTGACGATCGCGCGCGCGACGTCACCGACGTAGACGAAGTCGCGGGTCTGGGCGCCGTCGCCGAAGATCGTGATCGGCCGGCCGGCCCGGGCCCGGTCGGCGAAGATCGAGATCACGCCCGAGTACGGGCTCGACGGATCCTGGCGCGGGCCGTAGACGTTGAAGAACCGGAGCGGCGTCGACGCCAGGCCGTGGGTCGAGGCGTACGCGCGCATCATCAGCTCGCTCGCGAGCTTGTCGACGCCGTACGGCGACAGCGGTCGGCACGGCGCGTCCTCGGGCACCGGCACCAGCGCGGTGTCGCCGTAGACCGCGGCCGACGACGCGAACACGACCTTGCCGACGCCGGTCGCGCGCGCGTACTCGAGCACCTGGACGGTGCCGACGTAGTTGACCGCGACGTCGACCAGCGGGTTGGCCAGCGAGTGGACGACCGAGACCTGCGCGGCCAGGTGGATGATCCGGGCGATCGGCCCGTGCGCGGCGGTGATCGCCGCGAGGGGCGCGAACAGCCCGTGGCTCACGTCGGCCACGACCAGCTCGACCGGCGCGCCGCTGGCGAAGGTGAGCGCGCCGTGGTGGGCCAGGTTGGCCCGCTTGCCGGTGCGGAGATCGTCGAGGACGACGACCCGGTGGCCACCGCCGACGAGGCGATCGACCGTGTGCGAGCCGATGAAGCCGGCGCCGCCGGTGACCAGGACCAGGGACGATGCGGAAGTCACGGCCCGGTGCTACCACGCGCGGGCCGGCCAGTGCACGATGCGGTCATGGCCGACTCCGACTCCCGCGCCGGGGACCGCTACGCCACGCGGCCGATCCTCGACTGGTGCGTCGAGGTCCACGCCGCCCACGACGACGCGCTCGCCCGCGCGTTCGCGACCCCGGCCGGCGTGCCGGCGATCATGGTCGGCCCGTCCGAGGGCCAGCTCGTCGCGCTCCTGTGCCGGCTCGCGGGCGTGCGTCGCGCGGTCGAGGTCGGCACGCTGGTCGGCTACTCGGCCCTGCACCTCGCGCGGGCCCTGCCGCCCGACGGCCACCTGTGGACGATCGAGTTCGAGCGCGCCCACGCCGAGCTGGCCCGGGCCAACCTGGCCGCGGCCGGCGTCGCGGCCAAGGTCACGGTCTGCGACGGCGCCGGCACCGCGGTGCTGCCGACGCTCGAGGATCACGGCCCGTTCGACGCCGTGTTCATCGACGCCGACAAGGTCAACTACCACCACTACGGCCGCTGGGCGGTGGCCAACCTGCGCCCGGGCGGCATCCTCCTGGGCGACAACGCCTACCTCTTCGGCGAGCTGCTCGACGACAGCGACCGCGGCCGCGCGATGCGCGAGTTCCACCAGATCGTCGCCGCGAGCTGTGACTCGGTGTGCATCCCGACCCCGGACGGGCTGGTGCTGGGGATCAAGCGTTGAGCGACCCGCATCGGGCACCAGGGTCGGCCAGCGCGCCGGCCATCCTGCCGGCCGGACGCCGGGCCCACGGACCGCGCCCGCCGGGGCGGCGCTGGCTGCGGCGGCTGGTCACGTTCGTGACCGCCGGCCTGGTCGCGGTGGCCGTCGGCGTGCTCGCGGCGGTGCTCGTCGTCAAGCGCATGCGCACCGGCACCTGGCAGCCGCCCACCGTCGACGACCTCGCCGACGTCAAGCGGGCGGTCGTCCAGCGGATCGATCCGCCGCCGCCGCCGCCGGTGCCCCGGGTGATCTTCCTCGACCGGAGCCCGCGCACGATCAGCCCGGGCGTCGACGACGCCGCCGTCGGCGTCTCGAGCGTGATCGCGCACCAGGGCGACCTGCCGCGATCGGTGCCGGGCTGGAAGGGCACGGCCAAGGGCTGGAAGGATCTGGTCGCGTGCGTCCAGAAGATGTTCGCGCCGTTCGACGTGGTCGTGACCGATCAGCCGCCGACCACGCCCGAGCACATCCTGGTCGCGGTCGGCGGGCGCCCCAAGGACATCGGCGTCAAGGACGCGCAGGTCGCGGGGCTGGCGCCGTTCTCGGGCGAGGTCATCCCGCGCGCGGTGGTGTTCGCGTTCGCCGCGACCCAGAGCCACCAGGCCCAGGGCGTGTGCGAGACCCTGGCGATGGAGGTCGCCCACGCGTACGGCCTCGACCACGAGTACCTGTGCAGCGACGTGATGAGCTACCTGCGCCCGTGCGGCAAGCGCAAGTTCGTCGACAAGGACGCGCGCTGCGGCGAGAAGAAGGCCCGGGACTGCGCCGGCGGCGCCCCGACCCAGAACTCGCACCGACGCCTGCTGAGCGTGCTCGGTCCGCCCGCGCCCGCCACGCCGCCGACGCCCGGCAAGCGGTGACCGCGCCCGCCACGCCGTGACCGCGGCGCGGCGGGCCCGCGGTCAGACGCCGTAGGCGACCCGGCCGAGCGCGCCGAGCAGCACGTCGAGCGCGACCCGGTTGTCGCCGCCCTCCGGCACGATCAGATCGGCCCAGCGCTTCGACGGCTCGACGTACTCGATGTGCATCGGCCGCACCGTCGCGTAGTACTGGTCGCGCACCGACTGGAAGCTGCGGCCGCGCTGCTCGAGATCGCGGCGGATGCGGCGCATCAGCCGGATGTCGGCGTCGGTGTCGACGAAGATCTTGATGTCGAGCTGGTCGCGCAGGCACGCCTCGACGAACACCAGGATGCCCTCGACGACGATCAGCGGCGCCGGCTCGACCCGGCGGGTCTCGGCGCGCCGGGTGTGGGTCCGGAAGTCGTAGAGCGGCACGTCGACCGCGCGGCCGGCCTTGAGCTCGGCCAGGTGCTCGGCCAGGAGCGTGCTCTCGAGCGACGACGGGTGGTCGTAGTTGATCTCGGCCCGGGCCGTGGCCGACAGGTGCGCCTGGTCGCGGTAGTAGGCGTCGTGGTCGAGGACCGCGCACCGCCCGGGCGGCGTGGCCGCGGCGATCTTGGCCGCCACGGTCGACTTGCCAGAGCCGGTGCCGCCGGCGATGCCGATCGTGAGAGGGCTTGAGGTCACCGGCGCGGATATCGCACGATCGACCTCCGCCCGACAACCCGTCAGGGCAGCGCGGCGGCGAGCTCGAGGCCGAGCTTCTCGAGGAGCCCGACCGGCAGGCGCCCGCGCATGCGCACGGTGGCGCCGTCGCGCTCGATCGCCAGCTCGGGGATCGCCAGGCGCAAGAGCGCATCCTCCTTGAACTTGCCGAGCAGCTCCTCGGCCGCAGCCTGGGTCTTGTCGGCGCGCTTGCGGTCGGTCTGGTACAGCGCCACCGCCGCGGCGAGGCCGTCGTCGCCCAGCTCGAGGCGCGCGCTGAAGTCGGCGGCCAGATCGGCCGTGTCGATGTTCTTGGCGACCGCGGCCTTGGTGCCGAGCAGCCAGGCCGAGGCCTGGCGGTCGATCCGCGAGCCGATCTCGTCGATGGCGCTGGGCGCGGTGGTGCGCGGGCGCAGCCGCGGCGCCAGCGCGGCGGCGTCGACCTCCCGGGTCGTGGCGATGAACGTGTGATCGTCGAGCCAGCCCACCAGCTGGGGCGCGGCGTCGGTCGGGATCGCGGTGATCGGCTGACCGTCGAGGCCGGGCGCGGCCATGCGCGCGATCGTGCCGGGGCGGCCCTTGCCCAGGCACGGCTCGAGCTCGGCCCGGGTCCAGCTGCCGCGGACGATCAGCTCCCACTCGTTGAGCAGCGCGCCCGGCCGCTCGATCAGCGCCAGCGACAGCCAGTCGCCGCGCGCCGACAGATCGAGCTCGCACGTGCCGACGAACAGCATGCGCATCTGGGTCAGCGCCGCCGACTCGCCGGCCCGGGCCAGCACCGGCGCCAGCTCGGCGCTGGCGCGCACCTCGGCGATCATGACGCCGACCACCGCCGACGCCTCGGGGCTGTGGTGGCTCAGCGCGGCGCCCAGCTCGGCCCGCAGCTCGGCCCGCCGCGCCGGCGTGAGCTCGAGCCGCGCCACCAGCGGGGGCGCTTGCCCCGGCGGATCGGGCTCGATCGAGCCCGCCGAGGTCGAGGCGCCGAGCGCCCAGGGATCGGCGGCCGCGCGGGTCCCGGTGACCTGGGGCGACCGCGCCGCCACGAACCCGATCGTCCCGGCGACGCCTGCGACCGCGAGGCCCGCGACCAGCCAGGGCCAGCGGCGCCGGCGCGCGCGCGTCGGCGGCGTCAGTTCGACCCGCTCACCCGATGATGCCGAGCCGGTGGTCGCGGCGCCGCCGAGCTGCCGCCACGGCTGGCCCGGGGTCGAGACCGCCGCCGCGGTCACCGTCGCCGCCAGCGGCAGCTCGACCGGCGCGGTCACCCGCCCGGCCGGCGCGCCGCCCAGCCCCGCGGCCCGGCGGACGCGCTCGCGCAAGGCCAGCACGTCGGGCGGTCGATTGGCGGCCCGGGTCGACAGCGCGCGGGCGACCTCCTCGTCGAGGGCCGCCGGCACCTCGGCCAGGTCGCCGAGCCGCGCCGGGTTGAGCCGCACGTCGGGATCGGCGGTGTCGTCCCACGGCAGCCGCCCGGCCACCATCGCGAACAGGGTGACCGCCAGCTCGTAGATGTCGGTCGCCACCGACGCCGGCGAGCCGAAGAACCGCTCGGGCGCCATGTACGCCGGGGTGCCGCGGACCTGGCCGGTCTCGGTCAGCGTGACGACGCCGTCGACCATGGCCTTGGCGATGCCGAAATCCAGGAGCACGGCGTGCAGGGTGCCGGCGCTGTCGACCAGCATGACGTTCTCGGGCTTGAGATCGCGGTGGAGGAGCCCGGCGGCGTGCATCGCGGCGACCGCCTCGCACACCTGCTCGAACAGCGCGACCGCTTGCCGCAGGGGCACCGGCCCCTGGCCCAGGCGCTCGCCCAGGGTCGTGCCCGGCAGCTTCTCCATCGCCAGGTAGGCGCGGCCGTCGGGCAAGGTCCCGGCCGCCAGCACCTTCACCACGCCCGGGTGGGCCATCTCCATGAGCAGGCGGGCTTCGTCGACGAACCGCTGGCGCTCGGCCGTCGCCAGGTCGGTGCGGATCACCTTGAGCGCGACGGTGCGATGGCCCCAGCGGGCGTCGTAGACGGTGGCGCTGCCGCCCTCGCCGAGCACGCCGAGGAGTGTGAACTCACCGAGTTGGACCGGGACCGCGGGATCGGGGGGAGGACTGGACACGCCGGCTCGGCGGCAGTGTAGCGATCTGCTCGCGGGGATCAACGGCCGCGATCGGTCCCCGGGAGCCCACCGCTAACCGTCCAGGGGTCGTGTGTCCCTGGCGACGTGGTAGGTTGTCCTTGGTCGAGCTTGCCGTCGAGGAATCTATGATCCGTGTCGTGATCGCCGAAGACCACACCCTGATTCGCGAAGCGCTAGCCAAGATGCTGGTCGCCAGCGGACAGATCGAGGTCGTCGGCCTGGCCTCGACCGGCACCGAGGCGGTGGCGATGGTCGGGCGCGCCACGCCCGACGTGCTGCTGATGGACGTCACGATGCCGGAGAAGGACGGCATCGCCGCGCTCGCCGATCTGGCCGTGCTCGGGACCACGACCCGCACCATCATCTTGACGATGCACGAGGACGAGGCCCACGGCGTGCGCGCGATCCGCGCCGGCGCCGCGGGCTACGTCAAGAAGTCGGCCAACCTCGACGAGCTGCTCGACGCGATCGACCGCGTCCACCGCGGCGAGCGCGTCATGCCCGCCGACGTCGAGGTCGCGCTGACCAAGAAGCGCAGCGATCACCCGGCGCAGATCCTGTCGTCGCGCGAGTTCCAGGTGATGGAGTACCTGGCGGCCGGCAAGACCAACCGCGAGATCGCCGAGATGCTGTCGATCAGCGTCAAGACCGTCGACACCCACCGCGGCCACGTGCTCAAGAAGCTGCGCCTGCGCAACAACTCCGACATCACCCGGTTCGCGATCCAGCACGGCCTGATGCCGGTGTGATCGCGGCCCGCGGTCACCGACGCGCGGGCTGGACCCAGGCGCGGGCGCCGTCGGCGCGCGTGACCACGGCCCGCACGTAGCTGGGCGCCGGCGGGATCGGGTAGTGGGCGGTCGCGTCGCGCGCGGTCGCGACGACGCGTCCGTCGACGATGAACTGGATCGTGTGGCCGGCGGCGTCCCCGTCGATCGCGACCTCGAGCTGGTCGCCGACGACGCCGGCCCGGGCCAGCGTGACGCCGGTCGACGCGTAGAACCGCCCGGCCGCCAGCGCGGCGACGATGGCCTGGGGATCGCGGGCGGCGTCGACGACGACCCAGGCGCCGCCGGCCGGGTAGCGCCCGACGCCGTCGTAGGCGTGGGCGTCGTCCGAGGCCACGCCCCAGATCCGCGCGCCGGCGCCCAGCGCGCCGTCCCAGATCGCCTCCATCGACGGGTGGTCGCCGTCGCCCGCGTTCCACGCGCCGAACTGGACGTTGGCGATCTCGACCAGCGCGAAGCCGTCGCCGGCCAGGTCGGCCAGCAGCGCCGCGGTCATGCCCCAGTGCCACTGCGGGTGGTTGAGCTGCGGCAGCCCGTCGAGGCGCGCGGCCTCGGTCAGCGCGGCGCGGTACATGGCGCGGCGATCGCGGGCGGCGCGATCGGCCCACTCGAGCTTGCCCTCGGGGCGGGCGGTCACGCCGAGCACGTTGACGTGGATGCGGCACTTGCCGCCCGGCGGGGGCTCGGGCTCACTGCACGCGCCCGGGTTGTAGGTGAGCTCGGTGCCGGCGATGACCAGGAGCCCGTCGTCGGCGGCGCCGCGCCCGCCCGGATCGACGCCGGGGATCGTGACGCGGTTGTGATCGGTGAGGACGATGAAGTCGTAGCCGTGGCGCCGGTACCAGGCCATCACCGCGGCCGGATCGGTCGACGAGTCACCCGACGGGGCGGCGTGGACGTGGGTCGAGCCGCGCAGCCAGTGCGGCGGCGGCGGCGCGTCGATCGGCGGCGCCTCGACCCCGGCGTCGACCGCGACCGGCGGCCGCGACCGGCGCGGATCCCGGGCCGGGCCGGCGCACGCGACCAGCGCCAGCGCGAGCAGCGCGGGCCTCACGGCGCCTGCTCGAGCAGCGCGGCGGCGCCCGGCGCCAGGTTCGTGACCACGCCCATCGAGCGCTTGTGCCAGTGCGTGCGGGTCGCCAGGAACAGGCCGAGCGCGTCGGTCAAGAGCCGCCGCACCGCCGGCCGGGTCGTCGACTGGTCGATGCGCTCGTCGGGATCGCCGACGACGTCGAGGGTGGTCGGCACGCCGCGCTTGCCGACCTTGAGCTTCCAGCGCCCGATCCGCATCGTGTGGGCGTACTCGAACTGCGACGCGTACGACGGCCGCGGCCACCCGCGCCCGACCCCGGCCGCCAGCGGCGCCAGCGACTGGCCCTGCAGCGCCGGCGGCACGTCGGCGCCGATCGCGTCGAGGATCGTCGGCAGCACGTCGACCTGCTCGACGCCCTCGTCGACCACGCCCGGCGCGATCCGCGGCGGGTAGTGGATCAACAGCGGCACCCGCACCAGCGTCTCGCGCAGCGAGCCGCCGTGGCCGCAGCGCCCGTCCTCGAACAGCTCCTCGCCGTGATCGGCGGTGACGATGATCATCGTCTGCTCGTAGATGCCCATGCGCCTGCAGCGCCGCGACCAGGTCGCCGAGCCGCGCGTCGTGGTAGCTGATCGCCGAGTCGTAGATCGCGCGCAGGCGCTCGACGTCGGCCGGCGGCGGCACGATCGTGCAGCCCATCTGCCCGGGGACGATGCCGAGCGCGGCCGCGGTGCCGCCGACCACGAACGGGCCGCGGTACGACGGATCGGAGTAGCGATCGATCCACGGGCGCCGCGCGACCCACGGGCCGTGGGTGTCGACGGTGCCCAGGAACAGCAGCGTCGGCTCGGCCTTGTGGGCCTCGAGCCGCGCCAGCGCCGCGTTGACCACGAGGCGCCCGGGCAGGTACCCGTTGATGACGCCCTTCTCCCGCATCATGTTGCGGAACTCGACGAAGCCGCGGCCGTAGCCGCCGCTGTCGGTCACGAAGCCGTTGCCGGTGACCGCGATCGGCTGCAGGCCCGCGGCCGCGACCAGCTCGCCCAGCACCGCCAGCCGGCGCGGGATCCGCCAGCTGCCGCCGACGCCGGCCTGGCGGACGTTGTGGATCGCCGGATAGGTGCCGGTCCACAGGCTGGCGTGGGAGGTCTGCGACTCGTTGCCGTGGACGTAGTACTGCCGGAACACCGCGCCGGTCTGGGCGAGGGTGTCGAAGTTCGGCACCTCGGCGCGGGCGCCGGGCGTGAACGTCCGGACGCGATCGGCGCGGAGCGCGTCCATGATCCACAGGACGACGTAGCGGGCCGGCGGCCCTGGGGTCGGCACCGTCGCGGGCGCACCCGGCACCGTGATCACCGGATCCGCCAGCGCGGCGCGCGGGCAGTCGAGGGCGGTGAGCGCCAGCCGCACCGGGCGATCGCCGACGCCCGACAGCTCGACCCGATCGGCGCCGCCGCCGAGCAGCCCGGCGACCCGGGTGCCGTCGTCGGTGCGGGCCTCGACCTCGACCCGGCACGGCGCCGGCACGGTCGCGACCAGGTGGGCGTCGGCCGGCAGGTGCACGTACCAGGCGACGCCGGCGCCGCGGTCGAGCGCCAGCGTGCGGGTGGGCACGTCCCAGCCGACGTGGGCCAGCGGATCGTCGTCGGCGGCCGCCCGGGCCGCGTCGGCGGTGATCCGGACGGTCGCGACCGCGACGGCGCCGTCGAAGACGATCGGGTTCTCGCCGTCGCGCCAGGTCCCGGCCGGGGTCGGCAGCGCGTACCAGGCGTCGCCGACCGCGACGTCGAGGCGGCCGAGCGTGCGCAGGCCGGCGCGCACGGTGACCTTGTGGGCGCGATCGGCCACCAGGCGCACCGCCAGGCCGGTCGCGGCCTCGGCCTGGACCGCCGACAGCGGCACCTCGATCGAGCCGCCGCGGGTCGCGACCGCGACCCGCTGGCCGAGCACGACCTGGCGCAGGCGCCAGCGCGCCGACGGCAGATCGAAGCGCGTGTAGCGCGCGAAGCCGATCGACCCGGCGTCGATCACGAGGTCGCCGTCGACGATGCGGTGGCTGGTGAGCAGGTTGTCGCCGAGCGCGAACCCGGCGTGCTCGGGCCGGACCGCGACCGGCGCGGCCGCGGCGTCGAGTCCGACCGCGGGGCCGCCGTCGGCGACCTCGGCGACCGCGACCGCCGCGTCGTCCACCGACGGCCGGGCCTTGCCGCGATCGCGACACCCGATGGTCCCGATCGTCACCAGCAGCGCGACCGACGCCACGCGCGCCGGGCCGCGCCCGCGGGTCACCTCAGCGCTGTTTCTTGATCTCGGCAAGCTTCGCGAACGGGTTGTTGACGAAGCCCGATACTCCCATGCCGTCGTCGGGCCGACGATCGTCGCGCCGATCGGGGCGATCCCCGCCGCGATCGGGCCGCGGGCCGCGATCGCCGTCGGGCCGCGGGCCGCGGTTGTCGGGGCGTGGGCCGCGGTTGTCAGGCCGCGGGCCGCGATCACCCTCGGGGCGCGGGCCACGGACGTCGGCGCGCGGACCACGGAAGTCGGGGCGTGGGCCGCGATCACCCTCGGGGCGCGGGCCGTCGGCGCGCGGGCCGCGAACACCCTCGGGGCGCGGGCCGTCGGCGCGCGGTCCCCGGTTGTCGGGCCGGGGACCATCCGGCCGCGGGCCCCGGTTGTCGGGCCCCGGGCCCTGGTTGTCGGGCCGCGGGCCACGATTGTCCGGCCGCGGGCCACGATTGTCCGGGCGCGGGCCACGGTTGTCCGGCCGCGGGCCGCGGTTGTCCGGGCGCGGGCCGCGCGGCGGCCGTGGGCCGCGCTGATCCGGCCGCGGGCCACCATCGACACGAGCGCCGTCGGGCGCGGGCGCACCGTCGGGCGCGGGCCCACCGTCGGGCGCGGGCGCGCCGTCGGCGCGGACCTCGGGGCGCGGGCCGCCACCGTCGGGGCGCGGGCCGCGGGGACCGCGCGGCGGCCGGGGACCGCGATCGGGCCGGGGGCCGCGATCGGGTCGGGGGCCGCGCCCGCCGCCGTCGGCGCGCGGTCGGTTGATCGCCAGCGCGATCCGGCGGCGCTGCAGATCGACGCCCAGCACCCGCACCGACACCTTGTCGCCGACCTTGACCACCTCGGACGCGTCCTTGACGAAGCGATCGGCCAGGCGCGACACGTGGATCAGGCCGTCCTGGTGCACGCCGACGTCGACGAACGCGCCGAACGCCGCGACGTTGGTGACCAGGCCCTCGAGGACCATGCCCTCCTTGACGTCCTCGAGCGTCATCACGTCGTCGCGGAACCGTGGCGGCTCGAACAGCGCGCGCGGATCGCGGCCCGGCCGCACCAGCTCGGCGCAGATGTCGCGCACGGTCGCGTCGCCGGCGTCGTCGTCGACGTAGCGGCCGCGCTCGATCGTGTCGACCAGCGCGGCGTTGCCGAACAGGCTGACCACGTCGACGCCGAGGTCGGCGGCCATGCGCTCGACCAGCGCGTAGCGCTCGGGGTGGACCGCCGAACCGTCGAGCGGCTGGGCGGCGCTGCGGACGCGCAGGAAGCCGGCGCACTGCTCGAAGGTCTTGGGCCCCAGGCCCGGCACCTCGCGGAGCTGCGCGCGCGACGTGATCCCGCCGTGCTCGTGGCGGTAGCCGACGATCTTCTTGGCCAGGGCCGGGCCGATGCCGGCGACGTAGCCGAGCAGGCTCGGGCTGGCAGTGTTGACGTCGACGCCGACGAAGTTGACGCAGCTCTCGACCACGTCGCCGAGCTTCTTGGTCAGCAGCGGCGCGTGGACATCGTGCTGGTACTGGCCGACGCCGATGGCCTTGGGCTCGACCTTCACCAGCTCGGCCAGCGGGTCCTGCAGCCGCCGCGCGATCGAGATCGCGCCGCGGATCGTGAGATCGAGCTCGGGGAACTCCTCGCGGGCCAGATCCGAGGCGCTGTAGACGCTGGCGCCGGCCTCGTTGACCGCGACGACCACGCGATCGCCCAGGTTGGCCGAGGCCACGAGCCGCCGCGCGAACACCTCGGCCTCGCGACCGCCGGTGCCGTTGCCGACCGCGATCGCCACCGGGTCGTGCTTGGTCACGAACTCGGCGAAGTCGGCCTTGGCGCGCTCGAGCGCGGCCTCGCCCTGGGTCAGGAAGATCGTGACCGAGCCGAGGTAGCGCCCGGTCGCATCGACCGCGGCGCACTTGCAGCCGGTGCGCAGGCCCGGATCGACGCCGATCACGGTCTTGGCCCCCAGCGGCGCGCCCAGCAGCAGCGCCCGCAGGTTGCCGGCGAACACGCCCGCGGCCTCGAGATCGCTGGCGGTCTTGAGATCGGCGCGCACGTCGTTCTCGATGGCCGGGGCCAGCAAGCGGCGGTAGCCCTCGCCGACCGCGCGCGCCAGGAGCTCGGCCCACGGCGACGCCGGCGCGTGGCCGGCCAGGCGCAGGACGCCGGCGATGACCTCGTCGGCGCCGCCCGCGGGCTCGATCGCCGCGCGCAGCACGCCCTCGGCCTCGCCGCGGCGGATCGCCAGGAACCGGTGCGACGGGACCGTCGCGACCGCCTCGCGGAACGCGTAGTACGCCTCGTACTTGGTCGGCTCGGCGATCTTGTCGGCGACGCCGGTCGCGACCAGCGCGCCGGCCCTGAACGCGGCCCGGGCCAGCGCGCGCGCGTCGGCGCGATCGCACACGACCTCGGCCACGATGTCGCGGGCGCCGGCGAGGGCGTCGTCGGCCGTGGCGACCTCGGCGGTCACGAACCCGGCGGCGGCCGCGGCCGGATCACCGTCGGCGCCCTGCCCCAGGATCAGCTCGGCCAGGGGCGCCAGGCCCTTGTCGCGCGCGGCGCTGGCGCGGGTCTTCCGGCGCGGGCGGTAGGGGGCGTACAGATCCTCGAGCTCGGCCTTGGTGGTCGCGGCCGCGAGCGCCGCGGCCAGCGCCTCGGTCAAGACGCCGGCCGCCTCGAGCTCGCCCCGGATCGCCGCGCGCCGGGCCTCGCGCTCGGTCAGGTAGGCGTGGCGCTCCTCGATCGCGCGCAGCTGGACCTCGTCGAGGCCGCCGGTCTTCTCCTTGCGGTAGCGAGCGATGAACGGCACGGTCGCGCCGTCCGCGAACAAGGCGATCGCGGCCGCCACGGCGGCGGGTGCGAGGGCGAGCTCGGTGGCGAGATCGGGGACAGGATCGTAGGCGGGCGGTGCGGTCATGGCCAGAAGGGGGCCGAAGCTAGCCGCGGGGCCCCCGGGGCGCAACCTGCAAACCGGCCGCACGGTCGATCGTGGTAGAGCCGGGCGTGGCCATCGACCTGCCTGGGCTCACCCGCCGTCACCTCACCTTCGACGGCGTCGGCCGCGACGTCTACGTCGCCGGCGCCGGCCCGGCCATCGTCGTGATGCACGAGGTGCCGGGCCTGCACCCGGGCGTGCTGGCGTTCGCCGCGCGCCTGCGCGCCGCCGGCTTCACGACCTACCTGCCGTCGCTGCTGGGCACGCCCGGCAAGCCGATGACCGCCGGCTATATGCTGGGCTCGATGGCCAGGGCGTGCGTGGCGCGCGAGTTCGCGACCTGGGCCAGCGGCGCCGGCAGCCCGATCGTCGGGTGGCTGCGCCAGCTCGCGGCGCTGGCCCACGCCGAGGCCGGCGGCCGCGGGGTCGGCGCGATCGGCATGTGCCTGACCGGCGGGTTCGCCCTCGGCATGATGGTCGACGAGCGCGTGATCGCCCCGGTGCTGTCGCAGCCGTCGCTGCCGTTCGCCGTCACTGGCCGCCACCGCCGCGCGATCGGCGTCGACGCGGACACCTGCGCCGCGATCGCGGCCCGGGCCGACGTGCCGGTGCTGGGCCTGCGCTTCACCGGCGACCGGTTGGTGCCGCCGGAGCGGTTCGCGACCTTGCGCGAGCTGCTCGGCGATCGGTTCATCGCCGTCGAGATCGACTCGAGCCGCGGCAACCCGCACGGCCTCAAGCGCACCGCGCACTCGGTCCTCACCCACGACTTCGTCGACGCGCCCGGCCACCCGACCCGGGCCGCGCTCGATCGCGTGATGGCGTTCTTCGCCGAGCGCCTGGCGCCGGCGGCGTGATCACGGCGTCGGCGGGTGCGGCGCGCCCAGCCGGCGGGTCAGCCGGCGCTCGAGCGCGGGCGTCGCGGCCTGGGTGCCGTCGCACTGCCGCACGGTCAGGCGATCGCCGTCGCGCCGCGCCATGATCACCAGGGTCGTGCCCGCGGCCAGGCCGCGCCGGCACGAGGTCGGCGAGTCGTGGATCTGCACGGTCTCGGCGACGGCGCCCTTCCAGACCGCGCGCACGGTCACGGTCGCGATCGCGTGATCGGTGATCTCGACCTCGGTCAGCGTGCCGACCAGGATCACGTCGGCGGCGCGGGTGGTCCGGGCCAGGCTCGGGGTCAGGCACCGGCACGCGTCGGCGGGCCCGGCGGTGGCGAGCGACGAGCTCACGGCGACGACGACGGCGAGCGCGCGGACGGGGTCCATGCCCGATCGTGTCAGCGACGCCGGCCGAGGTGTCGCGGGCCGTCGCGCTCGCCCCTTCGATGAGCGCGACGCGCGCGGTCAGCGCGCCACCCCCGCGGTCGTGCGCTCGTGGGCCGCTCAGCCGTCGCAGACCATGGTCGCCGCGAACATGCGCCACGACTCCTCGAACCACGACGTGTACAGGACGAGGAAGCCGCGGCCGGTCCAGCGCACGAACGCGGCCGGCTCGGCGCCGGCGTGCGCGACCACGGTGTCGACGTAGGTCGAGCGCTCGAACGAGCGATACGGGTGCCGCATGCGCATGACGTGCAGCTCGCGATCAGACGTGAACGACGGCTCGCCCCACATCCGATCGAGCGGCGGCCCGTCGTCGGGGCCAGCCACCGGCTGGCCGTCGAGCTGGTAGCGGGCGACGAGCGGCCCCGCGCCCGTGGTGGCGACGCCGATGACGCCGTCGGCCAGCTCGACCAGCGCGCCCTGGGTCACCTTCGCGGCGGGGACCCCGAGGTCGACCGTGACGCCGCTCGAGCTCACCAGCTCGCCGCGACCGCCGTGGCCGCGGACGATGGCCCAGGCGTCGCCGTCGGCGGCGACCGCGGCGATCTCGCTCGGCTCAGACGACGCGCCGGCGGTGACCTGAGGGAAGCGCTCGGCGCGCACCTCGCCGGTCGACGCCACGGTGATGCGCTGGAACACGGGCGCGGCGCCGGCGTGCTCGCCGTAGAGGTAGATGCCGGTCGCGTCGTCGGCCGCCGTCGCCCACGAGGTCAGCGGGCCGGGCAAGGCCAGGTGCGCGCCCGAGCCCAGCAGGTTGGCCTCGGCGTCCAGCACCACCACGTGCAGGCACGGGTCCTGCCGCAGCGCCCGTCGAACAGGATCAGGGTCAGATCACCCACCGCCTCGGCCGCGAGCATGCGGTCGGCCCCCTCGGACGTGGCGGTCCGCAGCTCACCCGGCACCTGACCGGTCGGCGCGGCACGATAGGCCAGGAGCGCGCCCGGGCCATCGTCGACCGCGACCACCAGGTGCCGCTCGTCGCCGACGGCGGCGAGCCAGCGCGGCGCGTGCCCGAACTTGAGCGGCCGATAGCGGCTCGTGATCGCGCACTCCTCGGCGTCGAGCACCGCGCGCGTCGGGACCCGGGTCACGTCGGCAGCGGGTCGAGCCAGCGCCGGCGCGGCGTCGACGGCCGGCGCGGGGGCGACGGCCGCCGCGGCGTCGACGACACGCGTGCCCGTGACCTCGTGCCGGGTCTCCGACTTGCGGCAGGCCGCCACCGAGACCAGTCCGACGACCAAGAGGGCCACCCGCGCCATCGGCGTCGAGCATATCGAACGCGGCCCGGTCGCGCCACGTCGAGGCGAGGCCCGCGCGCCGCTGCGGGCCTCGCTCCGGCGCAGGGGCGCGGCGGCCGCTGACGTCGAGACAGCGACGCCGAGGGCGGCGCATCGATCCGGTCGTCAGCGCCGGCCGAGGCGGCGCGGGCCGTGGTACCCGATCGCATGTCCGCGCCCGCCCTGCCCGCCGCGCTCGAGCGCCTGATCGCCGCCCTGCCCAAGGTCGAGCTGCACCTGCACATCGAGGGCACCCTCGAGCCCGAGATGGTGATGGCCAAGGCCGCCCGCCACGGCATCGACCTGCCCTACGCCTCGGTCGAGGCGGTGCGCGCCGCGTACCAGTTCACCGACCTGCAGTCGTTCCTCGACATCTACTACGCCGGCTGCGACGTGCTGCGCGACGAGGACGACTTCTACGACCTGGCGATCGCGTACTTCGCGCGCGCGCACGCCGATCGCGTGGTCCACGCCGAGCTGTTCTTCGATCCGCAGACCCACACCGCCCGCGGCGTCGCGATGGGCACGGTGATCGACGGGCTGGCCCGGGCCCAGCGCGACGCCCTCGCCCGCTGGGGCCTGACCTCGAAGCTGATCCTGTGCTTCCTGCGGCACCTGCCGGAGGCCGACGCGCTCGCGACGCTCGACGCCGCGCGGCCGTACCTGCGGCACATCGCCGGGGTCGGCCTCGACTCGGGCGAGCGCGGCAACCCACCGAGCAAGTTCGCGCGGGTGTTCACCGCGGCCCGCGCGATGGGCCTGGTGCCGGTGGCCCACGCCGGCGAGGAGGGCCCGGCCGCGTACATCCGCGAGGCCCTCGACCTGCTCGAGGTCGTGCGGATCGATCACGGCGTGCGCTGCGACGAGGATCCGGCGCTGGTCGCCGAGCTGGCGGCGCGGCGCGTGCCGCTGACCGTGTGCCCGCTGTCGAACCTGAAGCTGTGCGTGGTGCAGGATCTGGCCGACCACAACCTCGGCCGGCTGCTGGCCGCGGGCGTGTGCGTGACGATCAACTCCGACGA
>JADJUF010000015.1 GCA_016717005.1 Myxococcales bacterium | reverse complement strand
GGGCCATCGTGAAGTTGTTCATCAGCTGGAACGCCAGGAGCGGGTTGCACGCGGCCAGGCCCGGGCCGCCGAACCGCGCCAGCGACCAGGTCGCGCCGTCCATCGACGCCCGCAGCATCGCGTGCAGCTCTGGCGGTCGAGCCGCCCGACGCGCCGACGCCGACGAAGCACCCGGCCGCGCGCAGGGCCTCGGCCGGCAGCGCCGCCACGAGCTCTCGTGCATCGCCGCCGCCGCCAGGAGCGCGCCGCGCGACGCGGTCTTGCGCGCGCGCACCGGCACCGCGACCAGGGCCGCGTCGGCGACCGGGCGGGTCGGCGTCGCGGCGGTCGCGCGCGCGCGCTCGGCGAGGCCGCGCCAGCCGCCGCCGATCGGCGACACCCCTGCGGCCGCGACGATCGCGACGGTCACGCGCCCTCCCGACGCCGCACCACCAGGCTGGCGTTGGCGCCGCCGAGCGGCGACACCCCTGCGGCCGCGACGATCGCGACGGTCACGCGCCCTCCCGACGCCGCACCACCAGGCTGGCGTTGGCGCCGCCGAACGCGAACGCGTTGACCAGGGCCGCGCGGACCGGCGCGGTCACCGCCGCGCCCAGCACGTGGCGCGCCCCGCAGCTGGCGTCGGGCGTGGCCAGCCCGGCGGTCGGCATGATCGTGCCCGAGGCGACGGCCTCGATCGCGCACAGCGCGCCGATCGCGCCGGCGCCGGCGACCCAGTGGCCGACCGCGCCCTGGACCGAGCTGACGTAGGCCCGCGCGAAGCCGTCGCCGAGCGCGCGCCGGAGCGCCACGATCTCGGCCGGTCGTTGAGCGGCGTCGACGTGCCGTGGGCCTGCACGTAGTCGATCGCCGGGCCGCCGGCGTCGGTCAGCGCCGCGGCGATGGCCCGGGCGGCGCCGTCGCCGTCGGGCTCGGGCGCGGTCAGGCGGTAGCCGTCGAGCGAGCGGCCGACGCCGGCGACCTCGACCTCGCCGCGCCCGCCGGCCGCTCGGCCGCGGCCAGCACCAGCAGCGCCGCGCCCTCGCCGACGACGAAGCCGTCGCGGCGCGCGTCGAACGGCACGACACGCCGCGCGCCGTCAGCGCGCCCAGCAGCCCGAAGCCCGCCAGCATCAGCGGCTCGACGTCGGCGCTGACCCCGCCGCAGATCGCCACGTCGCACGCGCCGGCGCGGATCGCGCGGACCGCGTCGACGATCGCCGCCGCGCCCGACGCGCACGACAGCGACACCGTCGCGACCGGCCCGGCGGCGCCGACCTCGAGCGCGATCGCCGCGGCGATCGCGGCCGGCGAGATCGCCCGCGCGTCGAGCCGCGCCGCGAACGGCCGCGCCGCCTCGGCGAACGCCGCGGCGTCGAAGGGTCCCGCCGCCGGCCGCGCGCGCCAGCGCCAGCACGGTCGCGAGCTGGCCCGGCTGACTCCGGCGCCGAGGAACACGCCCAGCCGCGCCGGCGCGACGTCGACCCGGCCCGCACCCCAGGCCTCGGCCAGCGCCGCGAGCGCCAGCGGCCGCCGGCGATCCTCGTCGGCGCCGTCCGCCGAGCGCGATCGCCGCCGCGACCTGGCACGGGAACCCGGTCGCGTCCCACGCGGTCACCGGCGCCACCGCGGTCGCGCCCCGCGCCAGCGCCGCCCGGGTCTCGGCCCACGTGCGCCCGAGCGGCGACCACGTCCCGACCCCGGTCACCACCACCGCCCGGGTCACGTCGGCTCCGTCACCGATCCGTGCAGCCACACGTTCAGGTGCTCGCGCCGGCGCGCGATCAGGATCGGGTCGGTCACGACCGCGAACGCGAACCCGAGCTCGGCCTCGGCCGCGAGCGCGCCGTCGAGCCGGGCCCAGCCCTTGATGCGGCCGCCGTCCTCGGTCGCGGTCTCGACCCGGGCCTCGAGCTCGAGCCGGTCGCCCGGCCGCACCACCCGCCGGAACTTGGTGCGATCGATCATCGTCAGGAGCGCGTGCAGATCGTTGCCGGCCGCGGCCGCGCAGCGTCGCCTCGAGCAGCACCCCGCCGAGCTGGGCCAGGGCCTCGACGACCAGCGCGCCCGGCAGCACCGGGTAGCCCGGGGAAGTGATCGGCGAACACGTCGTCCGACAGCGACGCGCACTTGAGCCCGCGCGACCTCGCCCGGGACGAGCTCGGTGATCCGATCGAGCATCACGTAGCGCATCGGCGCGACGGTACACCCGCCGCGCCGCTGGCGGTTGCGCCGCCCGGCGCCCGGGCGCTACAACCAGGCTACCGCAGCAGGCGCGCGCCGCGCCGGGAGTTCTCCGATGGAATGCACCACGTGCGCGCCGGGCCGAGTCGATCGCCCTCACACCTTCCTCGCCCACGAGTACGTCGCCTGCGACGGCTGCGGCGCCCGCCACGAGGCCCGGGTCGTCCTGCGCGACGGCGCGGTCTTCCACCTGCTCCTGTGCCCGACCTGCGGCCAGCGCGAGACCAAGGTCCACGATGACGCCGACGCCTACGTGCGCGAGTTCGTGGCCCGGCCCGCCCCTGAGGAGCTGACCGGCCACGTCTGGAAGCACACCACCTCGACCTGCCCGAGCTGCCTGGCGCTGGTCGAGGCCGAGGTCGTGATCCGCGCCGGCAAGGTCTACTTCGCCAAGGACTGCCGCGCGTGCGGGCCGTCGGAGGCGCTGGTGTCCGAGGACGCCGCCTACTACGCCCGCGCCTACGCGTTCGCGCGCGCCGGCACCGAGCCGCTGGAGTTCCGCGGCACCGTGGCCCAGGGCTGCCCGACCGACTGCGGCACCTGCGGCGATCACGAGCAGCACACCTGCCTGCCGATCATCGAGATCACCGACCACTGCAACCTCGAGTGCCCGGTCTGCATCGTCGACAACCAGTACTCGACCCACCTGGCGCCGGCGACCTTCGCGAAGATGATCGACGGCCTGGTCGCGGCCGAGGGCCAGTGCGAGTCGGTGGCGCTGTCGGGCGGCGAGCCCACCAGCCACCCGCAGCTGCTCGAGCTGATCAAGATCGCCACCCGGCCCGAGATCGGCCGGGTCGTGGTCATCACCAACGGCCTGCGCGCTCGACCTGCCGACCCAGCTCATCTTCGTCGCCACCCGCGGCGTCAACGACCACCAGATCGGCCAGGCGGTCGAGCTCTTGATCAACGAGCCCCCCACATCCTGTCGCTCAACTTCCAGCCGATGGCCTACACCGGCCACGGCGGCGGCGCGTTCGCCCACGATCCGATGGATCGCCTGACGATCCCTGGCGTCATCCGCAAGATGGACGAGCAGTCGGGCGGCGCGGTCCGGTACCTCGACTTCTTCCCGCTGCCGTGCTCGCACCCGCAGTGCGTGTCGCTGACGTACCTGCTGCGGCTCAACGACGGCAGCTGCGTGCCCGTTCGCGCGCTTCGTCGACTTCGAGAAGTACACGACGCTCCTGCGCTCGTCGGCGACGCTGCCGGCGACCGCCGAGGTCGAGGAGGCGCTGCACGAGCTGGTCCACGACGTCTTCGCGCGCCAGGACGAGCTCGAGCGCGGGCCCGGAGATCCTGGCGGCGCTGCGGCGCTCGCTCGACGAGATGTTCCCGGCCCGGCCGCTGACCGGCCGCGACGCGGTCCGCGCCAGCGAGCGCCAGTCGAAGTCGATCTTCTTGCACCACTACATGGATCGCCACGACTTCGATCTCGAGCGCCTGCGCAAGTGCTGCCACCACTACCCGCAGCCCGACGGCCGGATCATGCCGGCCTGCGGCTGGAACATGTTCCACCGCGGCGCGGTCAGGCCCCGGCCCCAAGCGCCTGCCCGTGATCGCCTGATGGGCCTGCTCGACGGCCGCACCGCGATCGTCACGGGCGGCCCCGCGGCCTGGGCCGGGCGATCTGCCTGGCGCTCGCCGGCGACGGCGCCGACGTCGCGTTCAACTACCTGCGCGACGACGAGGCCGCGGCCGCGACCGTCGCCGCGATCACCGCGCTCGGGCGCCGGGCCTGGCCCTACCGGGTGTCGGTGCTCGATCGCGCCGGCCTCAAGGCGATGGCGGCCGAGGTGGTCGCCGCGACCGGCGCGATCGACATCCTCGTCAACAACGCCGGCCACGGCCAGGTCGTGCCGCTGGCGCTGATGGAGGAGGAGGGACTGGGACCGGATGATGGACACCCACGTCAAGGGCGCGTTCCTGGCGACCCAGGCGGTGCTGCGCGCGATGGTCAGGCAGCGGTACGGCCGCGTGCTCAGCGTGTCGTCGCTGGCCGGCGTCAAGATGCTCGAGGCCCCGGTCCACTACTCGACCGCCAAGGCCGCGCTCAAAGGGCTTCACCGAGTCGCTGGCCAAGGGAGATCGGCCGCTACGGCATCACCGTCAACTGCGTCGCGCCGGGCGTGCTCGACGAGGGCGTCGGCGACCACCTGCCGCCGGCCCGCCGCGACGAGTACCTGCGCCACTGCGCGATGCGCCGGCTCGGCCGCCTCGACGAGGCCGCCGCGGTGATCGCGTTCCTCGCCAGCGAGCGCAACAGCTACATGAACGGCGCGACCGTCGTCGTCGACGGCGGCGTCTGAGCTTCCTGGGAGGCCTGTCGCCAGCTGATCATTGGCCAGAACTCTGCCGCTCCCGCTGGGTTCGTAGGGCGAGCGCGACAGCTTCGACCTTGATCAGGGCGCGGCTGATGATGCGCACCCCTGGCGGTCCCCCGGAGGACTTGCCGGTGTAGCCGCCGAGGTCAGCGATCCAGCGGACGAGCTGCCCGAGGGTCGGGGCGACGTCTGGCGTGTAGTTCTTCGGGCGACGCAGCAGGAGGACCGCATCGATCTCGTCGGGGCTGAATTCGGTCAGCGCGGGGATCTCTGGGGTCTCGCGTGCAAGGGTCTTGAGACGTTGGGCACGCACGGCGACGGTGGCGAGGATCGTAGCCCACTTGGAGAAGGCGCCGAGGCTGCGGAGCTGGGAGTCTTCGATCCGGCAGGTGCCTGACTTCCAGGCGAGGTGAAAGTCCTCGACGCGCCACCGCATCGTGTACCCCGCGATGACGGCGCGCGCGTCATCGAGCGTCGCGGTTGGGTGGTTGGTCAACAGCCGCCAGAGGATCGGTTCGTCGGTGCCTGCGCCGGCGCCAACCTCGCGTGCTTCGACGAGGGTTACCTCGAGTGGGTGCCATGGGGCTTGCCCGCGCTTGCCGACGGCGAGATCCAAGACGACACGAGCCACCCGTACCTCGATCGTCGTCGCGATGACGCCCCCCATCCGCCGCACATCGAGGCGGTAGCTGCCCAAGGCCGGGCGACGGCGGACGGCGTCGAAGAGATATCGGCGGCCGTGGCGGGTGCGGATCCGCCGATTGATGCTGGCGCGGACGGTGTACGCGACGCCGAGCTTCGCGAGATCGAGGAGCACATGCGCGGAGTCGGCGCCACGATCCAACTGCAACCAGGGCAGCGTCTGGGGCGCGGCGGTCTGCATCAGGGTCGCGGTCTGTTCGGCGGCGGCAAGCCAGAATCGCGTCTCGCGTTCGTCGACGGTGCGGCAGTCGTGGCGGTAGTCCGGCGCGCGTTCGGTCGAGCGCGTCCACATCTCAAGCGCCGAAAGGCCGAGCGGCACACCGTCGGGCGCGACCACCAGCGCGCTCATCGCCTGCACGCCGGTGCCGGTGTGCCCGCCCGAGATCGGTCCGAACGCGTCGCCGTCGCGATCGGTCACCTGCATCGCCGACTGATCGATCGCGACGTACACGTACGGGAACATCGCGGCCCGCCGGCCCAGTGCCACCCGATGCGCGTCGAGGATCGCCGTCGCCGCGACGCGCTTGCTCTCAAGAAACCGGTACGCCGCCTCCCGCTCTGCATCGTCGTCGAAGACTTGCGTTACCCGGCCACCCGGGGATGCGGCGGCGCACTCCAACAGCCGACGGAGCCGCGCCGTTCGTCGCGCGTCGCCCAACTCGGCATGCCCAACCTCTGCTCGTGCCCAGCTCGCGATGTCTTCCATGCGAGCAAAATCAGTGGCTTCGATCCGAAATTCCCGAGGGCCCGAGAATCTGATCAATGATCAGGTCGCCAGGCCTCCCCTCGTCGGGGGCAAGCCCCGACGAGCCTCCCCTCCGTTCTAGACGTTCTAGGCGCGAGACTCCCGGCGCGCGGGCCGGTGCTCGACCGAAAAACTGACAAGCGCTGAGTTTCCTGGGAGGCCTGTCGCCGGCGGCCCGTCAACGCGCCGGCGGCGGCGGCACCGCGACCGCGCGACGCTCGACCACGACGTCGAGCCGCTGATCGCCGCGCTCGATCCCCATCCGCACCTTGGTGCCGGCCGGGCCGCGCATCTGCCGCGCGGTCCGCACCAGCGACCAGCGCGCGGTCGACTCGCCGTCCACCTCGACCACGACGTCGCCGGCCAGCAGGCCGGCGTCGTCGGCGGGACCGCCCGGGAAGACCTGGCCGATCGCGAAGCCCTTTGGGGTGCGAGACCGGCCGGATGCCGATGCCGGTCACCGTCGAGGATCGGCCGGGGCGCCGCCGGCGGTCGGGGCGCGGCCGGCGGCGCGCCTGTGGCCTCGCCGCCGCTCGGCGCGCTGCCCTTGCACGCGAGCGCGGCGCCCACGAGCGATCATCACGGACGTCCGCATCGCGCGAGCGTACCAGGCGGGCGCGCGCGTGGTCGCGGGTGATACGCTGCGCGATCAGAGGTCCCGTGCGCTTTCCTGGACGCCGCAAGCACAAGCACTACTTCCGGTCCACGCGCGCGATCCGCTGTTCCAGCACGCGGGCGTCGAGGCCCCCGACGCCCGGACCCACCTGGTCGGCATCGATCAGACCCTCGTCGACATCGACGCCCGGGTCCCGGACGAGCTGATCGCCCGCTACCAGCTGCCCAAGGGCGCGTCGACGGTGATCGCCAGCGACGCGGCGCTGCGCCTCTACGACGAGCTCCTGGCCGACCAGCGGATCTCCTACGAGTTCGCCGGCGGCACCGTCGGCAACACGCTCCACAACTACTCGACCCTGGCCGACGACGCCTCGATCTTGCTCGGCGTGATGAGCGCGGAGATCCGGCTCGGCACGTCCGGCTACCGCTACCTCTCGAACACCTCGTCGCGCGTCAACCTCGATCACCTGCAGCCGGTGGCCGGCCCGATCGGCCGGTGCTTCGCGCTGGTGACGCCCGACGGCGAGCGCACGTTCGCGATCAGCGAGGGCGAGATGAACGGGCTGCGCCCCGACAGCGTCCCGGCCGCGGTCTTCGACGACGCGTCGGCGCTGGTGATCTCGGCCTACCTGCTGCGCTGCAAGCCCGACGACCCGATGCCGGCCGCGACCATGCGCGCGATCGAGCTGGCCCGGGCCCGGGGCGTGCCGGTCGTGCTCACGCTCGGCACCCGGTTCGTGATCGCCGAGCGGCCCGAGTTCTGGCGCGACTTCATCCGCGCCCCACGTCGACATCGTCGCGATGAACGAGGAGGAGGCCGAGGCGCTGACCGGCGAGCGCGACCCCCTGCGCGCGTGCGACCGCGCGCTCGACCTGACCGACCTGGTGCTGTGCACCGCCGGGCCGACCGGGCTGTTCCTGGCCGGCCACACCGACGTCGAGGTCAAGCGCGAGACCCGGTACCCGCTCTTGCCGGGCGCGATCCCCGAGTTCAACCGCTACGAGTTCAGCCGGCCGATGCGTCGAGCCGCGTGCGCGCAGCCGCTCAAGGTGTTCGCGCACATCGCGCCCTACCACGGCGGCCCCGCGCGGATCACCAGCACCAACGGCGCGGGCGACGCGGCGCTGGCCGCGCTCCCGCACGACGTCGCCGCCAACCGCCACCACCGCGCGCGCGTGCCCAACTCGACCAAGCACGTGCGCGAGTTCCTGACCTATTCGTCGATGAGCCAGGTGTGTCGCTACGCCAACCGCGTCAGCTTCGAGGTGCTGGCCCAGGCGGCGCCGCGGCTGACCCGCGGCCTGCCCGAGCGCGAAGAGGGCCTCGACGACGAGGCCTACTGGGCGCGGTAGGCGGCGGGGCCGTCCGCGCTGCCCCGTCGCCTGATCGAGCCCCGTCGCTCGGCGCGCCCGACCGAGCTGGCCCGTCGCCTCGATCGAGCCCGGAGGCCCGCTCGGGCTCAACGCGGTGACGGGGTCTCGTCGAGCGGCGCGCCGACCTGGGTGCCCGGCGGCACCAGCACGACGAACGGGTCCTCGCCCGGCTCGAGGTCCATGAACGTGCGGTACTCGTCGCGGGTCAGCGACGCCTCGATCGACCGCGCGTAGCCCAGCATGTTCCAGTGGACCTGCTCGGACAGCTCCTCCTGGCTGAGGAACCCGCCGTAGTAGCCGCGGACCGCGCGGCCGTGGTCGCGGATCCAGCTCGTCAGCGCGGTCCGGATCGCGTCGCGCTTGGCGGCCGGGAACTCGGGCCCGAACAGCTCGTCGAGGCGGCGGTCGATGTCGTCGAAGCGCGCCGCGATCGTCGCCGCCGGCGGCTCGTCCGGGCCGTTGACGATCTCGGCGACGCCGGGGTCCTCGTCGGGCAGGGGCACCGGCTCGAACCGGCGCACCGTCGGGATCGGCCGGCGACCGCTCGGCGTGGGTCGCGTCGCCGGCCGCGCTGCGGTCGTGATCGCCGCGCGGTCGTTGACCGTGCGGTTCGCCGCCGGGGCTGGCGCGGTGGCGTAGCCGACCGCGAACGCGGCCGCGATCACGACGGCGCCGATGGCGAGCGGCCTCATCGGTGGTCGTGCCCGTCGTCGTGCGCCGGGCGCGCCGGGCGCGCCGCCCTGGCCCGTGACCATGAAGTCGTCGGGGATCGACGCCGGGCTCGGAGCCCGGTGAGCACGCGGTACTGATCGTCCTGACGATCGCGTGCAGCTCCTCGAGCTGCCCCAGCACCTCCTCGTGGAGCTGCGTCATGTACTGCTCGTGGGTCAGCGTCCCGCGCTGGAACTCGCCGGTCTGGCGGCGCTGGAACTCGATCGCGCGGTCGTTGAAGTCGAGCAGCAGCTCGCGTTGCTCGGCCGAGATCTGTCCGAGCGTCTGGGTGATCTGCGCGTCGGTCTCGGCGCGCCGGGCCGCAGCGCGCCTCGGGCGTCTCGTCGAGCGGGAACTCATCGACCGCCTGGCCCTGCTGCGCCTGCTCGACCGCGCGTCGGAGCTGCAGCAGGTCGACCGCGCGCGATGACGCGCCGCGGGCCCGCGGGCGCGGTCGGATCGACCGCGGTCGGGTCGGCAGCGGCGGCGGCCGCGACGAGGCGCTCACCGCCGGTGGCGCGCGCGGTCCCGACCCGCCGGCCGGCGAAGAACGCCGCAGCCGCGGGCCCCAATCGCCACGATCGTCAGCGCTCGCATCGACTGCCCTTGAGCACGCTAGCACGGCTCAAGCCGGGCCCATTCGTCTGTAGTTTAGTCGCTTAGTAAATCAAACTATACAGAATGTATTGATCGTAGACACATCCGAGGACGTTGATCATGCAAAGTCAGTGATTCCCACTACATGATTTACTGGCACGGGGAGTGCTCATGGTCCGCCTCCATGAAGCTCACCAAGGTCCTGGCGGCGGTCGTGCTCGCGATGGTCGTCGGACTCAGCCCGGCGATCGCGGGCACCGGGTCGACCAGCCCCAACAACGCTCACGGCGACAACCGCGCCGTGAACATCTGGGTCGCGGGCTTCTGGCTTCACCACGTACGAGTGGGTCCGCTACGGCTCGAGCGTGAGCGCCCACTACACCTACGGCGGCGACGCATCGGGTGCACGAGCTGCAACCGCTACTCGACGACCTCGGTGTACTCGAACACGCCGACCTGCGTCGCCAACCAGAACAAGCTGACCTACGCCATCACCGGCGTGTGCCATCAGGCCACCAACCGCGCGCTGCAGGGGACCAGCATCCCGTACGTCCTGAGCTGGAACATCGGCGGCGGCGGCACCAGCAACGCGCTGTTCTGCACGTTCGGCGCGGGCCTCAGCTGCTACGGCGCCCTGCTGAGCGTCCATCCGATCATCTGAACGCTGGCGCCTCGCCCAGGGGAGATGGGTCGAGGCGCTAGCCCTTTTCGGGCCGCGGATGCGGCGCATCGGCGTGGTGCCGACGTCATCGGTCGACACGACGGGCGGCGCGGGCGCGACCGGGGCGGGCGGCGGCGAGCCGATCCGCAGGGTGCGCAGGAAGCGGACGACGCGCGAGGGCGAGGGCGGCGGTGCGGTGATCATCATGGCGTGGGTTCGACGGGGACCATGCCGGATCCATCGGCCCCGATCGGGTATGCGCGGGGCCGTCCGATCCGTCGTGGGGTGTCGATGGGGCAGCGCCGCCGGATCAGCCCAGGCGGGTCGGCACGAACCGCGCGCCGATCCGCCGGAAGCGCGTCGGTGCGGTCGTGCACCGCGAGCAGATCGCGCGCCACGTCTGGCGGCAGGCCGGGTGATCTCGCAGCGGGTGAAGCGCGCGCCGCTGACCTCGGCCGAGAACGTGTGGCGGAACTCGCTCGCGCCGGCGTAGGTGAGCGCGAGCCGTCCGGTCCACGACAGCTGCGCGCCGCGCGGGCCGGGCTGGAAGCGCAGCCGGTGATCGGCCGCGGTGTCGTGGCCGAGCAGGTAGGCGTTGAACGGCCGTCGTCGTCGCCGTCGCGATCCTCGACCATCGCGCGGCCGGTCGGCAGCGGATCGACGCGGAACTCACCGCCCGAGAGCTGCCCCCGGATCGAAACGGCGCGCCGCGGCGGTGCCGACCAGGAAGCCGCCGTCGCTGCGCTACTTGGTCGAGGAAGCCAGCGTGCACCGGTGGAAGTTGGTCCAGACGTTGCGCAGCGCCAATCGCCGTCGTCGTCGTCGTCGTCGCCACCGGCGGCGCGATCGGCGGCGTCGTAGGCCGCCGACTCGAGGTGCAGATCGAACCGCTAGCCGCGGTCGTCGAGGCGCCCCGACCAGACGAAGCGGGCGATCGCGTGGCCGTCGGGCCAGGGGTTGCCGGGGAACGCAGATGCGGCCGGAGGTCATGGCCCCGACGGTAACTACAGGCGCGCGCGGAATCAGCCGACCGGCGTCGCGGTGTGGCCCCGCCACGTCACCGCCGCCGCCGCGAGCAGGTTCAGGCCCGCCAGCGCGAGCAGGTACCGAGGCGCGGCGGTGTCGAGGCGGGCGCCCGAACCACGCGCCGGTGCACGCGATCATCGCGCCGATCGCCAGCGCGCGGGGGCCAGCTCGAGCGGCGGGTACCGGGAACGAACGCTCGAAGAACTCGCCCGAGACGACCGTCACGCGTACAGCAAGAACCCGAGCGCAGCCAGATCGGCGGCGACCCCGGCGGCGCCGAGCGTCGCGGCCAGCGCCCAGATCATCGCGCCCAGGTACGCGAGCTGCAGCGTGCCGACCAGGTACAGCCCGGGCGGCGCTGGCGCCAGCGCGCGCGGCGTCGGTCGCCGTCGGCGCGGCGTCACGAGGCCGCCAGCCAGCCGGCATGAACCACAGCCGCAGCTTGTCGCGCGCGGCTCGTCGTGCGCGCGGCCCGGCTCGCTGCGCCAGGTGGTGCAGCGCGACGGGGTCAGCGGCCGCAGGCTCGGCGGATCGCATCGTCGACGCCGAAGGCGGTCGGCGTGCCGCGGGCGAACGTGCCGAACAGGCGGTCCCAGACGATGAACGCAAAGCCGAAGTTCTTGCCGCTGCACAAATGATCGCGGCCGTGGTGGACTGGCGTGGTGGGTCGGCGTCGCCAGCACCCGCTCGGGCGGGCCGAACTGTCCGATGTTCCGCGTGTGCACGGCGAAGCCCCAGGTGTCCCTTGACGATCCACCCCAGCGCCGCAGCCAGCAGCGGCAGGGCGAGCGCGACCGGCGCGACCAGGATCAGGTACGCGCCCGAGACCACGTTCACGAGCGGCTCCGCAGGCGAGCTGCGCCCGCCGGTGGTCATCGTGAAGTACGGGCTCGAGTGGTGGACCGCGTGCGGCCGAGGTCAGGTTGAGCGCGTGGTGGTAGCGGTGCATCCAGTAGGCCGCGAGGTCCATCACGACCACGCCGAGCGGCCAGATCCACCGGGCGTCGACGGGCAGCTGCCACGGCCACCTGGGAGCCAGGCGGCGCGGTAGAGCACGACCCGCACCACCGGGACGATCGACAAGAGCGCGAAGTGCGGGATCGCGACCACCACGCTGACCGCCGCGTCAGCGCGGATCGTGGTGGGCGCGGGCGCGCCACGCGTTCCACCCGAACTCGAGCAGCATCAGCGCGACCCGAACACCGCCAGGGCCGCGATGTCACCCACCGCGCGGCTCCCAGCTCGGCGGCCGGAACAACAGCGTCGCGCCATCGCGCCAGGTCGCGCGCCGCGCCAGCCCGCGCCAGCCGGATCCACTCGACGAAGTTGGCGCGGACCACGCTCGGCGGCGCCGCGCGCCGGTGCCGTACGTGGGCGCGGCCTGCTCCGCCGCGAAGGTGCCGAACAGCCGATCCCCAGACGATCAGCATCCCGCCGTAGTTGCGGTCGACGTAGAGCGGCGTCGCGGCCGTGGTGGACGCGGTGGTGCGACGGCGTGACGCGCACCCGCTCAGGCCAGCCGAGCTTCCCGATCCAGCGCGTGTGCTGCGGGAACTGGTACAGCGGGCTGATCGCGCGCGCGACCAGCGACGCCTCGGGCTGTTACGCCCACCAGCGCCAGCGGCTCTGGGTAGAAGACCCAGCTGGTGTAGACCGAGAACCAGCCGATCCGGATCGCGACGGGCAGGTTCAGGTGATCGCTCTGGTGGTGGACCGCGTGCCCCGCCCACCACAGGTTGACCCGGTGCATCGCGCGGTGGCTACTGATAGAACGCCAGGTCGACCAGCGCGAGGATGCGCGCCCAGCGCACGAACGGCTGGCGGCGCGCTAGACCTGCGCGCGTGGCGATCAGGCCACTGGTGGACCACCCAGCGCCTTGCAGCACCAGCGCCAGGCCCGCCACCACCGAGCCGGCGCCGAGGACGACGCTGGCGATCGAGGTCGCGCCACGCGTACCCGGGCCGCGCGCCGGCGGGCGCCGTAGGCGAGCTCGAGCGCGATCGCCAGCGCGCACGGCGGCGGCGATGACCTGGACGGTGAGGGACACGGGCGGGGGCGCGATTGTACGCGGGTCGCGGGGGGATCGACCAACAGGATTCCGGCGCGCACCGAGCCGCGCCTCGGCAAAAGCCCGCGACGTTCGATCCGCGCGCCCGCACGCCCCGCTGTAACGCCCGCGCCCCGCAGCCTTCGCGCGACGCCGGCGGCCCGGTGCGGAGTCGAGGTCCGGGGCCACGGAGCATAGAGCGGTGTCCGTCACCCGGCCGTGGCCCGTGACCCGCGACGGTTGCCGCCCGAAAACGGCGCTCGGCTCGCGCTACGAGGCCACCATGCGCGCTCGTCGTACTCTCTGATCGCGGTCCTCGGTGCGGTGGTGGCGTGCTCGGGCGGCTGGCGGCGACAGCCCCCGACGGCGCGACGCCGGACAGCGCCACCATCGACCCCGCGGCGCCCGACGCCACGCCGCTCGACGCCCGGCGCCCGACGCGCCACCGCCCGACGCGCGGATCGACGCGGCCGGCTCCGACGGTAGGCTCGATCCGCTGGCGTGCGGCACCGGCACCGATCGTGCCGCTCCCACCGTCGGGCGTCGCCACCGGCGCAGCCTCGGCCAGCACTCCGGCAACGTGTCCTCGACGACGTGCTGCAACGGCCGCGGGGCCGAGACCGCGTACGTGATGACGGTCGATCACACGGTCACCCTCGACGCGACCACCGACGACCCCGCGACCACGCTCACGACGCACGGTGCTGTACGTGCGGTCAGCGTGCGCCGAGACGGCTCACCGAGCTGGCGTGCGCGGACGACCTCGGCGCGACCAACCCCGCGCTCGCACCTGACCGTCGCGTTGCCGGCCAGGACCTACTACCCTGATCGTCGACGGGCGCAACGTCGGCTCGGCCGGCGCGCGTACGCTGTCGGTGCGGCTGGCCGGGGCGCAGGGCGCAACATGCCAAAGCCCGCTCGAGTGCCAGGTCAGCTACACACGCGCGATCCGCCCGCGACCCAGCTGACCTGCGAGCCGCCGGTGTGCGCCGACGGCCGCGACGACGACGGCGACAGCCCGCACCGACTACCAGCCGACCCCGGCTGCGCCAGCCCCAGGACGACACCGAGGACGACACCTGCCAGCCGAGGCCTGGTTCCCCGCCCGGCCTGCGCCGACGGCGTCGACAACGACGGCGACCTGCTGACCGACTATCCGACCGACCCCGGCTGCACCGCGGCATCGGCCGACTCCGAGGCTGCGCCGGAGAGACCGATCCAGTCGCGCCGATCACCGCCGGGACCACCAGCGGCACGACCGCCGGCGCCACCAACGACCGGATGCCGGCGTGCGTGATGAACTCGACCACGCCCGATCGCGCGCACACGCTGCGGGTGCGGTACCCGCTCGCGACCCTGGTGATCCCGGCACCGACACCTCGCCGTTCGACACCGTCGTGCTCGCTGCTCGACGCGGACTGCGCAGCGACGATCGCGTGCGACGACGACGGCGATCCAGGCAACCAGTCGCGCATCAGCCGCACCGGCGGCGTGGCCCGGGCACCTACACGATCGTCGTCGACGGCTTCGCCTCGGCCGCCGGCGCCTACCAGCTCCACGTCGCCGGCACCTACGCCCTGGGCGCCGCGTGCGACCAAACCGCGCCCTACTTCACCTGCGGCGTCGGCGCGCGGTGCCTCGGCCCGGCGATGATGGAGGTGCGTCGCGACGGCACCGAACGACGCCGTCGACGCCGACGGCGACGGCTTCCCGGGCTACCCGACCCGATCCGGGCTGCGCCAGCCCCGACGACGACGACGAGACCGACGACTGCCCAGGCGGGCCGATGTGCCCGGCCTGCGGCAACAGGCTCGACGACGACGGCGACGGCGCGATCGACTATCCGCTCGACGACTGACTGCGCCTCGGCGTCGGGGCCCAGCGAGCAGACCTGCGCGCCGAGACCGACCCGTTCGTGACGATCACCGCCGCCGGTGACCACCGGCACCACCGTCAGCGCCACCAACGACTTCATCCCGGCGTGCATCACCAGCGCCACCCGCACGGCGCCGGACCGGGTCCACCTGCTG
>JADJUF010000014.1:292500-387229 GCA_016717005.1 Myxococcales bacterium | reverse complement strand
CGACGCGACGACCGCGCTGGCGGCCACGCCCGACGGCGGCTTCGTCGCCGCGATCTCGTGGCACCTGGTCGGGACGTTCGGCGACCAGGAGCTCACGGCCCAGGGCTACGACGACGCCGCGCTGATCAAGCTATCCGCCACCGGCGCGATCCAGTGGATCACCCGCATCTCGGGCGACGGCAGCGAGTCGATCAAGCGGCTCGCCGTCGACGCCAACGGCACGATCTTCGCGCTCGGCGCGTTCCAGCAGACGCTCGATCTCGGCGCGGGGCCGCTGACCTCGGCCGGCGCGATGGATCTGCTGATCGCGGCCTTCGACGCTGGCGGCCACCACCTGTGGAGCCAGCGCGCCGGCAACCCGTGGAACGAGGTCGCGGGCGGCCTGGCGATCGATCGCGCGGGCAACCTGGTGATCACGGGCTCGTTCGATCGCGACGTCGACTTCTTCGGCACGCCGCTGGTGGCCGCCGGCGAGTCCGACGTGGTCGTCGCGCGGCTGACCCACGACGGCAAGCCGCTGTGGGTCAAGCGCTTCGGCAGCGAGCGCGAGGACATCGGCTACGGCGTCGCGGTCGACGACGCCGGCAACATCGTCGTCACCGGCTGGTACGAGACCCCGATCGACTTCGGCGGCGGCGGGCTCCGGGGCAAGGGCCAGAAGGACGGCTTCGTGGCCAAGCTCACCGCCGACGGCGCCCACGTGTGGAGCCGGCGCTTCGGCGACTGGGACAACGACAGCGGCAACGCGGTGGCGGTCGCGGCCGACGGCAGCGTGTGGCTGACCGGCATCTTCCGCTACAACCTCGACCTCACCGCCAAGCCGATCGCCTCGACCCAGGTGCCGGGCGTGAAGGTGCAGCTCGCCGACACGTTCGTGGCGCGGCTCGCGCGCTGACGCCGCGCGCGCTGATCGCCTGGGCCGACCGGGCGATTGGTCCTGCCAGTCCTGGGCGCGATCGCGGCGGCGTCCCGGCTTTCACGGCCCTGCCAGATCCGCTGTAATGCAGTGGTGCTCCTTCGGCCCCGGTACTGGCTCGTCCTGACCAGCGGCGAGCGCTTCGCGATCACCGCCAGCGGCGTGATGATCGGGCGCTCGTCGCGCTGCGACGTGGTCATCGACGACAGCAACGCCAGCCGACGCCAGGCGATCGTCGTCGACGGCGACGCCGGGCCGGTGGTGGTGTCGCTCGGGCGCGCGCCGACCGTGGTCAACGGCGTCGAGGTCGATCGCGAGCAGCTCCTGGCCGACGGCGCCGAGCTGCGCGTGCCCGGCCTGGTCGCGCGGATCGTGTCGGGCATGTCGGGGATCCTGACGTTGCCGGCGTGGGTGGTGCGGACCGACGGCGGGGCCCGGTTCGGCATCGCGCGCTCGCCGTTCGTGATCGGCGGCAGCGCCGCGGCCGATCTGCGCATCACCGGCTGGCCCAGCGAGGTGGCGCGGTTCACGTTCCACGACGAGCTGAGCGTGCTGGCGCTGGTGCCGCTCGAGCTCGACGGCCGGCCGCTCGCCGCCGGCGCGCGGGTCGCGCTGACCGGGCCCGCGACGATCGCCTGCGCGGGCATCGCGGTCGAGGTGCGGCCGGCCGACGGCGAGGCCGACGGCGACGGCGACAGCAGCGGCGACCTCGCGCGCCTGCTCGAGCCCAGCCTGGCGGTGGTCGAGTTCCTGCCGCGCGGCGGTCGCCTGACGGTGAGCGCCGGCGGTCGCAAGGTCGTCGTGTACCTGGCCGAGAAGCGGTGCGATCTGATCGCGGTGTTGCTGCAGCCGCCGGCGCCGCACGTCCCCGGCGAGTTCATCTCCGACGAGGTGATCCTGCCGCGGCTGTGGCCTGGGCGGGTCATGTCGCGGGTCGATCTCAACACGCTCCTGCACCGCACCCGCGCCGACATCACGCAGGCTGGCCTGCCCGGCGCCGCCATCTTGCAGCGCGCCCCCGGCGGCAACGCCACGCGGTTCGTGCTGGCGCCCGGCGCGACCGTGCGCTTCGAGTGAGGCGCCGCGCCACCGGGTCCGATCGGCCGATCGGACCCGCGCCCCGAGCGCGGCGCGCGGCCGCGGATCTTGATGTCACGCGGCCGCGGATCTCGACGTCACGCGCGCCCGGGGCGGCGCACTGGCGCCGCCGCTACCCAGCCGAGTCGACGTCGTCGTCGTCGGTCCACGCCGACTCAGCGACGGGCCGCTCGACGCGCTCGAAGCTGAGCGTCCAGTAGATGTCCGACTTGCCCTGCTTCTCGGTGGCGGACAGCCGGTAGGCGGCGTCCGCGCTGACGATGACGCCGACCCAGGCGAGCCCGAGCGCCGCGGCCGGCACGGGGGCGCCCCGCTTGCCCTTCGGCGCCCTCGGCTTCTCGACCGCGTCGAGCGTGCCCTTGAAGACGTCGGGCGGATACGTGTTCCGGTCGCCGCGCGGCGGGGCCAGGTGGATGGTCAGCCCGTCGCCGCGGCGGTACCCACGGAGCTCGTAGACGACCCGATCGATCGTGCAGTCCCCCAGCAGATCGGGCTGGCTCGGCTTCTTCTTCTCCGCGTTCGCGAAGAGCTTGCCGCGGTCGCGGGTGGCTTCAGTCGACATGGCAGCGCCCATAGACCACACCTCCGGGCCCGTGGCACCGACGCGATCCGGGAATCGTTCGAGCGGGCGACACGCCAGGGGGCGGACGGCCGCTGGGCGCACGGGAGCTCTTGGTCGCGGCGACCCGGGCAGCGTTGTACCGTGGGCACATGACCAACGCCTCACCTATGGCTTTGCTCGTGATCACGGTGGGCGGCGCGGTGCTGCCGGCCTGCGGTGGCGACGGCGGCGGCGGCGGCCGCACCATCGAGGTGCCCGAGGGCCGCCTGTGGGGCGTCCGCTTCTCGCCCGACGGCGCCACCCTGGCGGTCGCGTTCGGCGCCGACGACCGGGTCGGCACGGTCGACGTCGCCGCCGGCACGCTCACCGAGCGCGCCACCGGCGGCTCGTACCTGACCGGCACGGCCTGGGCCGCCGACGGGGCCCGCTTCTACTACACCGGCGGCGGCGGGGTGTTCGCGGTCGACCTGGCCGGCGGCGCCCCCGTCATGATCAACGACGCCTTCGCCGCCCTCGGGCTCGACCTGTCGCCCGACGGCGCCCGGCTGGCCTATGGCACCAACGGCGGCGCCGCCCGGGTCTACGACCTCGGGGCCCGCACCGAGACCGCCCTCGACCGCCCGTGCCAGGCCATCCGGTTCGCCCCCGACAGCGCCAGCGTCGCGTGCGTGTCGGGCGGCGCCCTGGTCACCATCGAGCTGGCCACCGGCGCCGCGACGACGGTCGTCGCCGACGGGCTGCCGTTCATCGCCGGCCTCGACTGGTTCGCCGACGGCCAGCGCCTGGTGGTCACCACCGACGCCGGCCTCGAGGCGGTCTCGTTGACCGGCCAGCGCTCGTTGTTGGTCGACGCCTTCGCCGCGATCGAGGTCGACCTGTCCGCCGACGATCGCCAGGCGGTCTACGTCACCAACGGCGCGCCCGGGTTGACCCTCGTCGACCTGTGACCGCCACGGGGCGGACGGCGCGCTGAGCTCGGCGTCGACCGCCGGACCGCCTGGCCCTCCGACCCGCGCGGTCTCAGGCCCACCCGCTGGCGCGGGCCCTTGCGCCGGCGCGCGGATGTGCCCACCCTTGACGAACAAGCGCTGGCGGGAGCGCGCGGGAGGCCCGGTTGCTCACCATCTACCTGATCGCGCTCGGATTCGGCGGAACGCTGCTGCTGGCGTCGATGCTCCTCGGCGGCCAGGACGCCAGCGCCGACCACGGCGACGGCGGCGAGGTCCACACCGAGGCGGCCGAGGGCGGCGAGGCGATCTGGACGGTCGCCCGCTCGGTCCGTTTCTGGACGTTCCTGTTCGCGTTCGGGGGCGCGGTCGGGGCGGTGCTGACCGGCCTCGACGCCGCCGGCACCGTGGCGACCGCGGTGATCGCCGGCCTGGCCGGGGTCGCCGCCGGCACCGTGGCCACGACCGTGATGCGGGCGGTGTCCGGCGCCGCGTCGTCGATGGTCGAGGCGGCCGAGCTGACCGGGGTGAGCGGCGTCGTGGTGGTCGCGATCGAGCGCGGGCAGCTCGGCAAGGTCCGCGTCGAGGCCAAGGGCCGGGCGGTCGACCTGCTGGCCGCGACCGACGACGCGGCGGCGCTCCCGACCGGGACCGAGATCCTGGTGATCGGCGGCGGCGACGACGGCCGGGTCCAGGTGACCCGCGCCCCGACCGACTGATCGACCACGCGCGGACCGCTTTTTCTCCGCCGGCGCCGCCGACGACGACGCCAGGGACTACTCTCCACCCGAGGGCGACGCGGGGTTGCGCCGCCACACCGGGTGAGGAGGAAGCCATGACTGTCCCTGATCTGATCGACAAGGTCCCGCCGGCGCTGCTCTACGGCGTCTCGGGCGGGCTCGCGGTGGTGCTGCTGATCATCGCCGCCGCGCGCTCGTTGCTCCACATCTGTCCGCCCAACCAGATCCTGATCTTCTCGGGGCGCAACCGCACGACCGGGGACGGCCGCGCGGTCGGCTTCCGGGTGGTCCACGGCGGGCGCGGCTGGCGGGTGCCGGTGATCGAGAGCGTCCGGCGGATGGACGTCGCCAACATCTCGGTGCCGATGTCGATCAGCGGGGCCTACTCCGAGGGCGGCATCCCGCTCACGGTCAACGCGGTCGCCAACGTCAAGGTCACCACCGACCCCCGGTTCATGGGCAACGCCATCGAGCGGTTCATGGACACCAAGCGGGCCGAGATCGGCCGGGTCGCCAAGGAGACCCTCGAGGGCCACCTGCGCGAGGTGCTGTCGTCGCTCACGCCCGAGGAGGTCAACGAGGACCGGCTCAAGTTCGCCAAGCAGCTCCTGGCCAGCGCCGAGCGCGATCTCCAGAAGCTCGGCCTCCACCTCGACACCCTCAAGATCCAGCACGTCGCCGACGACCGCAACTACCTCGAGAGCATCGGCCGGCAGCGGCTCGCCGAGATCCTGCGGGTGGCCGAGGTCGCGGAGTCCGACGCGATGCGCACCGCCCAGGAGGCCGAGGCCGCGGCCGGGGCCCGGGCCCAGGTCGCGATCACCAACGCCGAGGCCATGGTCCAGCAGAAGCAGAACGAGCTGCGCCAGATCAAGGCTGAGCTCGACGGCCAGGCGGCGTCCGAGGAGCAGCGGGCCGAGGCCGCCGCCCACCAGGCTCGGGCCGAGGCCGAGAAGGAGCTGCAGGAGATCCGCGGCGAGCTCGAGCAGCTGCGCCTGGCCGCCGACGTCACGATCCCGGCCGAGATCGAGCGCCAGGTCCGCGAGCTGCTCGCCGCCGGTCAGGCCGCGACCATCTCGGCGGACGGCGAGGCCATGGCCCGCGCGCTGGCCGAGGTCGCCGGCGCCTGGCGCGACAGCCAGGGCAAGGCGATGGACATGTTCGTCCTCCAGAACCTCGACGCGATCTTCGGCGAGGTCACCAAGGCCGCGCGCCGGGTCAAGGTCGACGAGGTCAACCTCGTCGACGGCGGTGACGGCGCCACCCTGTCGGCCTACGCCGCCAGCTATCCGGCGATCGTCGGGCGCCTGATGGGCGAGGTCCAGGCCACGCTCGGCATCGACATCAGCCGGGTCATCACCGGCGCGCCCACCGCCCAGCCCGCGCTGGCCGCGAGCCAGGGTTAAGGAGGCCACCATGCAGATCCTGCTCGTCGTCGCGATCGCGCTGGTCGTCGCCTTCCTCGCGATCCTGTGGATCGTCAACAAGCTCATCTACATCTGTCCGCCCAACGAGGTGCTCATCTTCTCTGGGGGCCAGCGGCCGCTCGGCGACGCCGACGGCCGGACCGTCGGCTACCGCGTGATCCAGGGCGGGCGCGGCATCCGGGTGCCGCTGTTCGAGCAGGTCGACCGCATGGATCTGTCGAACATGCCGATCGAGCTCCGCGTCACCAGCGCCTACTCCAAGGGCGGGATCCCGCTCAACGTCCAGGGCGTCGCCAACGTCAAGATCTCGAGCCAGAAGGTCCACCTCGCCAACGCCATCGAGCGCTTCCTCGGCCGGCCGCGCGCGGAGATCATCGCGGTCGCGCGCGAGACCCTCGAGGGCAACCTCCGCGGGGTGCTGGCCACGCTGACGCCCGAGGAGGTCAACCAGGACCGCGAGAAGTTCGCCAAGGAGCTCCTGCACGAGGCCGACGCCGATCTCGCCCGGCTCGGGATCGAGCTCGACAACCTCAAGATCCAGCACGTGTCCGACGACAAGGCGTACCTCGACTCGCTGGGCCGCCAGCAGAGCGCCGAGCTGGTCAAGAACTCCCGGATCTCCGAGGCCGAGAACCGCTCGCTCTCCGCCGAGCGCACGGCGGCCAACGCCCAGACCCAGGAGATCGCGAAGCTCGAGGCCGAGATCGCCAAGGCTCGCGCCGAGGCCGCCCGCCGGATCCTCGAGGCCCAGACCCGCAAGCTCGCGCTGGTCGCCGAGCAGAAGGGGCAGGTCCAGGCGATCGTCGCGCGCGCCAAGGCCGACGTCTCGGTGCAGCAGGCCCGCCTGGCCCAGGTCCGGTTCCAGCTCATCGCCGACAAGATCAAGCCGGCCGAGGCGCGCAAGGCCCAGCTCATCGAGAACGCCCGCGGCCAGGCCGCGCGCCTGATCGAGGAGGGCAAGGCGACCGCGGCCGCGATCCGCTCGCTGGCCGAGACCTGGAGCCAGACCGGCGACCACGCCCGCCAGATCTTCGTCGCCCAGAAGCTGACCGGCCTGGTGACCTCGCTGATGTCGACCGTCGGCGATCTCGCGATCGACAAGGTCACCGTGATCGACAAGAGCCTGACCGCCGGCGGCGGCAACTTCGCGGTCAACGCCGCGATCACCGCCGAGCAGCTCAAGCAGACCATGGGCGTCGACGTCGCCGCGATCGTCCGTGGCCTGGGCGCGCGGCCGGCCGCGCCGGTGACGCCGCCGGCCCCGGCCCCCGCCGCGACCACGGTCGCGGTGCCCGCCCCGCCGCGGCCGCGCTCGCCGACGACGCCGCGCGCCGGCGCCTGATCGCGCCCGGTCGGCGGCGCGCGTCGCCTGACCCGCCGGCGGTGCGACCAGCCTCCCGGTGATCTCGAGGCCGCCGCCGACGCTGACCTGGCGCAGCCGCCGGCGCTCAGCCGAGCAGCTTGGGGCCGCCGCCGCCGCCGCCGCGGGTGACCGGCTTGTGCAGCACGATCCGGCGGCCGGCCTCGCGCCCGGCGGCGTGGGCGCCGTCGGCGCGGTAGCGGCGGCTCTTCTTGACGATGCGCGGGTTGCGGCGGTGGTAGTAGTCGTCGAGGTCGGCGTCGCCGACCCAGACGAGGCCGGTGCCGCGCAGCTCGCCGCGCTCGGCGACGAGCTTGTCGTGGAAGCCCTGGATCACGCCGGCCTGGTAGCGCAGGCGATCGTGGCCGCTCTTGACCCGGGCGTCGAAGCGGTTGGCCTGCCACAGCCGCTCGGCGGTGCCGCGCAGGAACTCGTAGACGTGCTCGGCCAGGTCGAGGTTGGGCGCGGTGCCGGTCAGCTCGTAGAGGTGGCCGCGGCGGCCCAGCGCCGGCAGGTAGACCGGGATCTGGATGACCTTGACGAAGAAGAACTCCGACAGGATCAGCGCGATCATCCCGTCGACCTGCGTGCGCCGCTGCGTGGCGTCGCCGACGTGGCGCACCTGGTAGGCCCGCTGGCCGGCGGCGCTGTCGATGTTGTGGCGCAGCATCAGCTCGTGGGCCTTGCGCATCGCCAGCTCGGCCTCGTGCTGGTTGGCGCTGGCGGCCAGCGCCAGGAGCTTGCGGATCTTGTCGAGCACGCGATCGCCGGCGGCGTCGGCCCCCGGCACCGGCACCGGCGCGCCGTGGGCGCGGCCGTCGATGCCGCGCGCGGCGCAGACCTCGGCGAACGTCGGGCCGTGTGGGTCCTCGTGGCGGATCTGCAGCACCTCGTCGACGAACTGGTGCGCCATCTCGTGCAACAGCACCGACAGCACCTCGGGCCACGGCCGCGCCAGCACCAGCGGCCGCGACAGCTCGAGCGTGCGCGTGGTGCGGAGCCACTGGCCCAGGCGGGTGGTGGTGTCGGCCAGGGTGAACACCGGCGCGCGCAGGCGGGTGCCGAACCGCGCGTGGTTCTCCCAGGCGAAGGCCGCGCGGACCTCGCGCTGGAGCGCGGCCTCGAGCTCGGCCGACAGCCGCGCGGCGGTGGCCTCGGCGGGCGGCGGTGACGCGAGCGGCGGCGGCGGGGGCGCGGTGGTCCGCGGGGCCGACGCCGGGGGCGGTGGGTTGGGTGCGGGTGGCGAAGTGGTCCGCGGCGGCGACGCGGGCGGTGGCGTCGCTGCCGTCGCCGCCGTCGCCGCTGTCGCCGCTGGAGCGTTCGGCGGGCCCCAGGCGAACGCCTGCTGCGCCGACGGCGCGCCGGGCGTGCGGGCGGGGTTCGGGCTGAGCCGAGGTGCCATCGCCGCAGCCTACCGCGGTCGATCTCCAGACGCGATCGGCGGGATCGCTCGCCGGGCCCGCGGCATCGCGCCGCACCACGGCGTCGGCTCTGGCATCATCGGAGCGGGGTGTTCGATCCGTCGACGAGTCCGCCGCTGTACCCGGTCACCGAGTTCGGGCCGGCCATGCGCGGCATGGTGATCGGCGCGGTCGGCATCGTCCACGTGTTCCTGGCGCAGTTCGCGATCGGCGGCGGGATGCTCCTGACCTACCTGCAGTGGCGGGCCGGGCGCGGCGACGAGCTGGCGCGCACCTTCATCCGATCGTTCTTCAAGTACCTGGTGCTGGTCAGCTTCGTCGCCGGCGCGCTGACCGGCGTCGCGATGTGGTTCACGACCATCCAGGTCGGGGCCCGCACGATCGGCCTCATGATCGACGAGTTCCACTGGCTGTGGGCGACCGAGTGGGTGTTCTTCTTCGTCGAGGTCGTCGCCGGCTACACGTTCCTGCGGGTCGGCGACCGCCTGAGCGATCCGCTGCGCTTGCGCCTGCTCGGCCTGTACACGTTCGCCGCCGTCGGCAGCCTGTTCTGGATCAACGGCATCCTGGCGTGGCAGCTGACGCCCGGCGCGTGGGTGCGCACGCACGACCTGTGGGCCGGGTTCTGGAACCCCAGCTTCTGGCCGTCGCTGGGCTACCGCCTGGCGGTGTCGGCGACGCTGGCGGCGCTGGCCGGCGTGCTCGTGGTCGGCACGCTCGACGTGACCCGGGCCCAGCGCCACCACCTCGTCACGGCGATCGCGCGCCTGATGCTGCCGATGGTCGCGATGCCGGTGTTCGGGGTGTGGTTCCTGGCGGTGATCCCGGCCGACAGCCGGCGCTGGCTCACCGGCGGCTCGGTGGCGATGTCGATGTTCCTGGCGATGGCCGCCGGCGCGACCGCGCTGATCGGCGCCTACGCGGTCGGCGGCCTGGTCTGGAAGCACCTCTACGCCAGCAGCGCGACCGCGGCGCTCCTGCTCGCGCTCGCGTTCGTGGCCACCGCCGCCGGCGAGTTCGTGCGCGAGGGCGCGCGCAAGCCCTACACGGTGCGCGGGGTGCTGTACTCGAACTCGATCGCGCCCGACGAGGTCGCGCGGCTGCGCCGGGTCGGCTCGGTCGTCGACGATCCCTACCCGCTGCGCGACGCCGCGCGCTTCCCGAACCCGCAGCTCGCGCTCGGCGCCAAGGTCTACCGCGCGCAGTGCAGCGCGTGCCACACGCTCCACGGCGCCAACGCGCTGGTCGACCTGGTCACCAACTGGTCGCTCGATCAGCGGCGCTTGAACATCGCGCAGCTGCAGCGGACCAAGGGGTTCATGCCGCCGTTCGCCGGCACCGCCGTCGAGCTCGAGGCGCTGGTGCAGCTGCTGGGCTGGGAGGAGGACGGCGGAGAGTCGCAGGAGGCGGCCTGGCCCGAGGTCCACGATCCGGCCGCGCTGGCGCGCATCGCCGCCTGGCTCGATGAGGCCGGCCCCGCCGCCGCGCCGGTGACGCGGTGAGCGACGCGCCCGCCGGCAGCGCGCTGTACCTGGCGCTCCTGGTCGTCACGTTCGCGCTGCACGCGCTCCTGATCAGCTTCGTCCTCGCCGGCACCGCCTACGTCGCCGGCCGGTTCCTCCGCGGAGGTGACGACGCGCTCGCGGCGGCGTCGCGCGACTGGCTGCCGTTCGCGCTGGGGGCCGCCATCACCGCCGGGGTCGCGCCGCTCTTGTTCGTGCAGATCCTCTACCAGCCGCGCTTCTACACCGCGAACCTGCTCCTGTCCGTGCGCTGGCTGGCGGTCGTGCCGGCGCTGATCGTCGGCTTCTACGCGCTCTACCTCGGCAAGAGCGCCCGGGCCGCGACCTGGGCCAACGCGCGCCGGGCCGCGGTCGCGCTGGCGGCGCTGGCGTGCTTCGGGTTCGTGGCGTGGTCGTGGATCGAGGACCACGCGCTGGCGATGCAGCGCGATCCGGCGGTGTGGGCCGCGCACTACGGGGCGGGCCGGCTGCACCACGCCGACCCGGCGGTGGCGCCGCGCTGGATCATGTGGCTGGGGATCGCGGCGCTGGTGTGGCCGGCCGGCCTGCTGGTGGTCACGCCGGGCGCGGACGCCGGCGAGCGCCGGCGCAGCGCCGTGATCGCGCTGGTCGGGCTGGTGGTCGCGGCGGTCGCGGCCGTGGTCACGGGCCGCGCCACCGACGAGCAGGTCACGGTCCTGGCGCTGGCGCCGGCGCGGCCGTGGCTGTACGCGCTGGCGGCCGCCGCCGCGGTGCTGGCCGGTGCCTGGGGCGCGGTCGTCGCCGGGCGGGCCCCGGCCCGGGCGGTCATCGTCGGCGCCACGGTGGTCCTGGCGCTGGCGCTGGCCGGCGCGCGCGAGGCGATGCGCCTGGCCGCGATCGATCCGCGCCTGCCGCACCGGCTCGAGCACGCCCAGGGGCTGCTGGTGTTCGTGGTGGCCCTGGTCGCCGGGGTCGGCGCGATCGCCTGGTGCTTCGCGATCGCCCGCCGCCCGCGCTAGCTGGGCGTCAGCGCGGTCGCGGTCGCCGCGACGCCGTCGAGCGTCGCCGCCAGCGCGTGCACCACCGCGGCGATCCGGATCGCGTCCTGCACCTGCGGCGCCTGGGCCCCCTTGCTCCGCACGACCTGGTCGTGCGAGACGACGCACGCGCCGCAGCCGGTCACGGCCGACGCCGCCAGGCACCACAGCTCGAAGTCGAGGGCGTCGACGCCGGGGTTGCCGATCAGCTGCATCCGCAGCCGCGCCGGCAGCGCCTGGTAGTCGTTGCCCTCGCCGACGAAGTGCAAGAACCGGTAGTAGACGTTGTTCATCGCCATCACCGACGCCGCGCCCCGGGCGGCGCGCAGGGCGGCCTCATCGAGGTGGGCGCCCGCGGCGGCGGTGACGGCGGCGATCACGTCGGGCTGGCGCGCGGCCAGGGCGGCGGCCACCGCGGTGCCCCAGTGCTGGCGCGGCGTGAGCGTCGAGGTCCCGGTCACGACGCCCAGGTTGATCTTCAGATCGCGGGCGTAGTCGGGTAGGCGGTCCTTGAGCTGGTCGAGCGTGGTCATCGCGGCCTCCAGATCGATCGGGGCGCGCTCACGCGGCACTCAGCGTCGCGGCGCCCTTGGTCCAGTTGCACGGGCACAGCTCGTCGGTCTGCAGCGCGTCGAGCACGCGCAGGACCTCGGCCGGGTTGCGGCCGACGTTCATGTCGGTGACCTCGACGAAGCGGATCACGCCCTGGGGATCGACGATGAACGTCGCGCGCCGGGCCACGCCGGCGGCGCGGTCGAGCACGCCGGTGCCCTCGGCCAGCTCGCGCCGCAGATCGGCGATCATCGGGAACGGCAGGTCGCGCAGGTCGGGGTGCTGCTTGCGCCAGGCGAGGTGCACGAACTCGCTGTCGGTCGAGACGCCGAGCAGCTGGGCGTCGCGGTCCCGGAAGTCGCCGTCGAGCTTGCCGAAGCCGGCGATCTCGGTCGGGCACACGAACGTGAAGTCCTTGGGCCAGAAGAAGTAGACCTTCCACTTGCCGGCGAAGCTGGTGTCGTCGAGGGTCGCGAACTCGCGGCCGGGCTCGAGCGCCACGACCGCCTGGGCCGAGAAGGTGGGGAACTGATCGCCGATGGTGAGCATGTCGTGTCTCCTGTGGGATGAGCGGCGGCGCCGCGGTGTGGAGGCACCTTGGGGCCGGGCTGGACATAACGCCAATTGTCCACGGCCATGGTCGTGATAGTCTGTGGCTATCACATGGCCACGCGCCGTCCTCGCCCCAGCCGCGCGCCCGCGTCCGCGCCCCCGCCGGGGCGCCCGTCGCCAGCCGCCACGTTCACGCTGCGCCAGCTCGAGTACGCGGTGGCGGTCGCCGACGAGAAGAGCTTCCGCCGCGCGGCCACCTCGTGCGCCGTCACGCAGCCCGCCCTGAGCGCCCAGATCGCCGCGCTCGAGGCCGCGCTCGGCGTGCAGCTGTTCGAGCGCGATCGCCGCAAGGTGCTGGTGACCCCGGCCGGCGCCGAGATCGTCGGGCGCGCGCGCGCGGTCATCACCGCCGCCGGCGCGGTGCTCGACACCGCCCGCGGGGCCGCCGAGCCGCTGACCGGCCGCCTGCGCCTGGGCGTGATCCCGACGATCGCGCCGTACCTGCTGCCGCGGGCGCTGCCGGCGGTGCGGGCCCGGTTTCCGCGCCTGCAGCTGATCTTGCGCGAGGAGCGCACCGCGACCATCCTGGCCCAGCTCGACGACGGTCGCCTCGATGCCGGCGTCCTGGCGCTGCCGGTCCCCGGGGACCTGGCCGCGGTGCGGCTCTACCGCGAGGACTTCCTGCTGGCGGCGCCGCGCGGCCACGCGCTCCTGCGCAAGGCCGCGGTGCGCGAGGCCGACCTCGACGGCGAGACCGTGCTCCTGCTCGAGGACGGCCACTGCCTGCGCGATCAGGCGCTGGCGGTGTGCAGCGCGGCCGGGGCCCACGAGTCGGGGGAGCTGCGCGCGACCAGCCTGCCGACGCTGGCGCAGATGGTCGCCGGCGGTCTGGGCGTGACGCTCTTGCCGGCGCGCGCGGCCCCGGCCCTGGCCGGGCGCGGCAGCGGCCTCGAGGCGGTCGCGTTCACGGGCGTGTCGCCCGGGCGCGACGTCGGGCTGGTGTGGCGGATGTCGTCGGCGCGCGGCCGCGAGCTGGGGCTGCTGGCCGAGACGCTGCGTCGGGCCTGAGCGGCGTCGGGCCGCGCGCTGGCGCGGCGCGGCGCGCTAGCCGGCCAGGGCGACCAGCGCGTCGACGACGGCGGTGGCGGTGCGGCGGCTGGTGTCGATCGTGTGATCGGCCAGCGCGTAGCGCGCGGCGCGGCGCGCGCTCGCCGGCCAGGGCGACCAGCGCGTCGACGACGGCGGTGGCGGTGCGGTGGCTGGTGTCGATCGTGGATCGGCCAGCGGTCGCGCGGGGCGGCGCGCGCGCTAGCCGGCCAGGGCGACCAGCTCGTCGACGACGGCGGTGGCGGTGCGGCGGCTGGTGTCGATCGTGTGATCGGCCAGCGCGTAGCGCGCGGCGCGGCGCGCGCGCTAGCCGGCCAGGGCGACCAGCTCGTCGACGACGGCGGTGGCGGTGCGGTGGCTGGTGTCGATCGTGTGATCGGCCAGCGCGTAGCGCGCGGCGCGCGCGGCCAGCAGCTGCTCGAGCTCGGCGAACGCGTGCGGGTTCTCGGCCATCGGCCGGCGGTCGCCCTGCGCGACCACCCGCTCCCAGTGATCGACCGCGCGGGCCTTGAGCCAGACGGTCTGGCAGCGCGCGCGCAGGAGCGCGTAGGTGGCGTCGTCGCTGACGATCGAGCCGCCGGTCGCGACCACCAGCGGCGCGCGCCGCGCCAGCAGCTTGCGCAGCACGTCGCGCTCGACCCGGCGGTAGTAGGCCTCGCCGTGCAGCTCGAAGATCTGCGTCAGGCGTAGCCCGGCGGTCCGCTGGATCTCCTGATCGACCTCGACGAACGGCACCTTGAGCCGCCGCGCGAGCTCGCGCCCGACCGTCGACTTGCCGGCGCCGCGCACGCCCAGGAGCGCGATCGCGGGGCGCCGGGGATCGGCGGTGAGCCCGGCGAGCAGCTCGGCCGGCGTGGTCGCCAGCGCGTCGGCGACGGTCGCGAACCGCGCCAGCGAGATGTTGCCGGTGCCACCCTCGAGCTGGGCCAGGAACCGCTCGCTCACCCCCGACGCCGCCGACAGATCCCGCCGCGACATGCCGGCCTCGTCCCGGGCCGCGCGCACGCGGGCCCCGACCTGGGCCAGCAAGGGAGCCGGAGCGGGCGCGGCCATCGGCGGCAATATAGTTCCGCTTTGTGGCGCCGCGCAAGCACTAAACTGCTTGCGACCCCAGCGCCCCCTGCGGTAGATCGTCACTCCATGGATCCGACGTCGTTCGAGACCCACCCCAGCCGCTACCACCACTGGAAGCTCGCCGTCGACGGCGAGCTGGCCACGCTGACGATGGCGGTGGATGGCGATCACCCCCACAAGCCCGGCTACGAGCTCAAGCTCAACAGCTACGACCTGTCGGTCGACATCGAGCTGGCCGACGCGCTGCAACGGCTGCGGTTCGAGCACCCCGAGGTGCGCGCGTGTGTGGTCACCGCCGACCTCGACCGGGTGTTCTGCTCGGGCGCGAACATCTACATGCTCGGGCTGTCGACCCACACGTTCAAGGTGAACTTCTGCAAGTTCACCAACGAGACCCGGTGCTACCTCGAGGACGCCAGCGCCCACTCGGGCCTGAAGTTCCTGGCCGCGTGCAAGGGCACGACCGCCGGCGGCGGCTACGAGCTCGCGCTGGCGTGCGACGACATCGTCCTGGTCGACGACGGCAGCTCGGCGGTGTCGTTCCCCGAGACGCCGCTGCTCGCGGTGCTGCCCGGGCACCGGCGGCCTCACGCGCCTGGTCGACAAGCGCAAGGTCCGGCGCGATCGCGCCGACGTGTTCTGCACCGTGGCCGAGGGCATCAAGGGCAAGCGCGCCAAGGACTGGGGCCTGGTCGACGGCCTGGTCGCGCGCTCGAAGTGGGACGCCGAGGTCGCGGTCCGGGCCAAGGCCCTGGCCGCGTCCGCCGCCGGCGTCGCCAGGGGGCCCGCGGTCGCGCTCGACGCGCTGGCGCCGACCCTGGCCAAGGACACGCTCAGCTACCGGCACGTGACGCTCTCGGTCGATCGGGCCGCGCGCACCGCGACCATCGCGATCGCGGCGCCGACCACGCCGGCCCCGGCCGTGGCCGCGAGCGCCGGCGCCGACCTGTGGAGCCTGCGCGCGTTCCGCGAGCTCGACGACGCGCTCCTGCGGCTGCGGTTCGATCACCCCGAGGTCGCGGTCGTGCTGCTGCGCACCTCCGGCGATCGGGCCGCGGTCATCGCCCACGACGAGGCCCTGGCCAAGGACGGCTCGGGCTTCGCGCGCGAGGTCCGGCTGCTGCAGCGGCGCGTGCTCAAGCGCCTCGACAACACCGCGCGCTCGCTCTACGCGGTCGCCGACGCCGCCGACAGCTGCTTCGCCGGCGTGCTGCTCGAGGTGGCGCTGGCCGCCGACCGGTTCTACATGCTGATCGACGGCGACGCGCGCGTCGCGGTCGCGACCTCGGTCGCCAACGCCGGCGCCAACCCGATGGCGACCGGCCTGACCCGGCTCGAGGCCCGGTTCTACGGCGCGCCGGCCGACGTCGCCAAGGTCCTCGGCCGCGGCGCCGACGGGCCGATCGCCAGCGAGGACGCCGACGCGCTCGGCCTGGCCACGGTCGCGCTCGACGACATCGACTTCGCCGACGAGCTGCGCATCGCGGTCGAGGAGCGGGTGTCGCTGTCGCCCGACGCGCTGACCGGCATGGAGGCGTCGCTCCGCTTCGTCGGCCCCGAGACGATGGAGACCAAGGTCTTCGGGCGCCTCAGCGCCTGGCAGAACTGGATCTTCACCCGCGCCAACTCGACCGGCGAGCACGGCGCGCTGACCTTGTACGGCCGGCCCGAGCGCCCGGTCTTCCAGCTGCTGCGCACCTGATTCACCCCACCGCACGGCCGACCACCCCCTCCCACGATCCAGCGAGGCCACGCCATGACCGCAGTCGTCACCGACGAGAAGATCCCCAACAACGTCAACCTCGCCGGCGACCGCCGCCTGCAGCGCGCGCTCGAGGAGTGGCAGCCCCACTTCCTGTCGTGGTGGCAGGACATGGGCCCGGTCGGGTTCCAGGCCCAGGACGTCTACCTGCGCACCGCGGTCTCGGTCGCGGCCGACGGCTGGGCCAACTTCGACTACGTCAAGATGCCCGACTACCGCTGGGGCATCTTCCTCGAGCCCAAGCAGGAGGGCCGGACCCACGGCTTCGGCGACCTGCACGGCCAGCCGGTGTGGGACGAGGTGCCGGGCGAGTTCCGCAACATGCTGCGCCGCCTGGTCGTGACCCAGGGCGACACCGAGCCGGCGTCGGTCGAGCAGCAGCGCTACCTCGGCACGACCGCGCCGTCGCTCTACGACCTGCGCAACCTGTTCCAGGTCAACGTCGAGGAGGGCCGCCACCTGTGGGCGATGGTCTACCTGCTCCACACCTACTTCGGCCGCGACGGCCGCGAGGAGGCCGAGGAGCTGCTCAAGCGCCGCTCGGGCGACAGCGACAAGCCCCGCATCCTCGGCGCGTTCAACGAGCCGACGCCGCACTGGCTGTCGTTCTTCATGTTCACGATGTTCACCGACCGCGACGGCAAGTACCAGCTCGCGGCGCTGGCCGAGTCGGGCTTCGACCCGCTGGCCCGCACCTGCCGGTTCATGCTGACCGAGGAGGCCCACCACATGTTCGTGGGCGAGACCGGCGTGCAGCGGGTGATCAAGCGCGCGTGCGAGCTGATGAAGCAGGACCCCAACGGCGAGCCGCGCGCGCTCGGCGGCATCGACCTGCCGACGATCCAGAAGTACCTCAACCTGCACTTCACGCTGTCGCTCGACCTGTTCGGCGGCGAGGTGTCGTCGAACGCCGCCGACGCGTTCGCGGCCGGGCTCAAGGGCCGGTACAAGGAGGACCGGTACGACGAGCACAAGCTGATCGGCACCCACTACACGATGGACGTGCTCGAGGACGGCCGCGCGGTGACCAAGGACATCGCGATGCGCAACGCGCTCAACGAGGTGCTGCGCCACGAGTACATCAAGGACTGCCAGCGCGGCGTCGACCGCTGGAACAAGACCATCAAGGACGAGGGCATCGACTTCGAGCTCAAGCTGCCGTCGAACCGGTTCCACCGCCAGATCGGCATGTGGTCGACGGTCTGCGCCACCCCCGACGGCGAGCTGATCGATCGCGCCGCGTGGGACGCGCGCAAGCACGCGTGGCTGCCGAGCGCCGCCGACGAGACCTACGTCAAGAGCCTGATGCACCCGGTGACCGCGCCCGGCCAGATGGCGAGCTGGATCGCGCCGCCGAACAAGGGCATCAACGGCCAGCCGGGCGAGTTCGAGTACGTGCGGCTCGACGCGTAGGACCGGGGATGGCGAGCTGGATCGCGCCGCCGAACAAGGGCATCAACGGTCAGCCGGGCGAGTTCGTCGACGTGCGGCTCGAGGTGTAGCGCCGCGGCGCGCCCGCTCGGGCGGCCTCGGCGCTGGCGCGGGTCAGCGGCAGCGCGGGGATGACGCGCTCGGCCTGGGGCCAGGTCGCCATCGTCAGGTCTGCAGGTAGCGCGCCAGCACCCGGGTCATCAGCGCCGCATCGGCGCTGCCGCCCATCTCGCGGGCCGAGTGCATGCTGAGCATCGGGTTGCCGACGTCGACGGTCGCGATGCCGAGCAGGGTCGAGGTGATCGGCCCGATCGTCGAGCCGCACGGCAGGTCGGTGCGGTGGGCGTAGTGCTGGACCGGCACGCCCTCGAGCCGGCACAGCTCGGCGAACATCGCGGCGGTCGCGGCGGTGGTCGCGTAGCGCTGCTGCGCGTTGGTCTTGATCACCGGGCCGCCGTTGAGCACCGGCTTGTGGCGGGGCTCGTGGCGGCCGGGGTAGTTGGGGTGGACCGCGTGGGCCATGTCGGCCGAGACGCAGGTCGAGCGCGCGCACGCCTGGTGGAACGCCTCGCGCGAGCCGACCAGGCGCTCGAGCACCCGCGGCAGGACCGCGCCGCCGGCGCCGGCCGCGCTGGCGCTGCCGACCTCCTCGTGATCGAACAGCGCGATCACCGGGATCGACGCGAGCGTCGGCGCCGCGCCCGCCGCGCACAGCGCCGTCGTCGCGGCGTGGGCCATCGCCAGGTTGTCGAGGCGGGCCGAGAAGATGAACTCGTCGGCCGGCCCGGCCACGGTCGGCGCGGTCAGATCGTAGAGCATCAGCTCGCGGCCGACGATGGCGTCGGCGTCGACCCCGGCGGCGTCGGCGAGCTGCGCGGTCAGCGAGCGCGCGCCGGTCGCCAGGCCGAACACCGGCGCCAGGTGCTCCTGGCGGTTGAGCGCGACGCCCTTGTCGTTGACGTCGCGGTCGAGGTGGATCGCGAGCTGCGGCACCCGCGCCACCGGCCGATCGATCCGGACCAGGCGGCCGACCAGCTCGTCGCCGTCACGCACCAGCAGCCGCCCGGCGATCCCGAGATCGCGATCGAGCCACGAGTTGAGCAGCGCGCCGCCGTAGACCTCGACCCCGAGCTGGGCGTAGCCCTCGACGGTGTACTCGGGGTTGGGCTTGAGCCGCAGGTTGGGGCTGTCGGTGTGGGCGCCGACGATCCGGTAGCGCCCGCGCGCGGCCGGGTCGGCCGGGACCACGAACGCCAGCAGGTTGGTCTCGCTAGTGGTGACGTGGTACGCGCCGGGCGCGAGCTGGTCCCAGGGCGCTGCCTCGGACAGCGCGCGGAAGCCGGCGGCGTCGAGGCGCCGGCGGGCCTCGTCGACGGCGTGGAACGGCGTGGGCGCGGCGTGGAGGAAGGCGAGCAGATCGGCGAGCACGCGTGATTAGCACCCAGCCCGGGGGCGTGGGCAAGCCCGCGGGCTACTCGCCGCCGCCGCAGGGGTCGGCGCTGGCCTCGTCGGGATCGCCGCCCTTGGGCGCGCCGTCCTCGTCGTCGGTCGACTGGTCGTCGCCGCCGGGCGCGGCCGACTCGACCGCGGTGGCGTCGGGCGCGGGCGTGGTGGCGGGCTTGGCCTTGCCACCGCAGGCGGCGAGGGCGAGGACGAAGGACAGGGCGAGGGCGGTGCGCATCGCGGTGACGATACCGCGGGCGCCCAGGCCGGCGCTACGGGGCCTCGTACTTGAGGCCGCGCACCAGGCCGACCAGCGGCCCGAGCCCGTCGCGGGCCGCCGCGCGCAGCGGATCGGAGTGATCGACCACGGTGGCGAACGCCGGGCCGACCGCGTAGTAGGTCTCGACGAACAGCTCGCCGAGCACGCTCCGCCGCAGCAGGCCGTCGCGGAACTGGCGCAGGTGGCTGACCTCGTTGGCCATGAGCGTGCCGTACGCGGCGGTCGCGACGAAGCACGCGTCGACCTCGCCCGCGGCCCGGGCCGGCGTGGTGAAGCTGGCGGTCGCGATCGGCCCGTAGTTGCGGCACTCGTCGTAGGCGCGCACCGCGACGTAGTAGGTGGTCTCGGGCAGGAGGCCGGTCAGATCGAACAGCTGCACCTGGCCGGGGTCGTCGGGCGCGATCGCCTGCGAGATCGGCGACGAGGTCGCGAAGTTGGCGTCGGTGATCGGCTCGACCGCGCGGTAGCGGACCTCGTAGCCGGTCACCGGCGTGGCGCCGCCGTCGTCGCCGGGCGCGACGAACGTGATCGTGGCGGCGGTGGGCGTGAGCTCGGGCGCGCCCAGCTCGGTGGCCGGGCCGGGCGGGATCGAGTCGTCCTCGGGCCGCGCGGTGGCGCGGACGCGGAACGTGTCGGCGCCGTCGGTGCGCAGCAGCAGGCGGGCGGCGCCGGAGCCGGGCACGCCAGTCGAGATCGTGGCGTCGGGGGCGCGCAGGTCGCCGTCGACCCCGTCGCCGTCGTCAGGATCGCCGTAGCCGGCGTAGGTCGCGGTCATCGCGGTCATCGTGCTGGTCCCGACGGTCACCGGCAGCCGGTACACCACCGATGGCTGGCCGCGGTAGGGCAGGCCGTAGTTGCTCCACGGGATGCCGGTCGGCGACGGCCGATCCTCGGGCCGGTACGAGCTGTTGTGGTCGAACTCCTTGTTGACCTCGACCACGACCACGTAGTCGCCCTGGGGCAGATCGCCCGGCATCGGCCAGCTCAGCGAGAACGGCAGGTCGGCGGCGGGCGTCGCCTGCGACACCTCGTCGAACGGGTTCATCTGGTCGAACATGCCGACCGCGGGGTCGTCGATGCCGTCGACCCGGGCGATGTCCTCGCGCGGCGGGTACAGCGAGGTGCCGGTGGCCGTGACCTTGCCCTTGTCGGTGAAGATCGGCGAGCTGCAGGTGGCGGTGTCCCAGCCCGGCTCGTTCGGCGCCAGCGGCCGACAGAAGAACGCCTCGCTCGACGACTGGTTGAACGGGTGCGACAGGTTGGAGTCGTCGCGGTTCTGGAACTCCAGCGACGGGAACTCGAGGCCGTGCTTGTGCGACCAGATCGGGAACGTGGTGATGCGGCGACCGTAGGGCCAGCGCGGGCCGCTGTTGAAGTCGTAGCGGCCGGGGCGGTTGCCGATGCCGCGGCGGCCGACCGCGTCGGTGATGAACAGGGTCGCGATGTAGTTGCCGGCGCTGTCCTCGAGCCACGCCACCATCTGCAGATCGTCGGACGGCTGCAGATCGAGATCGATCACGCGGCACTGCGGATCGGCCGCGACCGGGCTGGCGAGCTGGGTCGCGGCGGCGAGGAGTGCGGCGGAGACGAGGCCGGTGCGCATCGTCTGCGATTATTGCCGTCCGGTGCGAGGGAGCAAGAGGCAAACGCCACGCGCTGGGCGATGACCGTTTCGACGGTGCAAGTCGTCGGGTGCGCGCGGGTGCGCAGGTGGCCGTGACCGATTCCACACCCGGCGCGGGACAGCGGCCGCCACGATTCGCTACCGTCGAGCGCCATGGCCGAGCCCCAGTACCTGGTCCTCGACCTCGAGACGGTGCCGGACACCACCCGCTGGTCCCGGCCCGAGCTGACCCCGGGCGTCGAGGCGCCGTTCCCGCCGACCTGGGCCCACCGGATCATCGTCATCGGCTGCCTGTGGCTGGACCGCGACTACCGGCTGCGGCGGCTGGGCGTCATCGGCGACGACCGCGCCGACGAGCAGCACGTCCTGGTCGAGCTGTCGCGCTGGATCGGGCGCGCCAAGCCGGTGCTGGTGACCTACAACGGCCGCGCGTTCGACCTGCCGGTGATCGCGCTGCGGTCGCTGTGCCACGGCGTGCCGCTGGCCTGGTACTACCGCGAGCGCGGCGTGCGCTACCGCTACAGCGAGGAGGGCCACATCGATCTGTGCGACTGGCTGGCCGACCACGGCGCCACCCGCTCGGGCTCGCTCGACGCGGTCGCCCGCTTGTTCGGCCTGCCCGGCAAGATCGGCGTCGACGGCTCGCAGGTCGAGGGCCTGTACCGCGCCGGCCAGCTCGCCAAGATCCAGGCCTACTGCCTGGCCGACGTGGTCCAGACCGCGTTCGTGCTGCTGCGGTTCCGGCTCTTGCAGGGCGTGCTGGCGCCGGCGGCCTACGTCGACGCGGCCACGGCGCTGCTCGACGCGCTCGCCGCCGAGCCCCGGGTCGCCGACGTCATCGCCGCGATCGATCGCGACCAGCTGCTCGCGTGCGCCGATCCCGACCGGCCCCGGCGCGATGGCTGAGCGCCTGGGGCTGACGTGGTTCCAGCGGCCGCCGCCGGTGGTGGCGCGCGCGCTGCTCGGCTGCGTGCTGGTCCACGGCGCCCGCGCCGGGATGATCGTCGAGACCGAGGCCTACCTCGGGCCCGAGGACCGGGCGTCGCACGCGCGGTTCGGGCCGACCGCGCGCACCGCCGTGATGTTCGGCCCGGGCGGCGTGACCTACGTCTACCTGTGCTACGGGATCCACCAGATGTTCAACATCGTCGCGGATCGCGATGGCCGCGCCGGCGCGGTGCTGGTGCGCGCGATCGCCCCCGCCGCCGGGCTGCCGCTCGATCCGGCGATCGGCCGCGGTCCGGGCAAGGTCACGCGCGCGCTCGGCCTGGGCCCGGGGCAGCACGGGCGCACGCTCGACGCCGACGCGCTGCACGTCCGCCGCGGCGCCCGGGTGCCCGCGCGCGCGATCGCCACGAGCGCGCGGATCGGCGTCGACTACGCCGGGCCGTGGGCGCGCCGGCGGCTGCGGTTCACGATCGCCGGCCACCCGGCGGTGTCGAGGGCGCGGTGACGGCGAAGGTCCGGTTCCTGCCGGCCGACGTCACCGTCGAGGTCGCCGCCGGCACGACCCTGTTCGACGCGGGCGGCCGGATCACCGCCGGGATCGAGACCGCGTGCGTCGGCAAGGGCACGTGCGGCCTGTGCCGGGTCAAGGTGATCGAGGGCGACGCCGCGCTGTCGCCGTACACCGACGTCGAGGAGCGCCACCTCGGCAACCTCTACCGCATCACCCGGCTACGGCTGGCGTGTCAGGTCCGGATCGACGGCGACGTCACCGTCGAGATCAAGACCCGTCGGCGTCCGCGCCCATGACCCCGGCCGCGCGCAGCGGGCCGAGGTCGAGGCTGTAGGCCCGGTAGACCTCGAGATCGCCGGGCGCGAGCGAGGCCCAGTGGTGGTCCCAGGCGCGCTCGAAGTAGCGGCGGGCGTCGTGGAGGATCATCACGTCGCGCAGCGTGCCCGGGATGTTGGCCGGGTCGTCGGCGGTGAACTGGTGCGCGGCCCGGACGTCGAAGTCGCGCGGGATCGCCGCGGCGAGCTCGCCGAGGTCGACCCAGCCCATCGCCGCGAGCTCGGCCAGGACGTCGTCGGCGGTGCCGCTCCACTCGGTGACGTAGGTGCCGGCCGCGAGCTGGCGCGCGAACCGCGTGGCCAGGAGCTGCTCGACCGACGCGCGCGTGATCGGCCCGCGGACCCGCGCGGCGTCGACGCCCTCGACCGGGCGGTTCTCGATCCGCGGCGGCGCCGGCGCGGCCGCGCGGCAGGCCGCGATCGCCGCCAGCAGCAGGGCCCCGGCCCGGATCACGGGAAGCGGGCCTGGTAGTACTTGGTCGCGTCGGCGGTGACCTCGACGTCGATCTCGGCGACCCGGCCCGTCGGCGGGTTGACGATGCGCAGGTGGTGGCGGCCGATCGGCAGGCGCAGCGCCCGGGCCGGCGCCTGCCCGATCTTCTTGCCGTTGAGGTAGATCTCGCCCCAGCCGTCGACGACCTGCAGCTGGATCGTGCCGGTCGGCACCGGCGCGGCCTTGAGCGTGCGCGTGACCACCGCCTCGCGACCGGCGCGCAGCTCGACGGTCGCGGTGGTCGCGACCGAGCCGGCGCGGCTCAGGCCGATGCGGGCGGTGTGCGCGGGCACGTCGTCGAGCGTGAGCGGCGTGACGCCGACGTCGGCGCCGTCGAGCGTGACCTCGGCGCCGGGCGGCTCGGTCCGCACGATCAGGCGCGCGCCGGCGACGACCATCGCCGCCCGGATGCGCAGGGTCTGGCCGGCGGCGACCTCGACGCGGTCGTCGACGTAGGGGCGATAGCCGTCGAGCTCGAGGCGCAGCGGCAGCGGGGTGCCGGCGCGGACCTCGAGCGTCACCGGCGTGGCGCTGATGAGCTGGTCGCCGACGGTGCCGTGAGCGCCGGCCGGCACGCTCTCGACCACCAGCACCGCCGGGCGCGGCGCCACCGGGCCGGCGTCGACGACCGCGACCGCCGCGGCCGGCGGGGGGCTGGCGGCGCGGCCGCGGGGCCAGGCCAGGACCGCGGCGATCGCCCCGGCCGCGACCACCGCGGCGCCGGCCAGCCAGCGTCGGCGCGGCCCGGCCGCAGGCGCAGGCGCGGGCGCGGCCACGGCCACCGGGCTCGCCGGGGTCACGGTCGGCATCGCCGGCGGCTCGCCCGGGCGCAGCCACTCGGCCCCGGCGATGGTGGTCTCGTCGAGCTCGAGCCGGGTCAGGCCGTCGGAGCCGATCGTGCTCTTGAGCACCGGCACCGACTCGTCGATCACGTCGTGATCGACGCCGCCGTCGGCGGTGGGCCGGCGGTTGCGCTGGAGCTGCGTGACCGCGGTCTTGCGGTCGGCGTCGGTCATGCCCGGCGGCGCGGTCGCGTCGGCGGTCTTGCGCTCGGCGTCGCCGCGGGCGGTGCGGCGGTGCTGCGAGCCCTCCTGCGCGATGTTGGCGAGCTGGGCCCGGATGATCGCGTCGAGGCGCTTGCCGGTCGGGGTCGCGGTGTCGAGCGCGTCCGACACGACCTCGGCCACGTCGAGCGCGGTCGAGATGATGCTCGACTCGTAGGTCAGCTCGGTCAGCGCGCGCAGGATCACCGCCGGGCGGGCCGGGCGCTGATCCGGCAGGCGCGCCAGGGCGTGGTGGAGGATCTCGTCGAGGCGCGGCGGCAGGCCCGGCCGCACCTGCGACGGCTTCGGCAGCGGCATCTCGGCGATGTTGCGGATGATGTCCTCGGCCTCGTCGCCGGGGAACAGCTTCTCGCTCGTGAACAGCTCGTACATCACCGACGCCGCCGAGAACATGTCGCTGCGGGTGTCGACGGTCTCGCCGCGGGCCTGCTCGGGCGACATGTAGCGCCACTTGCCCATCACCTTGCGGCGGCTGCCGCTGGCCGGGCGCGGCGGCTGGGCCGCGACCGCGATCCCGAAGTCGGCGATCTTCACCTCGCCGGCGCGGGACAAGAGGATGTTCGAGGGCGACACGTCGCGGTGGACGACCCCGTGCTGGTGCGCGAAGTCGAGCCCGCGCGCCAGCTCGATCGCGATCTGGAACGCCGCCGCCACCGGCACCTTGGTGCCGCGATCGCGCAGGCGCCGCAGCAGCGCGGCGAGGTCGAGCCCGTCGACGTACTCCATCGCGATGAACAGCGAGCCCGAGAAGCGCCCGAAGTCGAACACCTGGACGACGTTGGTGTGCGACAGCTTGACCGCGACCTTGGCCTCGGCGATGAACCGATCCTCGAACTCGGGATCGCGCGCGAGCTCGGGCAAGATCCGCTTGATCGCCAGCGTCTTCTCGAAGCCGTGGGCGCCGTAGGCCTTGGCCAGGAACACCTCCGCCATGCCGCCGACCGCGATGCGGTCCAGCACGTCGTAGCGTTCCAGGCTCTTCTCGGGGACCTCGGACATGGCGGGCGATCACCGGGCGCGGCCCGGAGGATGCCCTATAGTATGGCCATGCGCGCCCACCTGGCGCTCGTGCCCTTAGCTTTCATCGCCGCCGCGACGACGGCGCGGGCGGACGAGCGTCCGGTGGTCGTGGTCGACGCCAGCGCCGACGGCCGCGGCGCCGAGGTCGTGGCCCGGCTCAACGGCGCGCTCGGGCCCGAGCCGACGCTGGGGCCGATCGCGCCCCGGCTGATCGACGCGCTGGCGGCGCCGACGCCGATCGACGGCACCGCGATCGCCGCCGCCGCGGCCGCGCTCGCCGACGCGCGCGAGCGGATGGTGCGGTTCGCCTACGGCGACGCGGCGGCGATCGCCCGCGCCGCGCAGGACGCGCTGGCCGGCGAGGCCGGGGATCGCACCGCCCGCGAGCTCCTGGCCAACCTGGCCTTCGTCGAGGGCCTGGCGGTCGCCGACGACAGCGGCCTCGCCGCCGCGATCCCGACCTGGAGCCTCGTGCACAAGCTGTCCCCGGCCCGCGCGCTCGATCCGGCGCAGTACCCGCCCGACCAGGTGGCGGTGTTCGCGGCCGCGGTCACGCCGCCACCGGGCTCGGGCGCGGTCATGATCGCGGCGCCCGGCGCCACCGAGATCCTGGTCGACGGCGAGGTCGTCGGGCGCGAGCCGGCGGTGGCGCAGCTCGCGCCCGGCCCCCACATCGTGACCGCCCGCGGCGACGACATCGTCGACACCGGGCGGCGCGTGGTCGCGACCGCCGGGCAGATCGTCCGGGTCGATCTGGTGCCGGTGCTGGCGCCGGCGCCGGTGCGCGCGGCCCGGGCGCGCGATCGCCTGCGGGCCGCGACCGACGACGGTCAGCGGTTCGCGGCGGTGCAGGTGCTGCTGGCGATCGGCGCAGCCGAGGACGCGATCCTGGTGGTGGCCGACGACGCCGGGGTCGCCACCCGGCTCTACACCCGCCAGGGCGGGCTGGGCCCGGCCCGGCCCGTCGACGGCGATCTCGGCGCGGTGCTGCGGCCCTTGCGCCCGGTGCCGCGGCCGCCGCCGCGCCCGCCGGGGCCGCCGGGGCCGCCGGTGATCGGCCCGATCGCGCCCGAGGTCCCGTGGCACGAGCGCCGCTGGGTCCGGGTCGGCATGGGCGTCGCGGGCACGACCGTCGTGGTCGCGGTGATCGCCGCGATCCTGACGCGCGCCAGCGGCACCACCAAGCTCGGCGACACGATCGGAGTCGACTGATGCGCCGCGCCTGGCTCATCGGCCTGATCGCCGCCGCGGTCGCGTGCGGCGATCCCGATCAGTTCGGGCTGCGGGTGACCTGGAGCCAGGGCCCGATCCAGGCGTGCCCGCTCACCGCGGACGGCGTGACGTCGTGCAGCGCCATCGCGCTGTCGTGCGGCGCCCGGGCCCGGTTGCGGATCGTCGATGCCGTCGATGACACCCGCGTGTTCTTCACGGCCTGCTACGACGTGCCCCCGGGCGACGACATGTGCGGCCTGCGCGACGTCGCGCTGCCGTCGGCGATCGAGATCCCCAACCAGATGGTCCGGATCCAGCTCCAGGTGTGGTCGATCGACGCGCTGGTCGAGGCCGGCCTGCCCGCGGCCGAGTGCCCGACCTTCGGCCACTTCGACGTGCTCGGGTTCCCGCAGCTCAACGCCTACCTGATCCCGTCCGAGCCGGTGCCGGCGCTGGGCCGCGAGATCTACTTCCCCGTCGGCCAGCGCGAGGTCGCGACCATCGAGCTCGGGTGCCCGCGCGCCGATCTGCTCGACACCCCCACGTGCCAGACCCGGGCGCTCGACGTCGAGGCGACGCTGCTGGTGCCGGGCTCGTGGCGGTCGGTGTCGACGCTCGAGGCCGGCTCGATCAACGTGCGGTTCGGCCCGACGGTCGAGCGCGGCGGCGACACGCTGCTCGACGAGCGCAGCCTGATCCCGCTCGACCTCGTGGCCGGCCCCGAGCCGCGCTGGCGGGCCGAGGTCGGCGGGCCGATCGAGGGCCTGCGCTGCCTGCAGGCCTTCGTCGTCACCGCCGGCGCGGTGCCGGTGGCCGCGTGCGCCGAGGTACCCGCGCCGGTCGCCGGCGCCGTGCCGATGGTCGGCTACTGGCCCGATCCCGCGCTGGTCGGGCGGGTGATCGAGCTGGTCAACGCGCTGCGCGGCGTCGACGAGTTCCCGAGCCAGGGCATCGTGATCGGCTTCGTGATCGACCGCGACAACCAGCCGGTGCTCGGCGCCACGGTGACCCCGACCGCCGGCACGATCGTCTACCCGAACCTCACCCTCGACGGCTGGGAGCCCGCGACCGGGCCGTCGGGGCTGTTCGTGTCGCTCGACGCGCCGATCGCGAGCCACTGGGACGCGACCGCGCCGGGGCTGGCCGACGACGACCGCGCCCGCGGCGGCGTCATCGCCAACCACGTCACGGCCGTCGTCGTGCGCATGGACCCCGCGCTGTGAGGAGCGAGCGATGAGCGAGCGCTGGTACCGGGTCGCCGTCACCGACGGCACGACCGTGACCTTGGCCGCGGCCGAGGGCGCCCACGCCGGCGCCGCGATCACCGCCGCGGTCGGGCGGATCGGCCGCCGCGGGCGGGTGTGGCCGGTGGCCGCCGCGATCGCGCCCGACGCCGACATCCCGCTCGGCGAGTCGGTCGGGCGCGGCGTGGTCGTGCTGGCCGATCCGCCGGCCGGCCTCGGCGACTTCGAGTTCCCGCCGGGCGTGGTCCCGACCCTGGGCGGGCGGGCGCGCGCGGCGATCGCCCCGGGCCTGGCGCGCAAGCTCGGCGACGACACCCACATGATTGAGGCGGTGGTCGCGGGCGAAGAGGTCCGCGACGTCTTCCTCGACGTGCTCGAGCGCCTGCCCGCGGTCGACAACGTCGAGATCGACGTCGCCGAGCACCTCGATCCGGTCGGCGCGCGCGAGGTGTGGCTGACGCCGCGCCTGCGCGACGTCCGCCGCGCGGTCCGGTTCCTCGACGACTTCCAGGACGATTGCCTGACCAGCGGCCACGTCGACGTCGCGGCGTACGTGCGGAGCCCGCGCTCGACCTGGCGGCTGACCCAGCACAAGTCGCTGGTGTGGCTGTCCGACGACGACGCGCTGACCACGAGCGTGCACGGCTGGTTGACCGCCCGCGGCCTCGACCCGATCGATCCGGTCGCGACCGTCGCGGCCGGCCCGCACCTGCACTACCGCGGGCCGCGGTCGAGCGCGCGGTCGCGCCTGCTCGCGCGCCTCAAGAGCGCGGGGCTGCGCCGGGTCGACGCGCCGGCGCGGTGATCGGACGCCGCAAGCGCGCGGGGCTGCGCCGGGTCGACGCGCCGGCGCGGTGATCGGACGCCTCAAGCGCGCGGGGCTGCGCCGGGTCGACGTGCCGGCGCGGTGATCGGACGCCTCAAGCGCGCGGGCTGCGCCGGGGCGACGCGCCGGCGCGGTGATCGGACGCCTCAAGCGCGCGGGGCTGCGCCGGGTCGACGCGCCGGCGCGATGATCGGACGCCTCAAGCGCGCCGGGCTGCGCCGGGTCGACGCGCCGGCGCGGTGATCGCGCGGGCTCACGCGGCGCTGGCGCGGATCGTCGCGAGCAGGCCGTCGAGCTCGACGGCGGTGGTCAGCGGGTTCATGACCGTGGTCCGCAGCCAGCGCGCGCCGCCGAGCTGGGTGTCGAGGAAGTAGTAGTGGCCGCGGTCGCGGCCGCGCGCGCGCACGGTCGCCTGGAGCTGGTCGAGCTCCGGGCCCGGCGGCGGCCCGCCCGGCGGCCGGTAGCGGAAGCACACGATGTTGGCGTCGGGCGCCAGCGCCAGCTCGAAGTCGTCGGCGGCGGTCAGGCGCGCCGCCAGGGCCTGCGCCAGCGCGAACACCCGCTCGACGTAGTCGCGGAAGAACCCGACGCCGTAGGCGCGCAGGCTCGCGTAGAAGATCGTGCCCATCATCCGCTTGGTGCACTCGAGCGTGCGCAGGCCCAGGTTCCACCACTGGCGCTCGCGCGCGAACAGGTACGACGCCTCCTGCGCGAACGCGCCGTAGGCGTGCTCGCCGTCGCGGTAGAGCACGGCGGTGCACAGCGCCGGCATGGCCAGCAGCTTGTGCGCGTCCCAGACGATCGAGTCGGCGCGCTCGATCCCGCGCACCAGGTGGGCGTGGCGCGGGGCCAGCGCCGCGGCCGCGCCGTGGGCGCCGTCGACGTGCAGCCACAGGCCGGCGCTCGCGCAGAAGTCGGCGATCGCCGGCAGCGGATCGTACGCGCCGGTCGCGGTCGAGCCGGCCGAGGCCACGACCGCGATCGGGTGGCGCCCGGCCGCGATCGCGGCGGCGTGGGCGCGCGCGAGATCGTCGGGGCGCAGCCGGTAGCGCGCGTCGACCGCGACCGCGACCGCGCCGCCGGCGCCCCAGCCGAGCACCCGGACCGCGCGATCGATCGAGTAGTGGGCGGTGTCAGCGACCAGCACCGCCAGCGGCGGCCCGGCGTGGCTGCCGTCGGTCCAGACGTCGTGGCCGGCCCGGGCCTGGCGCGCGGCCAGGAGCGCGGTCAGGTTGCCGAGCGACCCGCCCGAGGTCAGCAGGCCGCCCGCGCTCGCGGGCAGGCCGAGCGTGCGCGCCATCCAGCCGACGACCGCGAGCTCGTGCGGCGTGGCGGCGCCGCCCATCTCGTAGACCGCCATGCCGTTGTTGAGCAGCGCCGCGAGCGCGTCGACCAGCGCCGCGCCCGGCACCGGCGGCGGCACCTGGTGGCCGAGCACGCGCGGGTGGTGCAGGCGGATCGAGGTCGCGAGCGTCTGCTCGACCGTCGTCACCAGATCGGCGCTGGGCTCGTCGTCGAACTCGCTCGGCCACGCCGCGATCGCCTGGGCCGGCGGTTGCCACGGCAAGACCGGCGCGTCGTCGCCGGCGACCGCGGTCGCGAGATGGTCGGCCAGGCGATCGATCACGCGGTGGCCGTCGGCGCGGAAGCGCTCGGCGTCGTAGGCGGCGATCAGGCGAGGCGACGGCGGCGGCAGCGCGGCGATCATCGCGCCAGCCTACCCCGCGGCCGCGGGCTTGACGGTACAGTGCCGCGCGTGGACGTCGGCCTCGGCACGACCGTCGCGTTGACCGCGGTCGCCACCGTGGCCGGCTGTGTCGACGCGATCGCCGGCGGCGGCGGCCTGCTGACGCTGCCGGCGCTCTTGACCGCGGGCGTGCCGGCGCCGCTCGCGCTCGGCACCAACAAGGGCCAGTCGGTGTTCGGCTCGGGCGCGGCGACCTTGCGGTTCGCGCGGGCCGGGCGGCTGGCCTGGCGCCGCAGCGTGCCGTCGTTCGCGGCCGGGTTCGCGGGCGCGGCGGCCGGCGCCGCGCTGGTGACGCAGGTCGACAAGGCCGTGCTCGATCCGCTGATCATCGTGCTCCTGTGCGTGGCCGCGGCGCTGGTGCTGGTGCCGCGGCCGGCGACCGCGCGGCTGCCGGCGCGGCCGCTGGTGACCGCGGTCGCGATCGCGCTGGTGGTCGGCGCCTACGACGGCTTCTTCGGCCCCGGCACCGGCACGCTCTTGATCGTCGGCTTCATGTGGCTCCTGGGCGAGGTCGCCGAGCACGCGAGCGCCAACGCCAAGGTCGTCAACTTCGCGTCCAACCTGGCGTCGGTGGCGCTGTTCGCCGCCCACGGGCGGATCCTCTGGGAGATCTCGCTGCCGATGGCGGCGGGGCAGTTCGCCGGCGCGCTGATCGGCGCCCACCTCGTGCTGACCCGCGGCGGCGGCCTGGTCCGGCTGGCGGCGGTCGCGGTCGCGCTGGCGATGGTCGCCAAGCTCACGTACGGGCTGGTGGCGTAGCGTCGCCCGGCGCGCAGCGGGGCGCCGCCGGTCGTCACGCTCACGTGGGGGCTGGAGGCGTCGCGTCGTCCGGCGCGTGTGGATCGCGGCGCGGCGGGGCCAGCTCGAGGGAGCCGCCGAGCTGGACCCGGACCACGCCGAGCTCGAGGTGCAGCGGCGCCAGCACCTCCTCGACGAACCGCCGCAGCGCGGCCATGGTCGGCCGCGCCCCCGCCAGCGGCCGCCCGGCCGGGCCCAAGCGTGGCGTCGCCACCCGGTAGGTGTGCTCGTCGATGACGATCACCTGACCGTCGGGCAGGTGGCCGCGGATGCCGGCGCCGAAGTCGGCCACCGTCGGCGGCGTCGTGAACGTCACGTCGATCATCTGGATCGTCGCGGCGACGTAGCCGCGCACGCCCGTGATCGGAAACGCCTGTCGATCCAGCCACGCCGTCGCGGCGCCGACCCGTCGCCGCCACCGCCAGCGCTGGAGCTGGTCCCCGCCGTGGACCAGGGCGACCGCCGCCCCGACGCCCGCGAGCGTCGTCGTCGCCACCCAGCCCCAGGCCCAGCCGATCGCCAGGCCGAGCGCCGTCAGGTAGCCGACCGCGACCAGGCACCCGGTCGGCGCCGGATCGCGCAGCGCCGCGCCGAGCGCGTGATCGTTGCCCTCGGCCTGGTGGATCAGCTCGGCGTCGGGGTGGCGGGCGGCCAGCCGTGCGAGCGCCGTCGAGTGGCCGTGGGTCGCGGTGCGAAACGGATCGTCGCCCGACACCCGCCGGTCAGTCCTCGGTGGCGTCGCTGACGTCGAACGCGGGCGGGCCGTCGTCGCGCCCGGGGTTGGCCAGGCCGAGCCGGTGCAGCATCTTGTGGATCGACATGCGGTCGATGCCGGCGGCGCGGGCCGCCGCCGAGATGTTGCCGTCGTGGTGGGCCAGGAGCTTCGAGATGTAGCGGCGCTCGAACTCGGACACGACGTTGCCCTTGGCGGCCTTGAACGGCGTCGCGATGTCGACCGGCACGGTCATCGTGGCGTCGGGCGACGACGCCGTCGTCGACGGCGTGTGATCGGTCCGCGGCGGCGGCTGCGGCGCGGGCGCCCGGCGCAGCTGCGCGGCGTTCTCGGGCGGCTCGGCCAGGAGCACCGCGCGCTCGATCACGTTGCGCAGCTCGCGGACGTTGCCGGGCCAGTCGTGCTTCATCATCAGATCGATGGTCTCGGCCGCGATGTACGCGCCCTCGCCGCCGGGCGTCGTGGCCAGGATGCCCTCGATGAGCAGCGGGATGTCCTCCTTGCGCTCGCGCAGCGGCGGCACGACGATCCGCGCGACGGCGAGGCGGTAGAACAGGTCCTCGCGGAACCGGCCACGGTTGACCTCGACCCCGAGGTCGCGGTTGGTGGCGGCGACGATGCGGATGTCGACGTTGAACGTCTTCTGGCCGCCGACCCGCCGCACCTCCTTGGCCTCGAGCACGCGCAGGAGCTTGGGCTGCATCGCCAGCGGTAGCTCGCCGAGCTCGTCGAGGAAGACCGTGCCGCCGTGGGCGCGCTCGAACGCGCCGGCGTAGCTCGCGGTGGCGCCGGTGAACGCGCCGCGCTCGTGCCCGAACAGCTCGCTCTCGATCAGGGTCGGCGGGATCGAGCCGCAGTCGACGACCACGAACGGGCCCTTCACGCGCGGCGACAGGTCGTGCACGCACTCGGCGGCCAGCTCCTTGCCGACCCCGGTCTCGCCGGTGATCAGCACGGTGGTGTCGCTGGCGGCGAGCTTCTCGAGCCGCGCGAACAGCTCGCGCATCTTGACCGAGCGGCCGAGCATGCCGCCCAGGCGATCGCGCTCGGAGATCTCCAGCTCGACCGACTCGCCGAGCGGCTCGAACTTCATCCGCGTCGAGCCGACCGCGATCTGCGCGCCGGGCTGGACGTAGACGTCGTTGATGCGGATGCCGCCGACGAACGTGCCGTTGGTCGAGTCGAGATCGCGCAGCCGGTAGCCGCGGTCGTCGAGCCGGATCTCGCAGTGCAGCCCCGACACCTTGGCGTCGGACAGCTGCACGTCGTTGCCGCGGCGGGCGCCGATGCGGATGACCGGCGCCTCGAGGTCGCGGATGAGGCCGGCGTCGGGGCCGGCCGTGACCTCGACCCGACACCGGCGCAGGCGCAGGCCGGTGGCGCGGCCGCCGACGTAGGTGACCCAGGTTCCAGAGCGCAGGTCGTCGACCGGCATCGGCGCGCAGCCTACCTCAGGTTGCCCGGCGGCGGGAACCGGCGGCGGGGTCGTAGGTCCAGTCGATCCGGTGCGATACTCCGGCCATGCCCGGGGCGCCGCCGGATTGGTTCGCGAGCGGGGAGTCGACGGTGTCCGTCGACGATCCGACCGTGGCCGACGACGACGCCAGCGCCACCGGCGAGTTCGACTTCGGCCGCATCGACACCGCGCCGGTCCCGGTGCCGACCGCCGGCACGACGATCGACCGGTACCTGCTCGAGACCCTGATCGGCGAGGGCGCGATGGGGCAGGTGTGGCGGGCCCGCGATCCGCAGCTCGATCGCGCGGTGGCGATCAAGGTCGTGCACCCGGCCATCGCCGCGGCGCCCGACGGCGGCCCGCGGCTGCTGCGCGAGGCCCGGGCGATGGCCAAGCTGTCCCACCCCAACGTCGTGACCGTCCACGACGCCGGCGACGACGCCGGCCGGCTGTTCGTCGCGATGGACCTGGTCGAGGGGGTCACGCTCGGCGAGTGGCTGCGCGGGCGCGCCGACCCGCACGACTGGCGGGCCACGCTGGCGCGGTTCCGCGACGCCGGCCGCGGCCTCGCCGCCGCCCACGCCGGCGGGATCCTGCACCGCGACTTCAAGCCCGACAACGTGCTCATCGATCGCGCCGGCCGGGTGTGCGTGGCCGACTTCGGGCTGGCCGCGTTCGGGCGCCGGCTCGAGCCGACCCGGCGGACCTCGCGCGCCCACGATCAGGTGGTGAGCGACCTGACCGCGGCCGGCACCGTCCTCGGTACGCCGGCGTTCATGAGCCCCGAGCAGCTCCGCGGCGAGGTGATCGACGCCCGCGCCGATCAGTTCAGCTTCTGCGCGTCGCTGTACGAGGCGCTCTACGGCGAGCACCCGTTCCTCGGGCGCGAGGCCATGACCATCGCCGCGCTGGTCGACGCGATCGATCGCGGCGCGGTGCGCCCGGCGCCGGCCGACGACCGGGTCCCGCGCTGGCTCCGGGCCGCGGTGGTGCGCGGCCTGGCCGCCGCGCCGGCCGCGCGCTGGCCCGATCTGCCGGCGCTCCTGGCCGCGCTGGTGCCGCCGCGGCGGGTGCCGCCGCTGGCGATCGTCGCGGTCGCGGTCGCGGTCACCGCGGCGGTGGTCGCGACGATCGTGGTGGTGCGCGCCCGGGCGACGGTCCACGCGCGGCCGCCCGCGACGGTGACCGCGGTGCGCCGGTTCGACGTGTCGCTGGCCAGCCGCATCGCCCTGGCGCCCGACGGTCGCCGGGTCGCGATCGCCACGACCGATCGCATCGACGTGCGCGCGATCGACGGCGCGCCGGTGTGGTCGCACCTCGATCCCACCGACCCGATCGAGCGGGTCGCGTTCGCCGATCGCGATCACGTGCTGATCGCCTACACCCGGCCGCTGCGGCTCGAGCAGGTGACGCTGCCAGCCGGGGGCGTCACTGAGGTCGCGCGCTGGCCCGGCTGGGATCGCTGGCTCGGGCGCGTCGACGGCCACGAGGTCGTCGCGCGGATCGACGGCGCCGGCTGGCAGCTCGGGCTCGGGGCCGGCGCCGCGGTCACGCCGCTGGTCCAGATCGACCACCCGGCCCAGGTCGTCGCGGGCTCGCCCGACGGGCGCCGGCTGGCGCTCCTGCTCGAGCGGCGCTACGACGGCCAGATCGTCGTGCTCGACGCCCGCGGCGTGGTGGCGCGGTCGGCGTGGCTGCCGGGCGCGACCGCCGTGGCCTGGGCCGACGACGACACGCTGCTCTACGCCATCGGCACCGTCGATCGCCCGACCCTGTGGCGCGCCGATCTCGTCGGCGCGGCGCTGGCGCCGGCGCGGCTCGTCTACCGGATCGAGCGCGGCTGGTTCGGGCAGATCGTCGTCGGCGGTGACCGCGTGATGTTCATCGACTCGGGCGCCACCTTCCGCAGCCGCGTCCTCGACCGGGCCGGGGCGTCGACCGTCGCCCGCGATCTCGACCCCGCCACCGTCGGCGCCGCGCTGGCGTGGATGGACGACGGCACGTTCCTGGTGTGGAACCGGGCCTCGGGCGGCATCGAGCGCCACGGGCCCACCGGCGCGGTCGCGACCACGCCGGCCCGGCTCGACGGCGAGATCATCTCGGCCACCCGCGCCGGCGACGTGGTGATCGCGGCGCTGCGCCGGGACGCCGGCCGCGAGGTGGTCGCGGTGTCGATCGCCGACGGCCGCGAGCGCTGGCGCGTCCCGCCCGGCGTCCTCCGCACCGTGCGCTGCACCGACGACCGCGCGCCGCCGTGCCTGCTGGTGCGCGACGGCGACGACGCGACCGCGCGGCGGCTGGCCTGGGTCGAGCCCGGCGACGGCGCCGTCGGCGCGACCGTGGGGCCGGCCGGCCGCATCGACGACGTCGCCCTGACCGCCGGCGGCGCGCGCCTGCTGCTCGCCGACGGCACCCGCGACGTGGTCGAGCTCGATCTCACCGCCGGCGCCGAGGTCCGGGTCGAGACCGACCTGTCGCCGCGCGCGCTCGCGTTCGATCCGCGCGGCGGCCTGCTCCTCACCGGGAGCACCAACACCACGCGCTACTCGCTGGTCGCGCTGGGCCCGGCTGGCGCCACCGAGGTGTACCAGTCCCGCGACGAGATCTTGTTCCAGCCGCGGCCCTCGCCCGACGGCCGCGCGGTGATCGTGATGGGTCGCCTGTTCCTGCCGGTGCTCTACGAGCTGCCGCGGGCGGCCGTGCGCTGACGGCGCTGGGCGCCCGGCGGTTGTGCGGTAGCGTCGGGCGATGTCGACCGCGCCGCCCGAGCTCGTCCGCCTGACCGATCTCGACCCCGCCTGGGTCGAGGCCAACCCCGGGGTCCGCCTCGACGCGGTCCGCGCGGGCGCGCGCCGGCTGCGCGATCGCCTCGCCGCCGCCGGCCCGGCGCGGTGCGTGCGCACGGCCGACCTGATCACGTTCCCGTACCCGACCGCGTACGCGCTGACCGGGGCCGCGGCCTCGCCGGCGCCGTACGTGATGATGCGCAACCGGGTCCAGCTGGTGCAGGTCCGGGTCGGCGCGCGGGTGGTGTCGATCCTCGTCAACCCGAGCGACCCCGATCGGTCGCTGCACGCGCCGTTCTTCGCGCGCCAGCTCGAGCGCTACGGCCGGTTCGTGGCCCAGCGCGTGATGACCCAGCGCCACGGCGCGGTCGCGACCGCGCTGGCCGGGTGGGGCGTCGACCCCGCGGCCATCGACTACGTCACCTTCGATCACCACCACGTCCAGGATCTGCGGGGCCTGCTCGGCACCACCGCGCCCGAGCCCGGCGCGGCCGCGCCGACGCCGGCGCTCTTGCCCAACGCTCGCCTGCTGGCCCAGGGCGCCGAGCTGGCCACCCACGCCTGCGCCCACCCGCTCCAGCGCGACTGGTACGTCGCCGACGGGCTGCGCGCGATCGATCCGGCCAAGATCGTCGCGCTCGACGGCGACTACGCGCTCGGCGCCGGCTTCGCGCTGGTGCGCACGCCCGGCCACACCGCCGGCAACCACACGCCGGTCGTCGTCACCGACCGCGGGCTGTGGACGATCAGCGAGAACGGCGTGTGCGTCGACGCCTACGCCCCCGAGGCCAGCCGCATCGCCGGGGTGCGCGCCTACGCCCGCGATCGCGGCGTCGAGGTGATCCTCAACGGCAACACCCGCGAGGCGTCGCTCGATCAGTACACGTCGATGGTGCTCGAGAAGACCCTGGCCGATCCCTGCCCCGAGCGCCCGGAGTTCCCGCAGCACTTCGCGTCGTCGGAGATGGTCCGCCACCCGCTGGCGCCGGGCCTGGCCCCGACCTACAGCCACGGCGCGATCACCTTCGGCGCCGTCGCCGCGGCGCCGGCCCGCGCCGCCTGACGCCCGCGCCTTGTCGGGAGCGGCGGCCCGTGCGACCGTCGCTGACGATGAGCCGTGAGTTCGCGCTGCCCGGCACCCGCCCTCGGTTCGCGCCCGACCGTCCGATCGACGTCGAGCACTACCGCCTCGAGGTGACGCTCGACCCCGCGGCGCGGACGATCGCCGGCACCGCCACGATCACCGCGACCGTCATCGCCGCGGCCATCACCGAGGTCCGCCTCGACGCGGTCGAGCTCGAGGTCGCCGCGGTCCGGGTCGACGGCGCCGGCGCCACCTTCACCAACGACGGCCGCGCGCTGCGGATCGCCGTGGCCCGGCGCGCCGGCGGCGCCCGCCTGGCGATCGAGGTCGACTACCGGGCCCAGCCCCGCCGCGGCCTGTACTTCACCGCGCCCGATCCCGGCTACCCCGACAAGCCGGCCATGGCCTGGACCCAGGGCCAGGACGAGGACTCGCGCCATTGGTTCCCGTGCGTCGACGCGCCGCACGAGAAGGCCACGAGCGAGGTGATCGCGACCGTGCCCGCGGCCTGGACCGCGCTGTCCAACGGCGTGCTCGCCGACGATCGCCGCGCCGGCGGGCAGCGCACGCTGCACTGGCGGCTCGACGTCCCGCACGCCTGCTACCTGGTGACGCTGGTCGCCGGCGACCTGGCGACGATCGAGGCGCGGTGGCGCGACGTGCCGGTCACCTACCACGTCGTGCGCGGCCGCGAGGCCGAGGCCCAGCGCACGCTCGCGCGCACGCCGGCGATGCTCGAGCTGTTCTCGCGCACGTTCGGCGTCGACTACCCGTACCCGCGCTACGCCCAGGTGTTCGCCGCCGACTTCATCTTCGGCGGCATGGAGAACACCAGCGCGACCACGCTGACCGACGTCATCCTGATGGACGAGCGGGCCGCGCTCGACTACGACATCGACGCGCTGGTCGCGCACGAGCTCGCCCACCAGTGGTTCGGCGACCTGGTGACGTGCCGCGAGTGGGGCGAGGGCTGGCTCAACGAGGGCTTCGCGACCTACGCCGAGTACCTGTGGCGCGAGCACCACGAGGGCCGCGACGCCGCCGACCTCGAGCTCGACGAGTGGGCCGAGATGTACTTCGGCGAGGACGGCGGTCGCTACCGGCGCACGGTCGCGACCAAGCTCTACGACGAGCCGATCGACATCTTCGATCACCACCTGTACGAGAAGGGCGGGCGGGTCCTGCACATGCTGCGGCAGGAGCTGGGCGACGACGACCTGTGGAAGAGCCTGCGGCACTACCTGGGCAAGCACCGCCACGGCGCGGTCGAGACGCGCGACCTCGCGCGCGCGATCGAGGACGCCACCGGCCGCGTGCTCGACTGGTTCTTCAGCCAGTGGGTCATCGACGGCGCCGGCCACCCCGAGCTCAAGGTCGCGATCAGCTGGGACGCCGAGGCCAAGCTCGCCGCGGTCAAGATCGAGCAGGTCCACAAGGTCGAGGGCGCGACGCCGCTGTTCCGGCTGCCGGCCAAGGTCGCGCTCGAGGTCGACGGCGTCGTGCACGAGCACGCGATCGTCATCGACGCGCGGGCCCACACCTGGTTCTTCCCGGCGGCGACCGAGCCGACCCGGTGCGTCTTCGATCCCGGCCGGACGCTCCTGGCCGCGGTCGAGACCGACAAGAGCCCGCGCCTGTGGATCGCCGAGCTGACCGGCGCCGCGCTGGCGAGCGATCGCCGCCACGCCGCCCGGGCCCTGGGGCGGATCGCCGGGCCGCTGGCCCAGGCCGCGCTGGTGCGGGCGCTGGCCGACGACGACTTCTGGGCGGTGCGCGGGGCCGCGGCCGCGGCGCTGGCGGCGATCGGCAACGACGGCGCGCGCGACGCGCTGGTGCGCGCGACGATCACCGAGGCCCACCCGCGGGCCCGGCGCGCGATCGTGCGCGCGCTCGGCGAGTTCCGGCGCGACACCAAGGTGGCCGCGGTCCTGGCCGATCTGGTCGAGCGCGGCGACGCCAGCTACTTCGTCGAGGCCGAGGCGTGCCTGGCGCTCGGCAAGGCCCGGGCCCCGCAGGCGCCGACGCTGTTGCGGCAGGCCGCGACCCGGCCGTCGTTCACCGACGTCATCCGCCAGCACGCCTACCGCGGCCTGGCCGAGGCCCGCGACGACGGCGCGCTCGACGTGCTCGTGGCCGGCACCCGCTGGGGCACGCCGTCGGGCGGCCGCCGGGCCGCGCTGACCGCGCTGGCGTCCTTGTGCCGGGGCCGCCGCGACCGCGACGCGGTGCGCGCGCGCGAGCACGTCGAGGAGCTGCTGCTCGATCGCGACTTCCGGGTCCAGGCCGCGGCGCTCGAGGCGCTGCTGACCTGGGGCGATCGCACCGCCGTCCCCGCGATCGAGCGGATGATCGCGCGCGAGCTCGATGGACGCCTGCGCCGGCGCGGCAAGGAGATCGTGCGCGACCTGGCCGACGGCGCCGGCGCCACCGAGGAGTTGACCCGGCTGCGCGACGACGTCACCGCGCTGCGGGCGACGACCGCGACCTTGCGCGAACGCCTCGACAAGCTCGACGCCCGCCCGCCCGCGCCGCCGCCGCCCGCGCGCCGCCGCGCCCCGGCGCGCAAGCGGCCGACGCGAGCGGCCCGACCACGACGACGCTGATCCGCGCTCGCGATCGTGTGTGATAGCGTCGCTGGATGCGTCTGCTCTGGCCCTCGCTCGCCGCCACCGTCGCGGCCTGTTCGTTCTCGGCGCAAGGCGGCGGTGATGACGTCGTCCAGATCGACGCCGCGGTCGATCCCGACGCGGCCGTCGATCCCGACGCCGCGGTCGATCCCGACGCGCCGCTCGGCCCCGACGCCGCGACCTGCACGCCCGACTGCACCGGCGACGTCCTGACGTCCTGCGGCGGCGGCGGCCCCACCACCGAGACCTGCCCGGCGGGCTGCGGCACCACCGGCGGCGCCCACTGCTTGGTGTTCCAGCCGTCCAACGGCGTGCCGACCAGCGCCGCCACCGCCGCGACCGCCGAGCTGATCGTGACCAGCGGCCGGCAGTACGTGTTCAACACCGACGACGGCAGCATCGTCAGCTACGACCACAGCGGCAACGATCCGCAGCCGATCCGCGCGGCCGGGACCGCGCCGGACGCCGGCATCACGTTCGCGACCCAGACCCAGACCGGCACCAGCGTCGAGCTCGGGGTGTGGGGCGTCAAGGCGCTGTCGGTGCCTGACGGCAACGCCTGGATCGGGTTCCGCGGTGGGCGCGCCGCCGCGGTGATCGCGTCGGGGCCGATCGCGATCCACGGATGGGTCGACGCCAGCGGCGGCCAGACCGACGCCGGCGTCGTCTGCACCTCCTGCCCTGGGCCCGGCGGCGGCGCCGGCGGCACGCCCACCACCGCGGCCGGCGGCTGCGCGCCCGGCGGCGCGGGCAACTACTCGACGACCGCGTGGGAGACTGGCGGCGCCGGCGGCGGCATGTCGACGCCCGGCGGCAACGGTGGGGCGTCGGTGCAGGCCGGCGGCGGCGCCGCCGCGATCACCTCGTGCAGCGGGGCCGAGCTGGTGCCGCTGGTCGGCGGTGGCGGCGGCGGTCGCGGCGCGATGAACGGCTCCGGCGGCGCGCTCGGCGGCGGCGGCGGCGGCGGCCTGCAGCTCACCTCGCTGGTGTCGATCACGGTCGAGGGCACCGGCGCCGAGGTGTTCGCCGGCGGGGTCGGCGGCGCCGGCTTCTCGACCGCGTGGGGCGGCGGCGGCGGCGGCGCCGGCGGCGGGCTGATCCTCGAAGCGCCCACGGTCACGCTCGGCGCGGCGGCGGCGATCACCGCCAACGGCGGCGGCGGCGGCGCCGGCCACCTCGCCAACGACGGCGAGTTCGGCCGCAACGACGCCACGCGCGCGGCCGGCGGCGTCGGCGACGGCATCGGCAGCAACAATGGTCGCGGCGGGTTCGGGGGCGTGGCCACCACCACCGTCAACCCGCTGCTGGCGCCGAGCTCCGGCCTGGGCGGCGGCGACGGCACCGGCGGCGGCGGCGGCGCGGCCGGGCGCATCCGGATCAACACCCGTGATACCGCGACGCCGACGATCACCGGCGCGACCGTCAGCCCGCCGGCCTCGGTCGGCACCCGCGCGGCGTTGTGAGCGCCGGCGCGGCATCGCGGCGGTGCCGCTCCCCGCGGCCACCCTCGGTCGCACGGGTCGATCGCGACGATCGCGCGATCATGCGCGCCGGCCTTGACACCGACGCGGCGGTCGTCTAGAAACCTCCAACCTCGCGCTGACACGCGGGCGGATAGCTCAGCGGAAGAGCATTGCCTTTACACGGCAGTGGTCGCAGGTTCGAACCCTGCTCCGCCTACGAGCCACTTGAAAACTAGCTGAGATTTCTGGAGCGGTAGTTAAGTCGGTTATAACGCCGGCCTGTCACGCCGGAGGCCGCGGGTTCGAGTCCCGTCCGCTCCGCCAGTCGTCCCTGGTGCCTCACCCCGTTCAGCGGGGCCTGACAATGGACGCGATGGAAGGACCCGCAGCGCGAGCTGTCGGGTCCTTCGGCGTTTGTGCCACGGCACGGCCTCCCGGCCGGCCTTCTCGAGATCGGCGCGCTCATGCCGAGGATCGTGGTCCCGCCGCGCCTGTCCTCGGATACGCTCGGCGCCGCGACCGGTGCTGGTCGAACGGTGGAGTCGCCATGCCGCCCCGCAAGCCCGCCCGTCCGACCGCGAAGCGCACGGTGATCTCGACGCCCGCCGTCACCCCGCGGCCCAACGCGCCGACGAAGGCCGCGGGCATGACGCCGGCGAAGGCCAGGCCCAAGACGCCGTCGTCGGCGAAGGCGCCGACGAAGCCCAAGGCGCCACCGGCGCCGGCGAAGGCCAAGCCCAAGGCGCGGGCCAAGCCCAAGACGCCACCGCCACCTTCGGTCGCGATCGGGACCGTGCTCGCGATCCCGCTCGACGACGGCCGCTGGACCGCGTGTCACGTCGTCGGCGCCGCCGACGGTCGGCCGTGCGTGGCCGGGCTCCGCTGGATCGGCGACGCGGCGCCGACCCTCGACGACCTGCGCGACGTGCCGTACCTGCGCATCGATCACCACAACTGGAAGGGCGCCCTCGACTGGCACCACGTCGAGGCCACCCCGCCACCGCCATCGTTTCACGCCGTCGGCGTCCGGCCGGTCGCCGACCTCGGCGCGTGCAACTCGTACGGCGGGTGGAGCAGCTTCGGGCTGCAGATCCGGCTGCAGGCGCGCTGGGACGCGCTGCCCGAGGCGGCCCGCCGCGCCTACAAGGCCGCGCCCATGGGGCCGGGCACCGACCTCGAGCTCGACCTCGGCTCGAGCCGGCGGGTGGTCCGCGTCGGGTGCTCGGACCTCTACCTCGTCGACGGCGACGCGCCGGTGCGCTGGGCCGAGCTCGACCGGTTGCCGCGCCTCACCAAGCTGGGCTATGCCGGCGCCGACGCCCGAGTGCTCGACTACGTGCGCGGGCGGCCGATGATCGGCGAGCTGTCGTGGTCGCGCCACGGCCGCGCCGCGATCGATCTGCGCGGCACCAACCTGACCGAGGTCAGCGTCGACGTCGCGGCGCCGCTGACGCTGACGCTGCCGCGCGCGATCCGCGCGCTGTCGGTGTCGGGCGACGCCCGCCTGCTCACGGTGGTCCAGCCCGGCGACGGCGTCGCGCTCGACGTGACGATCGGGCCCGGGCCCGACGGCCAGCCGCGCCTGCCGGTGCGCGGGTTGCCGGCGCTGCGGTCGCTCCGGCTGGTCAACGCCGCGACGATCGAGGTCGCGCCGCTGGTCGCGCACCCGGGCCTGGCCGGGCTGTACCTGCACGGCACGGCGGTCCGGATCCCGGACATCGAGGCGCTGGCCGGGCTGCCCGGGCTGCGGCGGCTCGAACTGGTCCACTGCTACGGCGTCGACGCCGCGCGGGTGCCGGTCGCGGCCCAGGCCTGGCCGGCGCTGGCCTACGCCAGCGTCGACGGCTACCGCAAGCCCGACGCCGCGCGCTGGCGGGCGTGCCTGGCCGGGGTCGCCACCGTCGAGCTGCGCGGCGCCAAGACCGACGCGTGGCTCGCCGCCAACCTCGACAACCCGTTCCGCGACTGGATCGACCGGTCGCCCGCGGTCGGCAAGCAGGCGTGCGCGGCGTGGCGCAAGGCCCGGGCCGCGCTCGGTGACGGCGTCGGCGCCGGCGCCGCCGAGCCGATCCTGCGCGCGCTGATCACCACCTTCAACGCGCTCGACGGCAAGCACGGGCTCGACACGATCGATCGCGAGGAGATCGGCGAGGCGTTCCACGGGCTCGCGGCCGTGGCCGGCGTCGCCGACGCGACCGCGGCCGCCTGGTTCGATCGCTGGCGCGACTTCTGAGCCGGTCCGCGGCGACGCCCCCGGGGCTGGCGCGACCGGCGCGCCGCGCGCTGCAAGCTGTGGTAGACCGACGCCATGCGAGCTTCCTCTGCGAACCTGACGCGCGCCCTCGTGGGCGCTGGCCTGGCCGTGCTGCTGGTCGGCGGCTGCAAGAAGGACACGGGCCCGACGCCGGGCACGCCGCCGGCGACGACGACCGCCGCCCCGGTGGCGCCCGGCGGCACCGCGCCCGGCGGCACCGCGCCGCACGGCCCGATGGGCACGGCGCCCGCGGCGCAGGCCGGCGCGAAGGTCGGCGCGGTGCTCGAGACCATGAACTCGGGCGGCTACACCTACGCCCACATCGATCTCGGCGGCAGCCAGGTCTGGGCGGCGGCGCCCGAGACCACGCTCGCGGTCGGCGCCAAGGTCCAGTTCCTCGGCGGCTCGCTGATGACCGCCTTCCACAGCAACACGCTCGATCGCACGTTCGACGAGATCTACTTCGTCCCGGGGCTGCCGCTCGAGGGCGCCGCCGCCGCCGCGCCGGCCGCACCCGCGCCGGCGATGGGCGGCTCGCCCACGGCCCCGCCGACCGTGACCGAGAAGATCGATCCGGTCGCCGGCGGCCAGACCATCGCGGCGATGACCGCGGGCGCCGCCGGCCTCGCCGGCAAGCAGGTGTCGGTGCGCGGCAAGGTCGTCAAGTACAACGGCGGCATCATGGGCAAGAACTGGGTCCACCTCCAGGACGGCACCGGCGACATGACCGTCACCACCGCCGAGACCGCCGCGCCGCTGGCGCTCGGCGATCTGGTCGTGCTGCGGGGCACGGTCGCGGTCGGCAAGGACTTCGGCGGCGGCTACAGCTACGCGGTGATCGTCGAGGACGCCACCGTCGTCGCGCCGTAGCCACGCGCGCTCGTGCCCAGGCCGCGCGTCGCCGGGGTCCTCGACGAGCTGGTCGGCTGGTACGTGGCCCACGTCCACGGCCGGCTCGAGGGCCCGGGCGTGGTGCCGTTCTACTGCGACCCGGCCCGGGTCGGCGGCTTCGCGGTCGATCCGACCCAGCTCGCGGTCGGCGACGATCGCGCGCTGTTCCGGCTGTTCGTCGCGCTGGCGATGTTCCAGTCGCGCCGCGACGTCGACATCATGGCGATCCAGCGCGGGATGCCACGGCGCGCGGCCGAGGCCATGCTGGCGCCGCGCCGGCTGGCGCTGGCGATCGACGGCGCGCGCTGCCAGCACCTGCGCGCGGCCGACGGCTTCGACGCCGGCTGCAGCGTCTACCGCGTGCCCGACGCCAGCGGCGCCAGCGCCTGCGCCGATCGCCCGCGCACGCCGTGCCACGTCAAGGACGCGACCTCGGCCATCGGCCGCATGGGCGACATGGGCAAGCTCGCGACCTCGGCGTGGCTGCGGCTGCGCGACGACGGCGATCACGGCTTCGGCGCGCGGTTCGCGCGGGTGTGCGCGGCCCACGCCACGCCCGCGGCCCGGGCCGACGCGCTGGTCGCCGACCTCGCCGGCTTCTATCGCGTGGCCGACAAGCTGGCGACGTTCATCGTCGCGACGCTGACGGTGCCCGAGCTGGCGCCGGGCCTGACGCCGTGGCACCCGGTCGTCGACGGCCACCACCTGGTGATCGTCGACGCCAACGTCGCCCGGGTGATCGACGCGCTGCGCCCGCGCGGCCCGCGGACCTACGGCGCGCGCGCGGCCTGGTGGCGCCGCCACGCCGGCGCGCTCGATCTGCGCCGCCACCGCGCCGCCTGGCCGGCGTCGTCGCCGCGCCTGGTGCAGCAGGCGGCCTACTGGTTCCGCTCGCGCTCGAACCGCGACGCCGCCGGCCTGCCGTGCGCGGCCGCGACCGCCGGCGACCGCTGCGGCAACCCGGTGTGCCCGTACTGCGCCGGCTGACGCGGCGTGGTCGTCGCGATCGCCGACGCGCGCTACGCTGCGGGGATGTCCGCGCTGCGCATCGACGTCTGGTCCGATCTCGCCTGCCCGTGGTGCTACATCGGCAAGCGCCGCCTCGAGGCCGCGCTGGCGCAGGCGCCGCAGGAGGTCGAGCTGGTGTGGCGCTCGTTCGAGCTCGACCCGAGCGCGCCGGCGATCCGTGACGACAGCCAGTCGTACGTCGAGCGCCTGGCGGCCAAGTACCGGCGCTCGACGGCGGAGGCCGAGGCGATGATCGCCAACATCACCGCGGTCGCGGCCGCCGACGGCCTCGACTTCCGCATCGACCGCGTGCGCGGCGGCAACACGTTCGACGCGCACCGCGTGCTCCACCTCGCCGCCGCCCACGGGCACCAGGGCGCGCTCAAGGAGCGCTTGCTGCGCGCCTACTTCACCGAGGGCCGCGCGCTCGGCGATCACGCCACGCTGGTCGAGCTGGCGGCCGAGGTCGGGCTCGACGCCGAGGAGGTCCGCGCGGCGCTGGCCGGCGACGCCCACGCCGCCGAGGTCCGCGCCGACGAGGGCCTGGCGCGCGAGCTGGGCATCAGCGGCGTGCCGTTCTTCGTCATGGCCGGGCGCCTCGGCGTGTCCGGCGCTCAGCCGGCCGAGACGCTGGTGCACGCGCTGGCCCAGGCCCGGCAGCTCGCGGCCGACGGGTTCGACGCGGGCGAGGCCGACCCCGCCGACGACGCGGCGCCGGCGTGCGGCCCTGACGGCTGCGCCTGAACGGCCTGCCGGCGGCGGGCCTGGGCGGCGGCGTAGCTGCACCTATTTATAGTGCGCGGCTGCGAGGGTCCGGCCATTCGGAGTCGGGCCGCTGTGTCACACGGTGGCTGAACCAGCTAGAATTGCTCGTGCAGCCCCGCTGAAATCCTGCACAGCAGCGACGCATATCCTCTTTCGCACCCGCCTGGGCGGCCCTATGTAGATAGGGTCTTGCCACAGTCGTTGTACCCGGGCCGCGCCGCGCGCGGCTCATCGCGCATCAGCGTCGATGCCGCGAGCCCCGTCTCGATCCGTGCTCCACGGCGCCGCCGCCGTCCGGGACTGCGGTACGTCTACGTCCACCACTTGCGCGGGGAGGCGCCGTGAAGCTCATCGATGCGTCGCTGCAATTTCCAACGGTCATCTTCACGATCGGGCTGCTGATCGCGCTGGTGTACTGGCTGTTCGTCATCCTCGGCGCGCTCGACATCGATCTGCTCGGCGGCGCCGACGACGTGTCGGGCGCGCTCAAGGGCGGCGGCGAGGCGCTGACCGGCGGCGACGCGCTCACCGGCGGCGTCAAGGGCGCGGCCGAGGCCGTGACCAGCGGCGCCAAGGGCAGCGCCGAGGCGGTCCACGACGGCGTCGACGGCGTCGACGGTGGCCTGTGGGCCTGGCTCGGGCTGACCTCGGTGCCGGTGACCGTCTCGGCGAGCGTCATCCTGCTCTTGACCTGGGTCGGCTCGCTGCTGGCCATGGAGTACGGCCAGGGCACCGGCTCGCTCAACACCGCGCTGATGATCGTCATCGCGATCGCGGTGGTGCTCGTGGCCCTGCCGATCGCCGGGCTGATCGTGCGCCCGCTCAAGCCGGTGTTCGAGGTCAAGGTCGGCAAGTCCAACCGCGACTACGTCGGCTCGACCTGCACGATCACCACCGGCCGGGTCGACGACGGGTTCGGCCAGGCCACGATCGAGGACGGCGGCACGGTGCTGGTCATCCCGGTCCGGTGCGATCGCGCCGACGTGCTGACCCGCGGCGCCCGCGCGCTGGTCATCGACTTCGACGCGGCCCGGCACGCGTACGTCGTCGAGCCCGCCACTGATCTCTTGCCGCCCGCGTCGACCGACGCGGACGGATCCGTCTAGTCTCCAGTCGTCGTCTCGGGGGTCTCGTTGCGGGCCGGCGCCGCCGGCCGAGGAGTCATCGCATGGACAAGCAGTTGCTCATCGCCGTCGTCGGCATCTCGGTCATCGTCCTGTTCGGGTTGATGGTGCTGGTCGCCCGCACCTTCCGGCAGGTCGACCAGGGCCGCGCCATGATCATCAACCGCCTGCGCGGTGAACCCAAGGTCACGTTCTCGGGCTCCGTGGTCCTGCCGGTGGTCAACAAGGCCGAGGTCATGGACCTGTCGGTCAAGACCATCGACGTGGCCCGCCGCGGCAAGGACGGCCTGATCTGCGCCGACAACATCCGCGCCGACATCAAGGTCACGTTCTTCGTGCGGGTCAACAAGACCGTCGACGACGTGCTGCGCGTGGCGCAGTCGATCGGCTGCGTCCGCGCGTCGCAGCAGCAGACCCTCGAGGAGCTGTTCGCGGCCAAGTTCTCCGAGGCCCTCAAGACCGTCGGCAAGCGCATGGAGTTCGAGCAGCTCTACACCCAGCGCGACGTGTTCAAGGACCAGATCATCGGGGTGATCGGCAAGGACCTCAACGGCTACGTCCTCGACGACGCCGCGATCGACTACCTCGAGCAGACCCCGATCGAGATCCTCGATCCCAACAACGTCCTCGACGCGCTCGGCATCCGCAAGATCACCGAGATCACCACCGGCGCCGCCATCAGCACCAACCAGCTCAAGCAGACCGAGCGCATGGAGCTCGGCAAGCAGAACCTGACCTCGGACGAGGCGATCTTCCGCTTCGAGCAGCAGCGGTCCGAGGCCGAGGCCAAGAAGAACAAGGAGATCGCGATCGCCAACGCGCGCGAGGAGAACGAGGCCAACCGGTTCCGCCTCGACGAGGAGAAGCGCACGCACGTCGATCGGCAGCGGGCCGAGGAGGCGGTGCAGATGGCCGAGCAGGCCAAGCTGCGCGCGGTCCAGGTCAGCGAGCAGGGCCGCGTCCGCGAGGTCGAGGTCGAGAAGGTGCGCGTGGCCAAGGCCCACGACCTCGAGGAGGTCCTGCGCCGGCGCGAGGTCGAGCTCGGCCAGATCGAGATGAACAAGGCGGTCGAGACCGAGAAGCGCTCGATCGCGGACATCGTCCGCGCCCGGGTCGCGGTCGACAAGACCGTCGCGGTCGAGGAGGAGGCCATCAAGGATCTCCGCACCGACTCCGAGGCCAAGCGCCACAAGCACGTGACGATCGTCCACGCCGAGGCCGCGGCCCAGGAGGTCTTCATCAAGGACATCAAGAAGGCCGAGGCCGAGCAGCAGGTCGCGTCGTCGCACGCCAAGCGCCAGATGATCCTGGCCGAGGCGGCGATGGAGGCCTCGGACAAGGAGGCGCGCGCGGCGATCCGCCGGTCCGAGGGCACCCAGGCCGAGCACGCCGCGCCCGGCCTGGCCGAGGTGCGGGTCAAGGAGGCCGACGCGGTCGCGCTCGAGAAGACCGGCATGGCCCAGGCCAAGGTCCGGGAGGCCCAGGTCCAGGTCCTCGACCGCGAGGGCACGGTCGTGGCCGAGAACGTGCGCCGCAAGGCCATGGCCGAGGCGGCCGGGCGCGAGGCCGACGCCGCGGCCATCGAGAAGACCGGGCTGGCCGAGGCGGTCAGCCTGCGCGAGAAGCTCCTGGCCGAGGCCGCGGGCAAGGAGGCCGACGCCGGCGCGATCGAGAAGCGCATGCTGGCCGAGGCCCACGGCCTGGCGCAGAAGGCCGAGGCGATGCGCGCCCTCGAGGGCTCGGGCCGCGAGCACGAGGAGTTCCGCCTGCGCCTCGCCAACGAGCGCGAGATCGCGCTCGAGCAGATCAAGGCGCGCGTGCTCGTGTCCGAGGCCCAGGCCCGGGTCATGGCCGAGGCGATGGGCAAGGCCGAGATCAAGATCGTCGGCGGCGACGGCCAGTTCTTCGACCGCTTCGTCAAGGCGGTGTCGCTGGGGCAGTCGATCGACGGCGTGGTCGATCACTCCGAGGTGGTGCGCCACGCCCTCGGCGACCGGCTCCAGGACGGCCGGCTGATGCAGGACCTGAAGGACGTCATCGGCGCCGCCGCCGGCGGCTCGGCCGAGGGCCTGAAGAACCTGACCATCTCGGCGGTCCTCGCCAACCTGATGCTCAAGGCCGACGATCCGACCCGGCGCAAGCTAGGCGCGCTGCTCGAGCAGGCCAAGAAGCTCGGGCTCGACGACGACAAGGTGACCTGAGCGGCCGCGGGCGGACGGCCTGGCGCCAGGCCGTCGCCCGTCGGAGGTTGTCCCTTCCCAGACGCGAGTCCAGGCGCGGGTCCGCTGTTGCGGGCTGACCGCGCGCGCCGATCGAGGTACCGAGCATGGCTGACGTCGACGCCGCTCTCACGGGTGGAAACTACGAGGTGTTGCGCCACCGGCTGGCCGCGGCCGGCGGCGAGCTGGCGCGCCGGGCCGACGCGCTCAACCTGCGTCGCAAGACGCTGTTCGGCGCGACCGAGCCGCAGCTGATCGCGACCGAGCGCGTGCGGTCCGAGCACAACTGCGCGCCGGCGGACATCGTCTCGATCGGCGGGCACCTGCTGCTCGGCTTCAACGTGTTCCTCGGCCTCAAGGCCGAGACCAAGGTCGGCGACGTGCTGGCGCTGCACCGGTTCGAGCCGGTGGCCGGCGGCGCCGACGCCAGCTTCGACACCTCGCCGCTGCCGATCGACGGCCTGGGCGGGTTCCTGGCCAGCCCCGACCTCGGGCGCGACTTCGCCAACCTGTACCGCTACTACCGCGACGCGCGCCTGATCCAGCTGATCAAGCGCGACACGATCCTGCTCGCGGTGTTCCAGGCCGGCGCGACCTGGAAGGACCAGAAGGTCCTGCGCTGGCGGATCGAGCCCGACGGCCGGGTGGTCTACGTCGACGATCGCGGCGATCGCGACCTGACGGCGCTGTACCCGCCGGCCTACGACTTCGAGTGGCGCGAGGTCACGCGCGACGACCAGGTGGCCGGTCGCCACCCCCACTACAGCATCCTCGACACGGTCTTCGTCGAGACCGTCGGCGGCGATCTGACGATCAAGGTCGAGGACAACACCGAGACCGGCCGCGGCATCTACAGCGAACCGGTGGCCGACGCCAACCAGTCGCTCGACGACGCCCGGATCTTCTACGCGCCGATCGGCAAGCCCGGCGGGCTGATCGTGCTCAAGGTGCTGCCGTTCCGCGAGACCGTGTGGCGCTACCTGGTGTTCGACACCCGCTCGCGCACGGTCGTGCGCGCCGACGGCATCGGCCAGGGCTGCCGGTCGCTGCCCGAGGATCACGGCATCGTCTTCCCGGGCGGCTACGTGCTGGTCGGCGGCGGGTGGAAGAAGTTCGACGGCGACGCCACCGACTACGTGCTCAAGCGCGAGGTCCGCTCGCCCAACGGCGAGGACGTGCTCTACGTCTACCACCGCGGCCGCGACGGCACCTACCTGCTGTACCCGTACAACCTGATCGAGAAGTCGGTCGCGGCGCCGATCATCAGCCACGGCTACTCGCTGTTCGCCGACGGCCGCATGGTCGTGATGCGCTCGACCTCGAGCGAGCCGACCCGGGTCCACCCGATGCAGGTGTGGAAGACCCCGTTCACGTCGGCCGAGCACGCGGCGTCGGCGCCGACCGACGGCAGCTACCTGGCCAAGGTCGGCAACGCCGATCTGGTGCGCGGCCTGTCGGACGCGCTGTCGATCGCGCGCCTGGCCGGGGCCGACGCGCCGCGCCGGACCACGTTCGAGGACATCCTCGCGCTCGCGACCCGCGCCGCCGACGCCTACTACTGGCTGGGCCACGCCGACGCCGGCGATCTCAAGACCGCGATCGCCGACGTCAAGGCGACCGCCAAGCTGATCCTCGACGAGTACGAGAAGGTGGTCGCGCTCGAGGCCGCGGCCGCGGCCGCGCTGACCGAGGCCGAGGCCGCGGTGGCCGCGCGGCTGAGCGCGACCCGGTCGGAGGGCTGGGAGCAGATCGATCTGTTCCTCGAGGCCCTGACCGGGCTGCGCGGGCTGCGCGGCCAGCTGATCAGCAAGGGTGAGGTGCGGTTCATCGACGTCGCGCGCCTCGGCCTGCTCGAGCAGGAGGTCGCGACCGCGTTCGATCGCGTCACCGCCGACTGCGTCGGGTTCCTGGCCCGCGGCGACGCGTTCGGCGAGCTCGTGACCCGGGCCGACGGCCTGGCCGCGCGCGCCGGCGAGCTCGACACCGCGGCCGCGGTCAAGCCGCTGCGCGAGCAGATCGATCAGGTCGCGGGCGGGCTCGATCTGCTCGGCAACGTCGTCGGCTCGCTGACGATCGCCGACGCCACCCGCCGGACCGCGATCCTCGAGAACATCACCGACGCGTTCGGGCGGGTGAACCGCGCCCGCGCCACGATCGAGGGCCGCCACCGCGACCTGGCCACCCGCGAGGGCCGGGCCGAGTTCGGCGCCCAGGTGAAGCTGATCACCCAGAGCGTGGCCTCGGCCCTGGCCCAGTGCGACACGCCCGAGCGCTGCGATCAGGAGCTGACCCGGCTGCTGGTCCAGCTCGAGGAGCTGGAGGGGCGGTTCGCCGAGCTCGACGAGCTGACCGCCGAGCTGGCCGGCAAGCGCGAGGAGATCGTCGACGCGGTCGGCGCGCGCAAGCAGCTGCTCGCCGCCGAGCGCCAGCGCCGCAGCGCCAACCTGCACAAGGCCGCGCACCGCATCCTCGACGGCGTGGCCCGGCGCGCGGCCGGCCTGGCCACCGCCGACGAGGTCAACGCCTACTTCGCGTCCGACGCGATGATCGCCAAGCTGCGCGACATCGTCGCCGAGCTCGGCGCGCTCGGCGACGGGGTCAAGGCCGACGAGCTCGAGGCCAAGCTCAAGACCGCGCGCGGCGACGCGCTCCGGGGCCAGCGCGACGCCGCGGATCTGTTCGAGGGCGGCGGCGACCTGATCCGGTTCGGCGAGCACCGGTTCCCGGTCAACAAGCAGCCGCTCGAGCTGATGATCGTGCCGCACGACGACGGCCTGGCGATCCACCTGGCCGGCACCGACTTCTACGAGCCGCTCACCGACGAGCGCCTGCTCGCGGCCCGGGCGCTGTGGGATCAGGATCTGCCATCGGAGTCGGCCGAGGTCTACCGCGGCGAGTACCTGGCGGCGTCGATCCTGGCCGAGGCCGAGGCCGGCACCGGCGCGCTGACGCTCGCGGCGCTGCACGACCACGTGCGGGCCGGCACGCTCGAGGCGACGCTGCGCCAGCTGGCGCAGGACCGCTACGACGAGGGCTACGAGCGCGGCGTCCACGACCACGACGCCGCCCGCATCCTCGAGCGCCTGCTGGCGATGCGCGACGGCGCCGGCCTGCTCGGCTACGCCGCCGGGGCCCGCGCGCTGGCGGTGATGTTCTGGGTCAGCTTCGACGACGACGCCGCCCGCGCCCGCTGGCACCGCGCGGCCCAGAGCCTGGCGCGCCTGGCCGGCACGCTCGGCGACCGCGGCGCCCGGGCCCAGCTCGGGCGCGAGCTCGCGGTCGCGATCGCGGCCCAGGTCGCGCGCGATCCGGCGCTGGTGACCGCGGGCCTGGCCGCGATCGACGCCGATCTGGCCGGCGCCTACCTGGTGCGCGAGCTGGCGGCCGCGCAGCCGCGGTTCGTCGCGAGCGGCGCCGCGCTGGCGATCCGCGACGCGCTCCACGCCGAGCTCGACGTCCACGGCGCTCGCTCGACGTTCACCGACGACATCGCCGCGCTCGGCGTCGGCACGGGCCCCGCCCTGGCGCTGGCCCGGGCCTGGGTCGACGGCGTGGTCGCGACGCGGCCCGAGCTGGCCGCGGCCGCGGTCGAGGCGGCGGCGCTCCTGGCCACGCCGGCCCTGGCGCGCGAGCCGTCGAGCGCGCTGATCGAGGCGACCGTGCCGGGCCTGTTCGGGCGCCACGCGCGCATCGCCAGCGGCGCGTTGCCGGTCCGGCTCGACGAGCTGACCGCGCGCCTGGCCCGGTTCCGGACCGAGACGGTGCCGGCCTACCGCGCCTACCGCGCGGCCCGGGCCGAGGTCGCCGATCGCGAGCGCGCGCGGCTGCGCCTGGGCGAGCTGACGCCGCGGGTGATGTCGTCGTTCGTCCGCAACCGGCTGATCGACACCGCGTACCTGCCGCTGGTCGGCGCCAACCTGGCCAAGCAGCTCGGCGCCGCGGGCGCCGCGAAGCGCACCGATCAGATGGGCCTGCTCCTGCTGATCTCGCCGCCCGGCTACGGCAAGACCACGCTCATGGAGTACGTCGCGGCCCGGCTGGGGCTGGCGTTCGTCAAGGTCAACGGGCCCGCGCTCGGCCACGCCGTCACCTCGCTCGATCCGGCCGACGCGCCCAACGCCACCGCGCGCCAGGAGATCGAGAAGGTGACGCTCGCGCTCGAGCTCGGCACCAACGCGATGCTCTACCTCGACGACATCCAGCACACCTCGCCCGAGCTGCTGCAGAAGTTCATCTCGCTGTGCGACGCCCAGCGCAAGATCGAGGGCGTCTGGCGCGGCAAGACCCGCACGTACGACCTGCGCGGCAAGAAGTTCTGCGTCGTCATGGCCGGCAACCCGTACACCGAGAGCGGCGAGCAGTTCCGGATCCCCGACATGCTCGCCAACCGCGCCGACGTCTACAACCTCGGCGACGTGCTGGCCGGCAAGGGCGACGCGTTCGCGCTGTCGTTCCTCGAGAACGCGCTCACCGCCAACCCGACGCTGGCGCCCCTGGCCGGGCGCGACCTCGGCGACGTCCACAAGATCATCCGCATGGCCCAGGGCGAGCCGGTGCCGACCACCGAGCTGGCCCACGGCTACTCGTCGGTCGAGCTCGAGGAGATCCTGGCGGTGGTCCGGCACCTGTTCGCGGCCCAGGCCACGCTGCTCAAGGTCAACGCCGAGTACATCCGCTCGGCGGCGCAGGCCGACGCCTTCCGCACCGAGCCGCCGTTCAAGCTGCAGGGCAGCTACCGCAACATGGGCAAGATCGCCGAGCGGGTGGTCGCGGCCATGACCGCCGACGAGCTCGAGCAGCTGGTCGACGACCACTACCGCGGCGAGGCCCAGACGCTGACCACCGCGGCCGAGCAGAACCTGCTCAAGCTGGCCGAGCTGCGCGGTCGCCTCGATCCGACCCAGGCCGCGCGCTGGACCCAGATCAAGGACGAGTTCGTGCGCCAGCGCCGCATGGGCGGCGCCGCCGACGATCCGGTCACGCGCCTGGTCGGGACGCTGTCGGGCCTGGGCGTCGAGCTGGCGTCGATCCGCACCGCGCTGGCCGGCGCCAGCGCCTCGGCCGAGCTCGGCGGCGAGGTCCGGGCGCTGCGACAGGCCGTCGTCACCGCGGCCCAGCGGGCGACCGCTGACGACGCCGCGCGCGATCCCGAGGGCTGGCTGGGCCCGCGCCTCGACGCGCTCGCGGCCAGCCTGCGGGCCGCGGTCGAGCGCCCGGCCACCGACGCGCTCTCCGGCGCCGGCATCAGCGGCCCCAGCGCCGAGCAGCTGCTCGGGCAGATCCGCCGGCTCGAGGACACGCTCGTGCCGGTGGTCGGCGCCGCGGTCGATCAGCGCGCCGGCGATCAGGCGCTGGCGCAGAAGATGGTGCAGATCATCGAGCTGCTCGAGCAGCTCGACGCGCGCATCACGATCGCGACGTCGGGCCGGTAGCCGCCGGGGGCCGGCGCGCGGGCGCGCCGAACGTGGCCGCGTGGGCGACGCCGGTCAGCCGACCGTGGCCGGGTGGGCGCGACGCCGGTCAGCCGACCGTGGCCGCGTGGGCGACGCCGGTCAGCCGACCGTGGCCGGGTGGGCGCGACGCCGGTCAGCCGACCGTGGCCGCGTGGGCGCGACGCCGGTCAGCCCCGGGGACGGCGCCGGTCAGCCGAGCTACCGTCAGACGCTCTTGAGCGCGCGGGCGCGGGCCGGCTCGATCGGGACCAGCGGCGCCAGATCGTGCTCGAACATCGTGATCCGCGACAGCTGCTCGAGCTTGCGGCCCTCGTACGCGGTCGTCATGAACGCCGTGATGATCTCGGCGTTGACGTCCTGGCCGGTCTTGAGCGCCAGGCACAGCACGTTGCAGTTGTTGATCTGGCGCGCCATCGTGGCGTCCTCGACCGACAGGCACCGCGCCGCGTAGACGCCGCTGAACTTGTTGGCGGCGATCGACACGCCCATGCCGGTCGAGCACACCAGCACGCCGACCGCGTCGGTGCGGCCGCGCACGCGCTCGCACACGCGCTGGGTCGACGTGAGGTAGTGCGGCTGCTCGCCCTGCGCGGCCGACAGGACCAGGCCGTAGCGCGACAGCGAGCCGACGTAGCTGTCGACCTCGGGCAGGCCGTGGTGATCGAAGCCGAAGACGATGTGCTTGCCAGTGTGGGGACCGAGGAGCGAGATCACGAGGCACCTCCGTGGGCTCGCGCGGCCTCGGCGGCAGGACGCGCATGGACGATGGGAGCGAGGATGCGATCGAACGCGCGCAGCAGGCCCGCGACGTCGGCGTCGGTGAGGTCGCCGATGGTCGAGACCTGGAAGTGGCTCTCGTTGCCGGGCACGCCGTACAGGAGGAAGAAGCCCTCGGCCTGCATGCGCGGCGCGAACTCGGAGTACTTGATCCCCGACGGCAGCGAGAAGTTGACGGCGATCCACGACAGCCGGTCGCGCGGCAGCAGCGGCGCGCAGCCGTACTGGGCCAGGTGGCGGGCGATCGTGTCCATCTGGCGCTGGATCCGCGCCATGTGGTTGTCGATGCCGACGGCCAGCAGGTGCCGGCAGGCGGCGTGCAGCGCCGCGTACAGCGGGACCGGCTGCGCGAACCGCGGCTGGTGCTCGGCCTGCTGGCGCTCGCACTCGGCCACGATGTCGAGGTAGTAGCTGCGCGGGCGATCGGCGGCGGCGGCGGCCTTGAGCGCCGGCAGCGCCGCCAGGCGCACGAACACGACGCCGAGCCCGGCGACCGCTTGCACGGCCTTGGCCGACGACGTCACCGCCAGGTCGAGCTCGGCGGCCTCGATGTCGACCGGGTACGCGAACGCGCTCGAGATGATGTCGGCGCCGACCATGACGCCGCGGGCCTTGCAGACCCGGCCGATCTCGACCATCGGGTTGACGAGGCCCATGCGGGTCTCGTGCGAGACGTAGAAGCACCACTTGATGTCGGGGTGCGCGTCGAGGTACGCGGCGACCGCGGCCGGATCGATCGGCGCGTCGCTCGGCGACGACAGGGCGTGGAACGCGAACCGGTTCTGCTTGGCCTGGTCGACCCACCGGGCGCCGAAAAAGCCGTTGTCGAGGATCAGGCCGGGCCCGACGGCGGCGAACGCCTGCATGCACCCCTCGACCGCCCCGGTCCCGGTGGTGGTCAGCATGGTCGCAAAGTAGTTCGCCGGGTTGCGCAGGCCGAGCAGGGTCGCGAGCGACGTCTGGATCTCCGCGAACATCTCCCGGAAGCCCGCCTGCCGGTGGTAGTTGCACGGCGGCTCGGCCAGGGCGGCCGCGACCACGGGGGGGATGCGGACAGGGCCGGGCGTGAACAGGATCGGTAGGGACATGGTGGATTGGACTCGGAGGGCGGTGAGAACCTGTCACCCGTCGCAGCGTTGTGACCGATTTCCAACAGTTTCGAAGTGGAGTCGGCCAGTTACGTGACGATTCGGAGACAGGCAGAACACCAAAGCAAGCGCTGTTCCGCATCGGGGGCCGGATTCGCCGCCGCGATCCCGCCACGGTCGCGCCAAGTGCGTAGAACACTTCGCAGCCTCAGGAGCCACGGTCGCCCGCAGGGACCGCGCTGGTCCGGCCCCTGCGCCTAGGCTCCGGCTCCGGTTACGACTCCGGCTCCGGTTACGACTCCGGCTCCGGCTCCGGCTCCGGTTCCGGCTCCGGCTCCGGCTCCGGTTCCGGCTCCGGCTCCGGTTCCGGCTCCGACTCCGGTTCCGGCTTCCGGCTCCCCTGGCGTTTGCGGGCCTGCGGGATGTCAGCCGCAGATCGCTTCGAGCTCGGCGATCTCTTTGGGGCAGGCCTGGGTCAGGTTCTCGCACCCGTCGGCGGTGATCAGGATGTCGTCCTCGATCCGGACGCCGATCCCGCGCAGCTCGGCCGGCGCGGCCTCGTCGTCGACCGCGATGTACAGCCCCGGCTCGATCGTGATCACCATGCCCGGCGCGAGCGGGCGCGGCTTGCCACCCTGGGTGTAGGCGCCGGCGTCGTGGACGTCGAGCCCGAGCCAGTGGGAGGTCAGGTGCATGTAGTAGCGCTTGTAGGACGCGTCCTCGATCCGCTCCTCGACCGTGCCGGTCAGGAGGCCGAGCTCGATCATGCCGCGGGTCAGCTCGCGGACGCAGTGCTGGTGCAGCTCATCGAGGGTCGCGCCTGGCCGCGCCAGCGCGATCGCCGACTTCTGGACGGCCAGCACGAGCTCGTAGACCCGGCGCTGGGGCGCGGTGAAGCGGCCGCCGGCGGGCCAGGTCCGGGTGATGTCGGCGGTGTAGTGGCCGTACTCGCAGCCCGCGTCGACCAGCACCAGATCGCCGTCGGCGATCGCGCAGCGGTTCTCGACGTAGTGGAGGATCGTGGCGTTCTCGCCGGCGCCGACGATCGTGCCGTACCCGGGGCCGGCGCCGCCGCGGCTGCGGAACGTGTAGTCGAGCGTGGCCTCGAGCTCGTACTCGAACGTGCCGGGGCGGCCCTGGCGCATCGCGAGCACGTGGGCGTCGCACGAGATCGCCGCGGCCTTGCGCAGCGCGCGCAGCTCGTCGGGGCCCTTGTGCAGGCGCAGCTCGTGGAGCGCGTCCCGGGGATCGACGATCGCGCGCGGCGGGCGCTGGCCGCGCTTCTCGGTCTTGCGCAGGCGCGCGATCGTGCGCGCGATCAACAGGTCGGTGTCCTCGTCGAGGCCGACCGCGTAGTGCAGCTCCTCGCAGTTGGCGACCAGGTCGGGCAGGCGCGTCGCCAGCTCGCTCGCGGGGTGCGCGACGTCGGCGCCGTACTCGGCGCGGGCGCCCTCGACGCCGGCGCGCCGGCCGTCCCACACCTCCATCGCCGGATCGCGCGGGCGCACGAACATGACGACGCGCTCGGTCTCGGCGCCAGCGCGCAGCACGACGGTCGTGTCGGGCTCGGCGAACCCGGTCAGGTACAGCACGTCCGAGTGCTGGCGGAACGCGTGGTGGGAGTCACCGTTGCGCAGGCGCTCGGGCAACGACCGGACCACGGCGACGCCGCCGGGGCCGATCCGATCCATCAGCGCGCGCCGCCGGTCGGCGTAGATCGAAGCCATCGTCGGCTGGGGGAGGGCCACCATGGCGGCGTTCTTACCACGCCGGTCGGGCGGCGCCGGGCGCGATCGGCCGGCTGCTCATCAGCTCGACGATCCGCAGCAGGTCGTCGACGTTCGGGGCCGTCAGGACCACCATCGACGGCTGGGGCGGCGGCGGCGCGGTGTCGGTCCGGGTGAACACGATGATCGGCATCGCGGCCAGGACCGGCGCGTCGCGCACGGCCTCGACCAGCGCGTGGCCGCCGTCGGCGGTGACCTCGGCCGCGATCACCAGCGCCGCCGGCGCCAGCGCCCGTAGCATCCGCGCCGGATGGTCCGGCACCCGCGGCAGCGCGACCACCCGGAAGCCGGCCTCGGTCAGGCGGTCCTCGAGCCGGCGCAACGCGGCGAGGTCGTCGTCGATCACGACCACGACGTCGGGGTAGTCGTCGTCGGTCCGCGCGCCGGCCGACGTCGGCAGCGCGACCTCGCCGGTCGACTCCTGGCGGGCGCGGAACACCGCGAGCGCGACCTTGTTGAGCAGCTCGTCGACGTCGAACGGCTTCTCGACCACATCGGTCGCGCCCAGCGAGATCGCGCGCTGGCCCAGCCCGTGGACCGCCGTCATCACCACGACCGGGACGATCGAGCGCAGGTCCTGGCGCAGCGCGTGGAGGAACTGGCGCCCGTTCATGCCCGGCATCATCAGGTCGAGCAGGATCGCGTCGGGCGGGTTGGCCGCCAGGCGCTCGAGGGCGGCGCCGCCGTCGCCGGCGAACTCGACCGTGTAGCCCTCGTCGGTCAGCACCCGGCCGACCGCCGAGCGCACCATGGGCTCGTCGTCGATGACGAGGATCTTCCCTCCCTTGCCGAGCGTCACCCGCCCGAGTCTACCCCGTGGGTTCGCCCGGATTGATCCCGATCGGCACCGCATCGTGCGCGGGCGCGATCGCCGAGCCCAGCCCTTCATCGCCGGCCGCAGGCTTTGCTACGATGGCGCCTCGATGTCGGGTGTGCCCAGCTACGTCGCCGCGTTCGAGCAGCTGCGGCCCGCGATCCTGGCGCGGCTGGTCGAGGTCCGGGCCAGCCTCGATCACGCGATCGCCCGGACCACGCCCGACGAGGCCCGGCTCCTGTTCGAGGGCGTGCTGCACGCGCTGTCGACCCTGCTGGTCACCGGCGACCACACGCTCCACCGCGGGTTCCTCCACTCGTTCATCGCGGTGCGCTCGGCCGAGGGCATCGGGCCCGATCACGCCCAGCGGCTGCTGGTGGCGATCGCCGACGTCGCCGGTGCCCTGGCCCGCAGCCAGTACCCGCACGACCCCTCGGTCGCGCTGGCGATCAACCACGCGGCGCGCCTGACCGCCCGCATGGTCAACGACGTGATCGCCGAGGAGCTGGGCCGCCGGGTCGCGCAGCTGCCGGCCCCGACCGCGCCGGCCGGAGCGCGCCGATGAGCCTGGTCGTCAGCGCCTTCGGCGACAGCCACGTCGGGTCGGTGCGCGACACCAACGAGGACGCGCTGATCGTCGACGCCAAGTGGGGCCTGTACGCGGTGCTCGACGGCATGGGCGGCGCCAGCGCCGGCGACGTGGCCGCGACCAAGGCCCGCGACGTGATCCACGAGTACGTGCGGGCGCGGCGCGCGACGCTGGGGCCGCGGCAGCTGCTCGAGGCCGCGATCAACGCGGCGTCGGCGGCGGTCCACGGCGAGGCCCAGCGCCGGCGCGATCGCCGCGGCATGGGCACGACCGTGGTGGCGTGCGTGGTCGACGGCCGGCGCGCGACGATCGCGCACGTGGGCGACAGCCGCGCCTACCTGCTGCGCGACGGCCGCCTGCACCGGCTGACCACCGACCACACGATCGTCGCCGAGCTGGTCGCGCGCGGCGCGATCTCGGCCGACGAGGCCGACCGCCACGCCTACAAGAACGTGCTGTCGCGCAACCTCGGCGCCAAGGCCACCGCCGCGGTCGACGTCAACGAGATCGAGCTGGCAGGCCGGCGACCGGCTGCTCTTGTGCTCGGACGGCCTGTACGGCTACGCCGCCAGCGAGGCCTTGCACCAGCTGATCGGCTCGACCGACGCCGCGCCCGACGTCGTGCGCGATCTGATCGAGGCGGCGCTGCGGGGCGGCGGCGGCGACAACGTCACCGCGATCCTGATCGACGCCGGCACCCAGGCGATGCCGCGCGCGACCGTGGTCCTGCGCACCAGCGGCGCCGGGGCGTGGTGGGCCCGCCGCGACCGGGTGCTGGCGGCGGCGCGCGCGCACGGGATCCACCGCTCGCCGCTGTGCGCGGTGCTGTCGCCCGACGACGCGATCGCGCTGGTCGCCGGCAACTTCGCCGACGCCGTCTACCACGACCTCGAGAAGGCCACGTCGGTGAACGTGTGGAGCTTCGCCGAGAACCTGGCGGTCGGCTGGCTGGGGCAGGGCGGCGCCTGGCTGGCGATGCGCGAGCTGCTCGACGGCCTGGGCCGGGCCGCCGACGCGGTGATCAGCGAGCTGCGGGCCGAGGACGAGGGCCTGGCCGGGCTGATCGAGGCGGCGCTGGCGCGGGCGCTGGTCACGGCCGAGACCGCGGTCGGCGGCGTGCTGGCCTTGCGGCTGCGCGCGGTCGAGGCCGAGCTGGTGCGCCACGACGCCGAGCGCGCGCGCCAGCACGCCGAGGTCACGTCCAAGTTCATCGACCACCCGACCGTGCCGTACATGCGCGCGGTCGAGGCGCCGCCCCAGGTGCCAGCGCCCGACGTGCAGGCGCTGCTCGAGGGCGCGCGCCGACGCGCGCTCGGCCGCCCCGCCGCCACGCCCGATCGGGCGCTGTTCGGGCGCGCGATCGAGCACGCCCACCGGGTCGCGATCGCGGCCAGCGAGGGCGGCGACGCGGCCCTGGCCGCGCGCGAGCTGTTCGACGTGCGCTCGCTCGACGAGGCGGGCGTGACGCCGCTGTACGACGCGCTCGACGCGGCGCGGGCGGCGCACATCGACGCGGTGCGCGCGGTGCCGGGCGCGGTCATCGGCAAGGTCGCGGCGCTGCGCCGGCTCGCGGCGGCGTACCAGCGGCTGTCGTCGACGATCGCCAGCCTCGTGGTCGAGTCGGTGGCGCCGACCGCCGAGGCGCTGCGCGAGGCCGCGGCCGCGACCGCGGCGCTGACGGCGCAGGTGACCAAGGGTGAGCGTCGGGTCACCGATCTCGAGCGCAAGTTCGCGACGATCATCGACGACGATCTCCCGGCCGGCATGCGCTTCGACCTGGGCCTCGATCGCAGCGCGCCCGGGCGCGCGCGGCGGGAGCCGCCGCCGCTGCCGCCGCGGCGCCGGCCCGGCAAGGAGACGCTGCGATGACGACCGAGCTGGGCGAGCGGGTCGCGATCCTGCGCGACGAGATCCTCGACGTGGTCTCGGGCGGCAGCGAGGACGCGCCGGCGGTGGCGATCTTCGACGCCGTGGTCCGGACGCTGTCGGCCGGGCTCGACACCGCGCTCGGGCTCGACCTGACGCTCCACGACGCGGTCGCGCGCCGGCTGGCGTGGGGCGACAGCGAGCAGGCGATCCTCGACGACGCCGACCTGGTGTTCGCGCGCCTGGCCCGGGCCGCGCAGCGCGCGCTGCGCGATCCCGACGAGGAGATGCTCGTGCTCGAGGCCGCCGCCGACGTCGTGTGCTCGACCGCGCGGATCCTCGGCCTGGCCGCGGTCGGGCGTGCGGCCCGCGACCGCGCGGCGACCTTGCGCGAGGAGCTGGCGCAGCGGCGGCTGCGCGAGGCGCTCGACGAGCAGACCCGCAACTTGCGACGCCTGCAGGACGAAGTCGCGCAGAACGACTTCGAGTGAGGGGCGGCCGCGCCGCCGGCACGCGCGCGCGCGTGGTCGCGGTCGCCGCGGTCGCGAGCGCGTGGCTCCCCGCCGCGCGCGCCGACGAGCCCGGCGCGCTGGCCGCGCCGACCCTGGTGGCGCCGCGGGCGCTGGTGCTGGCGGCGGTGCTCGAGGGCCGGCTCGACGGCGATCACGCCGACCTCGCCGCCGACGCGTGGTACGGCGTCAGCGACCGCCTGACCCTGGGCGTGCGCCACTCGCTGCGCAGCGTCGGCGCGATCGGCGACGGCCGCGGCCTGTGCCTGCGCGGCTGTCGTGCCGGCGACGAGCGCTACCGGGGGCTGGCGCTGACCGCGCGGTTCCCGCTGATCGACGGTCGCACCCGGGTGATCGGCGAGGTCGCCACCGACGTGACCGGGTGGTCACCGGGCCGAGCCGCGGTGGTGATCGGCGCGATCGCCCACTGGCGCGACGAGCGGGTCTGGGCCCAGGCGGCCCCGCGGCTGGCGATCGGCCTCGTCGGTCGCGCCGACGGCAACCGCGAGGTCGCCCGGGTCGACGTGACCGTCGGCGTCGCGATCCGCGGGCCGGTCGGGCTCGAGCTGGGCGTGGGCGCGGTCGGCCCGGGGACGCGCGAGTTCTTCGCCGACGCCACGGCGCCGGCGTGGACCCAGGTGGTCGTGCGGCCGACCCCGCGGTGGGGCGTCGGCGCGGCGATCGGGACCGACGACATCGTCGGCGGCAGCGCGCGGTCCTGGTTCGGGGCGATCACGGTCGAGGTGCGCGCGACGCCGTGAGAGGTGCGCGGTCCGCGCGACCGCGGGCTACAGCCGCCGGCCCCAGGCGTGGTCGGCGATCAGCGCGTCGGCCCGGGCCCGCAGCTTGCCGTCGAGCCGATCGTCGAGCGCGGTGGCCAGCGCCTCGGCGAACGCGGCGGCGTGCTCGAAGCGCGCGCCCCGGTCCTTGGCCAGCCCGACCGCCAGCACCCGGTCGACGTCGGCGCCCAGCTCGGTCGCGAGCAGCGACGGTCGGGTCGGCATCTTGTAGACGACGTCGTAGAGCGTCGTCGGCACGTCCTTGCCGGTGAACGCCGGGTGTCCGGTCAGGCACCGGTAGACGATCGCGGCCAGCGCGTAGCCGTCGGCGCGCGCGTCGACGTCCTCGCCGCGGGCCTGCTCGGGCGCCATGTACGCCGGCGTCCCGATCACGTGCCCCGCGGTGAGGGTGCCGCCGCGGCTGGCCAGCTTCGAGACGCCGAAGTCGAGCAGCTTCCAGGTGTGGCGACCGTCCTTCTCGGCGAGGAAGACGTTGTGGGGCTTGAGATCGCGGTGGACGACGCCGGCCGCGTGCGCGACCGCGAGGCCACGGCCGAGCTCCCGCGACAGCTCGACCGCCTGGCTCGGCGACAGCCGGCGGACCCGCCGCAGGTGGTGGGCGAGGTCCTTGCCGCGCAGGCGCTCCATCGCGATGAACGGGATCTCACCGCTGGTGAGGCCGACCTCGTAGACCGCGACGAGGTTGGGGCTCTCGAGGCACGCCGTCACCTCGGCCTCGCGGATGAACCGCGCCACGGCCTGGGGATCGGCGAGCGTGCTCGGGTGGAGCAGCTTGACCGCGGCCTCGCGGCCGTCGTGGACGCTGACGGCCTCGTAGACCTCGCCCATGCCGCCCCGGCCGATCAGCGTGCCCAGGCGGTACGAGCCGACCGCTTGATCGGTGTAGCGGCCGGGGCCGCCGACCTTGAGCGCGCGGTCGAGCTCCTGCCGGACCTCGGCGAGGAGCGCCTCGCGCATCGACACCGCGCGCACCGCGCGATCGAGCTGTTCGACCGCCGCGACCGTGGCGCGGCGGCTGCGCCGGCCGAAGTAGAACGCGCACCCGTAGAGCAGCTGGATCGTGACCTGGCTGATGATCTGCTCGCGCAGCGGGATCGACAGGGTCTTGACCACCGACAGCTCGGGGATGGCGCCGGTGATGATCAGCACCGACAGGATCGCGTGGCCGATCGCGCCGACGAGGTACAGCGCCAGCGCGCTGCCGCGGTGCTGGCCGAGGCCGAAGAAGTAGATCCCGAACAGCATCACCGCCGACGCCGGCGACGCGATGCCCCAGTAGTGGACGCCGCCGAGGACCGCGACGAAGCCGAACAGGCCGGCGGCGACCACCAGCCGAGTGGAGAAGTTGGCCGGATCGCGGAGCCGGTAGAGCAGGTAGGAGATCGCGGCGGCCATCGCCGCGATCGACGACACGAAGATCTGCTTCGCGAGCGGATCGCCGCCGGCGCTGGCCACGGCGATCGCGGCGCCGACGCCGATCGCGATGGCCAGCTTGGCGAAGGCGCGCGTGCGCTCGAGCTCCTCGGCCTGCATCGCCGCGAGCGGCGTGGTCGCCGTGGTGTGGCGCGAGTCGCCGTCGAGCGTGCTGGGCAGCCCGCGCGTGCCCGGCAGCTGCTGGGTCGGGTGGTCGTGGACGCTCTCGACCGCGATCCGTCGCCGCGCCGCCGGTCCGCCGACCAGGGTCGCCGAGTCGCGGGTCTCGCCCTCGGACGCGGCGTCGTCGTGGTCGTGCTCGTCGTGCTCGTCGTGCTCGTCGTGCTCGTCGCCGGCCGGGTCGTCCGACGTCGGCGCGGTGCCCGGAGGGGCGTCGTGGGGGGACGGTGCCGACACGCTCCTCGATCGTAGCCTGGAACCGATGGGCCGCGCCAACTTGCGCCCCGAGGGCGCCTCCCCGAGCCCGGAACCCGGAACCCGGAACCGGAACCGGAGCCGGAGCCGGAACCGGAGCCGGAACCGGAGCCGGGATCGGGATCGGGCGCGCTGTCGGGATCGGGCGCGCTGTCGGGATCGGGATCGGGCTCGCTGTCGGGATCGGGATCGGGCTCGCTGTCGGGATCGGGATCGGGCTTGCTGTCGGGATCGGGATCGGGCTCGCTGTCGGGATCGGGATCGGGCTCGCTGTCGGGATCGGGATCGGGCTCGCTGTCGGGATCGGGACCCGCGCGCCGCCCGCCCGCGCGCTTCGGCGACCGGATCCCGGAACCGGAACCAGAACCCGGAACCGAAATCCCGCTCCCCGAAAATGCCGCGAGGCCCTCGGGGGGCCTCGCTCACTCATCGCGCTCGGGAGAGGTATCTCGTCAGAACGGCATCGGTCCCGGCCCCGGCATCGGCATCAGCCGCGACTCGCACCGCGTGAACACCGTGTCGGTGCAGGTCCACGTGCCGTCGGGGTTCGGCGTGCACAGGCCGGTGTAGAGCGGCGTGCACTCGGGCCGCGCGCGGCACGCCAGCTCGCTGGTCTCCTCCTCGCACAGTCCCGGCGGCGGCTCACCGCACTGGCTGTCGGGGATGCAGTAGCCGCTCCAGCAGCCGTTGGCCACGCCCGGCTGGGTGCCGGTCGGGCACGCCGGCGGCAGGCTGTCGCACAGCACGATGCCGTCACAGGTGCCGGGCCCGTCGGGGATGCACTCGCCGCGGCACACCTCGGGGCAGCCGGCGGGATCCATGCACGGCTGCGCCGCGCAGGTCTCGATGCAGTGCGTGCCGGGCCCGCAGTCGATCGCCGCGCAGCCCTGACCCTGGTCGGGGACGCAGGTCGCGACGCAGGCGTCCATGCCGCCCATCGGGTCGTTGGGGTTGGTCGGGTTGCACTGGACCTCGCAGTGCGAGCCGGGCGCGCACGTGGTCGTGTCGCACTGGCCGGGCGGGTTCGGCACGCAGAACGGCTCGCAGAACGGCTGCTCGCAGCCGGAGCCGTCGGGCAGCGGGTCGCACGGGAAGCAGCGCTCCTCGCAGTGCGCGTCGGGGCCGCAGTCGAAGCCGGTGCAGGTGGACGGCGGCAGCGCCTGGCACTCGAAGTGGCACGGCGCGCCGCACTGCGGATCGCCCGGGTAGTTGCACGGCGGGCACACCTCGAGGCACACGCTGTCGGGCGGGCACTCGATCGGACACATCTGCTGGTCGGGGACGCACGTCGCGGTGCAGGTGCCCGGGCCGATCGGCGAGTCGGCCTCGGCGCCCGAGCCCATGCCGGTGCACGTCTCCTCGCAGTGGAAGCCCTGGCCGCAGTCGATCGCCGCGCAGGTCCCGCCGACGGGGATGCACTGGCCGAAGCACACCGCCGGGCAGTCCATGCCGGTCGAGGGATCGCACCCGGGCGGCGGCTGGCAGTCGCCCTGCTCGGTGGTGCAGGTGTAGCCGGTCGGACAGTCGTTGGTCGAGAAGCAGCCCTGGCCGCCGGGCTCGGGCTCGCACGAGACGAACACGCCGCTGCCGTTGTAGCCGTCGTCGGGCACGTCGGTGCCGCCGTAGACCGCGACGCAGTCGTTGTGGCGCGAGCAGCCGTAGCCGTCGAGGCCCTGGCACGCCTCGCCCGTGGCCGGGCCCGACGGCGCGATGCCGACGCAGCCCGAGAAGAACCGGAAGCCGCCCTGCGACGGATCGGTCTGGGTGTACGTCGCGCGGCACTCGGGCGCGGCGAAGCACTGCTGCTCGCCGAGGCCCTCGCACGTCGTGAAGCACGCGGCCCAGTCGACCGCGAGCGGCGCACCCGCCTCGGCGTCGAACGCCGGCGCGGCGATGTCGCCACAGCCGCCGCCGCCACCACCCTGGAACTCGCACTGGTTGGTCTGCGGGTTGCGGAGGCCCGACCCAGGATCGAAGGCGCCCTCGAAGACGCAGTCGTCTCCTTGGTCGTCACCGAAGTAGAGGGTGCAGGCCGAGGCCGAGGTGGCGACGAGCGCGGCCACGAGGGTTCGACAGAGCCAGTGGGGCATGGCGGACTCCAAAGAGGAAGGTGATGATAGGCGATTGCGCGGCACGGTTGGCGATGGAGTGCGTCAGCAAGGTGTGGGCCAGGGGCCCACGTCACAGGTAACGGGTTGATCTCGCGCAGTGAGTGAATATTCCCTGCGCCATCCGTCACGCCCTCACCCGCGATTCGTCTCAGTTTTCCGAGGCTTGACTTGGGAGGGATCGCGGTTTACCCACGCCCGGAGATCGCATCCATGTCCCGCATAGGCCTCGCGTTTTCGTCCTTTTTTCGATTGATTCTCGGCAAGAAGCTGTCGCCTGCGGTGGCGGACTACCTGCCCGCCGAGCTCGCGCGGCTGCCCGCCGGCGAGCCCGCGAAGGCGAAGCCCGAGCCGGCCAAGCCCGAGCCGGCCAAGCCCGAGCCGGCCAAGTCGAAGCCCGAGCCGGCGACCGAGCCGGCCAAGCCGAAGCCTGAGCCCGCCAAGCCCAAGGCCGATCCTGCCGCGGCCCACCGCGACGGCGCGCTGGCGCTCCTGGCGCTGCTGCAGCGCGACGGCCGCCTGATCGACTTCCTGCGCGAGCCGCTCGACGGCTTCACCGACGCCGACATCGGCGCCGCCGCGCGCGACGTCCACCGCGGGTGCAAGGGCGTGCTCGACCAGTACTTCACGCTCGAGCCGGTGCTGCCCGGCGCCGACGACGCCAAGGTCACCGTGCCCAAGGGCTTCGATCCGGCCGAGGTCCGCATCATCGGCGAGGCCAAGGGCGAGCCGCCGTTCGCGGGCGCGCTGCGTCACCACGGCTGGCGCGCCGCCAAGGCCGCGCTGCCCACGCTCGCCGACGGCGTCGATCGCGCGATCGTGGCCCCGGCCGAGGTCGAGGTCTCGTGAGCCGCTTCGTCGTCGGGATCGATCTCGGCACCACGAACTGCGCGCTGGCCTACGTCGACACGACCGCGCCCGGGCCGGTGCAGACGCTGCCGATCCCGCAGGTGGTCGGCCCCGGCGAGGTCGCGGCGCGCGCGACCCTGCCATCGTTCCTGTTGCTGCCGACCGAGCACGAGGTCGCGGCCGCGGCGATGAGCCTGCCGTGGGCGCCGCACGCGACCTCGGCGGTCGGCGTGTTCGCTCAGGGCCGCGGCGCCGAGCTGCCGCACCGCCTCGTCGCCAGCGCCAAGTCGTGGCTGTCGTCGGGCGGGGTCGATCGCACCGCGCCGATCCTGCCGTGGCGCGGCGCCGATCGCGACCTGCCCGAGGGCGGCGAGCGGGTGTCGCCGGTCACCGCGTCGGCGCGCTACCTGGCGCACCTGCGCGAGGTCTGGGACGCGGCCCACCCCGACGCGCCGCTGGCCGAGCAAGACGTGCTGCTGACCGTGCCGGCCTCGTTCGACGCGGTCGCGCGCGAGCTGACCGTGGTCGCGGCGCGCGAGGCCCAGCTGCCGCGGGTGACCCTGCTCGAGGAGCCGCAGGCCGCGTTCTACGCCTGGCTGGCCCAGAGCGGCGACGCCTGGCGCAGCAAGCTGGTGCCCGGCGACGTGGTCCTGGTGTGCGACATCGGCGGCGGCACCACCGACTTCACGCTGATCGAGATCACCGACGACGGCGGCGCGCTGGCGCTCGAGCGGGTCGCGGTCGGCGATCACATCCTGCTCGGCGGCGACAACATGGACCTGGCGCTGGCGGCCACCGCCGAGCGGGCGCTGGCCGCGCAGGGCAAGAAGCTCGACGGGCTGCAGGCCCGGGGGCTGGTCCACGCGTGCCGCCGCGCCAAGGAGGACCTGCTCGACGACGCCGCGCCGGCGACCGTGCCGGTGGCGCTGGTCGGCCGCGGCTCGAAGCTCATCGGCGGCACGATCCGCCACGATCTCGATCGCGACGCGACCCGGGCGCTGCTGATCGACGGGTTCTTCCCGCGGGTGCCGGCCGAGGCCCGCCCGGCCCGGCGCCGCGCCGGCGGCCTGCGCGAGCTGGGCCTGGCCTACGCCGCCGATCCGGCGGTGACCAAGCACCTGGCCGAGTTCCTCGATCGCCACGACAGCGCGCCGACCGCGGTGCTGTGGAACGGCGGCGTCATGAAGGCGGCGGCGATCCGGACCCGGGTCCGTGAGGTGATCGGCGCGTGGTACGGGCGCACGCCGCGCGAGCTCGACGGCGGCGACCTGGATCTGGCGGTGGCGACCGGCGCCGCGCACTACGGCGCGGTCCGGCGCGGCGGCGGCGTGCGCATCCGCGGCGGCACCGCGCGCTCGTACTACATCGGCATCGAGGGCGCCGCCCCGGCCATCCCCGGGTTCGCGCCGCCGGTCAAGGCGCTGTGCGTGGCCCCGTTCGGCATGGAGGAGGGCACCAGCGCCGACCTGCCCGACGACGAGCTCGGGCTGGTGGTCGGCGAGCCGTCGACGTTTCGGTTCTTCGCGTCGTCGAGCCGGAAGGACGATCCGGTCGGCGCGCTGGTCGATCCCGAGGCCGCCGAGCTGGCCGAGCTCGATCCGGTCGAGCAGGAGATCGAGGCGGCGGGCGAGCGCCACGCCGGCGAGCTGGTGCCGGTCACGCTGACCGCCACCGTCACCGAGGTCGGCACGCTCGAGCTGTGGTGCAAGGCCCGGGACGGCGCCGGCCGCTGGAAGCTCGAGTACTCGGTGCGCGAGCGGGCCTGACGCGCGGGGGCGCACGGCCGCTCGGGCGGGCGGCGGCCTGGGGCCGCATCAGCGCGGGCGGCGCGCGTCGTCGGTCCGCGCGCAGGCGTGACGCCGGCCGCCGGTCACGCCTTGGCGGCCCGGTCGCGCTCGACCGTCTGCGCCCGCATGACCGTGTACGCGGTCATGTTGACGATGTCGTCGACGGTGCTCTCGTTCTGCAGCAGCGACACCGGCTTCGACACGCCCAGCAAGATCGGGCCGACCGCGGCGGCGCCGCCGAGGCACTCGAGCACCTGGTAGGCGGCGTTGCCGGCCGCGAGGCGGTCGAACACGAGCGTGTTGGCGTTGCGGGTCAACGTCGAGAACGGGTAGGTCTCGGCCCGGCGGGCCTCGTCGAGCGCCATCTCGGGCTGCATCTCGCCGTCGATCTCGAGGTGGGGCCGGCGTCGGCGCGCGATCGCCAGCGCCTGCTGCACCCGGGTGACGTCCGGATGCCGGACCGAGCCGAAGCTCGAGTACGAGATCATCGCGATCCGGGGCGTGACGCCGAAGCCGGCCACCGCGTCGGCCATCTGCACGGTGATGTCGGCCAGCTGCTCGGCGGTGGGATCGATGTTGAAGACGGTGTCGCCGAAGAACTTCACCGAGTTCTGCAGGATCATCATGTACATGCCGACCGCGACCTCGGCGCCGGGCGCCAGCCCCAGGACCTGCAGCGCCGGTCGCACGCTGTCGGGGTAGCTGCGCTTGAAGCCGCCGACGAGGCCCTCGACGTCGCCGGCGTCGAGCATCATCACGCCGTAGTAGTTGCTCTGGCGCAGCAGGCTGCGGGCCTGGGGCAAGGTCACGCCCTTGCGGCCGCGCAGCTCGGTCAGCCGCTGCGCGTAGCGGTCGGCGTCGGCGACGTGCTCGGGCGCGTTGGGATCGATCAGCGTCACGCGATCGAGGATGTCGAGCGACGCCTCGGCGCACAGCGCCTCGATCTCTCCGGCGCGCCCGAGCAGCACCGGCCGCGCGATCTCCTCGTCGAGGATCTGCTGGACCGCGCGCAGCACCCGCAGGTTGCCGGCCTCGGGGAACACGATCCGGCGCGGATCGCGGCGCGCGGTCCGGTTCATCGAGCGCATGATCGAGAACGCGGCGTTGGACGAGCGCCGCATGAGCTTGTCGCGGTACTCGGCGACGTCGACGGTGAGGCGGGCCACGCCCGACGCCATCGCCGCCTCGGCCACGGCCGGCGCCACCCACCACAGCACCCGCGGATCGAACGGCTTGGGGATGAAGTACTCGGGGCCGAACTTCAGGGTCTTGCCGCCGTAGGCCGCGACCACCGACTCCGGCACCGGCGCCTTGGTCAGCGCCGCCAGCGCCCGCGCCGCCGCGACCTTCATCGGCTCGCTGACCGAGCGCGCGCGCACGTCGAGCGCGCCGCGGAAGATGTACGGGAATCCGAGCACGTTGTTGACCTGGTTCGGGTAGTCCGAGCGGCCGGTGGCGACCAGCGCGTCGGGGCGGGCCGCCACCGCCTCGGGGTAGCCGATCTCGGGATCGGGGTTGGCCATCGCGAAGATGATCGGGCGCGCGGCCATCGACTGCACCATCGCCGGCGTCACCAGGTTCGCCACCGACAGGCCCAGGAACATGTCGGCGTCGACCAGCGCGTCGGCCAGCGTGCGTCGGCCGTCGTCGGGCCGCGCGAACTTCGACTTGTGGCGGTTGAGGTCGTCGCGGCCGGCGTGGATCACGCCGTGCGAGTCGACCAGCACGACGTTGGCGGCGGTGACCCCGAGCGACACGAAGAACTCGACGCACGCGATCGCCGCGGCGCCCGCGCCCGACACCACCACCCGCAGGTCGGCCAGCTCCTTGCCAGCCAGCTCGGCGGCGTTGAGCAACCCCGCGCCCGAGATGATCGCGGTGCCGTGCTGATCGTCGTGGAACACCGGGATCGACAGGCGCGCGCGCAGCTTCTCCTCGACGTCGAAGCAGGCCGGGGCGCTGATGTCCTCGAGGTTGATGCCGCCGAAGGTCGGCTCGAGCGAGGCGATGATGTCGACCAGGCGATCGACGTCCTTCTCGGCGATCTCGAGATCGAACACGTCGATGTCGGCGAACTTCTTGAACAGGCAGGCCTTGCCCTCCATCACCGGCTTGCCGGCGGCGGGGCCGATGTCGCCGAGCCCGAGCACGGCGGTGCCGTTGGAGATCACCGCGACCAGGTTGCCGCGCGCGGTGTACTCCCACGACGCGTCGGGGTCGGCGGCGATCGCGAGGCACGGCTCGGCGACGCCGGGCGTGTACGCCAGCGACAGGTCGCCCTGGCTCACCAGGGGCTTCGAGGGCACGACCTCGATCTTTCCGCGGCGACCGCGGCTGTGATACTCGAGCGCGTCTTCCTTGCGGGCCATGGGCAGACGGTACTCCCTTCCGCGCGGTCGGGGTCCCGGCCGGCGCGGCGCTTCACCGCGGGGGGCGGCGGCCCGAGCCCTGCCGGCGCGCGGGCCGACGCGGTAGGATCGCCCGGCCATGGCCACACTCGATCAGGCCGCGTTGTCGCTCGCCAGCTGGGACCGCACCGACGACCACCGCCGCCGGATCATCGCCGCCGAGGTCGCGGCGCACGTCGGCGGCACGCTGGTCGCGCTCGAGGACGACGCCCAGGGCGACCAGGTCCACCGGGTCGCGCTGATCGACGTGGGCGGCGTCCACCTGGCGCTGATCCCGGGCGGCACGATCGCGCTGGGCTGGGATCGGTCGCGCCCCGACGGCCTGACCGAGGCGCAACGCATCGCGGCGGACGCCGACGGCGGCCGGTTCGCGGACGAGCTGGTCGCGTCGCTGTCCCCGACCCGGGTCGTGACGCTGGCGCCGTTCCTGCTCGAGGTGACGCCGCGCGCGATCGGCGGCTGGGTCGACGACCTCGGCGACGATCCGCTGGCCGAGATCGCCGAGCGCGTGGCGGCCGAGGGCTTCCGGCTGCCGACCGACGACGAGTGGGAGCACGCGGCCCGCGGCGGCACCACCACGTTGTTCCGGTGGGGCGACGCCTGGCCCGACGGCGTGCCGCGCCCGCGCGCGACCCACTTCGTCGGCCACCACGTGCCGAGCGCGTTCGGCGTCCACCTCCTCGACGATCCCTACCAGGTCGAGGTCGTGGCGGCGCCGCTGGGGTTCCGCGGCGGCGACGGCGGCGGCGCGGTGTGCGGCGGCCGGTCCGGCCCGGCGTGCTGGCTGTCGTTCGCGTCGGCGTACCGCTGGCCGGCGGCGGCCTGGGACGACGTGCTGTTCGAGGCGCTCGAGACCGCGTGGGTGCGGCGCGCGCTGTCGCTGGGGTGACGCTCGTCGTCTTGCTGGGAGCGCGGGGTGGCGCTACGGTCGAGCCGATGACGATCGAGATCCACTACTGCTCGATGTGAGGCTACCAGGCCAAGGCGACCCGTGCGGCCGCCCAGCTCAAGCGCCACCTCGATGTCGACGCGACGCTCGTCCGCGGCGGCCGCGGCGAGTTCACGATCCGCGTCGACGGCGCGGTCGTCTACGACAAGCAGGCGACCGGCGGCTTTCCCACCGACGAGCAAGCGGTGGCGTCGGTCCGCGCCGCCCTCGGGTCGTGACCGCGATCCCGCGCCCCCGCCGCGATCCCGCCGCGAATCCGGCTCGGCGGTAACGTCGCCAGTTCACTGGCGTCGTCGAATACGCGTCAGTTCCTGAGGCGTATTGTTCACGTTCCGGACATGGCCTGACTCGCGGTCAGTGTTGACACTGTGCGTCATGACCACCGAAACCAAAGACAGCAAGCGCTCCGTCACCACCACCACCACCACCGACGTCGTCGATGCGCCGCGCGGCTTCGTGCCCGCGGTCGCGACGCTGGTCGTCGACAGCGGCGAGCTCGCGGCCACCGCGGCGCTCGGCGTGACCGGCGACGTCCGCACCGAGCTGGCCCGGAGCGCGATCACGGTGCTCGACGCCGGCGAGGCGCTGGTCAAGAGCGGCTTCGCGGTCGCGCGGCGCGTGACCCAGCGCGTCGACGCCGCGGCCGCCGACCTGCTCGCCAGCGTCGAGCGGATCGTCGGCACCTCGGCCGGCGCCGCCCGCACGACCACGCGCGACATGGCCCAGGTCGTCGCGGGCGCGGTCAACGCCGTCGTCGCCCCGCGCGGCAACTGAACCGCGGGGCTCGATCGCTGCCACGCGTGGATCAGCTGGGCTCGTCGGGAGCGAGCGTGCCGCGCGCGGTGGTGATCGTGTGCTCGTGGGCCGCGAACGCGCTGGCCACCGAGCCCGGTCGCCGGACCTGCCAGAACGCGCTCCAGGCCCGGCGCGCGCGCGTCGGCAGCGCCGTCGGCGTCTCGGGGAACCACAGCTCGACCGCGGCGTTGAGCGCCATCGCCGCCGGGTTGCGGTTGCGATCGAGCGTGATGCCCGCGGCGCCGTAGGCGACCCCGAGCGCGGCGAGCTGCTTGGCGCGCGTGCTCTCGATCAGCACCCGCGGGTCGAGCCCGAGCGTGGCGAGATCGGGCGCCATCACCCGCAGCTCGGAGAGCGCCAGGAACATCAGGCGGACCTGGAACGTGCCCAGCCGCAGCAGGCGCGGGCGCGACATCTCGGCGACCAGGCTGGGCACGTACTGCATGCCGAGGCCGACGTGGCGGGCCTCGTCGCGCTCGAAGTAGCGGAGCAGCTCGGTCAGCACCGGCTCGATCGCCCGCTCGCGCACCGCCTGGAACAGCGCCAGCGCCATCGTCTCGATCATGAGCTGCATGCCCATCAGCTTCTCGGCCAGCTCGTCGGTGCCCAGCACCAGCTCGAGCAGCGCCTGGGGCGCGCGCGGCAGCGGCCCCGGCTGGTAGCCCAGCGCCGTCAGGTAGTCGTGCATCACGTAGAAGTGCCGGGCCTCGTCGAACGCCTGGCTGGTCGCGGCCAGCTTGGCCTCGAGCGGCACCAGCCGATCCGCGAGCTGCGCGGAGATCTTCCACGCCGCCAGCTCGCCCCACAGGATGATCGCGAACACCCGCTCGAGCGCGGCCCGGGCCGCGGGCTCGACCTGGACGCCGCCGTGGCGCGCGACGAGCTCGGCCAGCACCGCGCGTCCGTCCCACGCCGCCTCCTGGCCGCGGTGGTAGATCGAGGCGCACTTGTGCAGGCGGCGGGCCTCCTCGGCCGAGCGCGCGAGATCGAACATGTCGTAGCGGAGCTGGGTCGCGCCGAAGATGCCCATGCGGCCTCCACGGTCAGCTTGCCACGAGATGCAGGGGGCGCGGCGATCGTCGCGCGGCCGGCCCGGCTGGGCAGCGCCGATCCGGGGCGGTACCATCGCCCGACGATGTCGACCGTCCACGGCTGGTCCTGGTCCGCGCGCCTGGCGGTGGCGGTGGCGCTGCTCGGCTGCCACGGGCGCGCCCACCCGGCGGTCGCGCCCGACGATCGCGACCGGGGCTGCGCCGCCGAGCTGCTGGCGACCGACGCGATCGACGTCGCGCCCGAGCCGCGCATCTGCGTGCCGCTGCGCGACGCCCTGGCGCGGCTGGGCCCGGCCACGCGCGCGGTCGCCCGCGCGCTGGTGATCGTGCGCGACGCGCGCGGCCCGTGCGCCGATCAGTGCCCCGATCTGGCGGCGGCGCTGATGAGCGACGCCGCGCTCGCGTACTACCGGGTCGGTCGCCACGAGCTGCACGTCGTCGACGCGACCTTCGCCGGACCGCGCTGGCGCTCGGGCCCCCCCTCGCCCGCGGCGCTGCGGACCTACCTCGACGGGCTCGGGCTGGCCGACTGGGCCGCGCTGGTGGCCCGGGTTCGAGCGCTGCCCGGCGTCACGCTGCCGGCGGTGGTGCCCGAGGGCTCGCCGCTGGTGCTCGACGCGATCGTGCGGCGCGGCCCGGCGGTGCTGCTCGGCGGCGACGTCGCGCTGCCCGATCTGCTGATCCACGAGCTGGGCCACGCCGTGCTGCTGCGCGATGCGCTGGAGTCGGTGCGGGTCGCGGCCTGGGCGTCGCTGACCGGGTGGACCGAGGACGACGACACGCGGGCCGACGGCTACGTCGGCGGGTCCTTCAGCGGCGAGCAGGCCATCGTGGCCTCGCGCCTGGTGCTGGGCTTGCCCCGGGGCGCCGGGACCAGCTACCGGCCCGGGGGCGCGGGCCTCGCCACGGGCTACGCGGCGTTCGATCCGGTCGAGGACCACGCCGAGTCGTTCCGCCTGGTCCACGCCGATCCGGTCGCGCTCGGCGCCGCGGCCCCGGCCAAGCTGCTGGTGCTCGCCGCCGGCGAGGTCGACCTGCGCGCGCCCGCGCTGCGGCGGTTCATCCGGCCCGGGGTCGCGGCGCTGCTCGCGCCCGAGGTCGATCCAGTGCTGGCCATGGCGACCGTGCGCGCCCACGGCGACGCGCTCTTGCCCGAGGCCGCCGCGCTCGCCGATCCGCGGCCGCTGGCGCTGCCCGACGACCTGCACCCCGAGGTCCGCGCCGCGCTCGACGACGCGGCGCTCGTGGTCACGATCGGCCGCCTCCAGTTCCGTCCGTCCGACGCGGCGATCGCCGCGCTGATCGCCAGCTGGGAGCGGCAGCGCGCCGACCTCGAGGAGTTCCAGCAGGGCCTCGACGCGCTCCGCGGCGAGTGATAGCGCGCAGCCGTCACGGCCGCGCCGCGCGCAGGGCGGGCGCGCCGGTGGTACCCACGACGGGAGTCGAACCCGTCTCCCCGGGGTGAAAAGCCGGCGTCCTGACCGCTGGACGACGTGGGCGTAGGGGCGTGGCGTGGTGCCACCGGGTGGAATCGAACCACCAGACCAGGCTTCGGAGACCCGGGTCGCATCCGTGCGCGGGGGCGCGTGGAGCCCATCGAGGGAGTCGAACCCTCCTCTCTCCCGTACCAGGGGAGCGTGTCCGGCCGGGAACACCGGATGGGCGAGCACTGCTTCAAGAGTCAACGTCACAAGTCGTCGGGACCGAGAGAATCGAACTCTCCACGACCGCCGTGTGGGGGCGACCTCACCTCCAGGTGACTGATCCCGTCGTTTCGAGCGTCCGCCCGGAGTCGCACCGGGTTGTTGCGGGTTGCAATCGCATGCCTCGCTGTTCGGCCACGGACGCGTGGTTCGGGAGCGTGGACTCGGGGGGACTCGAACCCCCATCGCTGCCGTGCGAGGACAGCATCCTGCCTTTGGAAAAGACGAGCCCGATAGATTTCGGTCGCGGTCCTGACGGGAATCGAACCCGCCTGAAGCTCATAGACAGTGAGCCAACGTCGCCAGACATTTCCAGGACCATGTCGGTCGCGCGCGGTCCTGACGGGGATCGAACCCGCCTGAAGCTCAGAGACAGTGAGCCAACGTCGCCAGACGTTTCCAGGACCAGAGTGTGCGTGGCGCCCCAGACGGGAATCGAACCCGTCTCGCGCTCGTAGACAGCGAGCCGGCGTCACCAGACGCCTCCAGGGGCAGCGCGATCGGCGAGCCGATCGCTCCGAGAGACAACGACGCAACACACGTGGAGCTGGAGGGAGTCGCACCCTCGTCGCTGACATGCCGAGCCAGCATTCTGCCTGTTGAACTACAGCCCCGAGATCGTCGACCGGCCGACGCCGATCAAGCGCGCAATCGTGAAGTCGGAAGGAATCGCACCTTCATCGCCGGCATGTCGGACCGGCACTCTGCTCTTGAGCTACGACTCCATCGCGGAAGGAGGGGGACTCGAACCCCCAACGCGTGTTACGGCGCACACAGGTAGCGGCTGTGGTCCTCGTCCAGTCGGACTCCTTCCAGATCGTTGCAGTGGCGGGCGGGCGGGCGGAGGGAGGGGGAGTCGAACCCCCAAGGCACCCTTCGGTGCTCACACGGTCTTCGAGGCCGGCACCGTCGCCACGTCGGCTTGCCCCTCCAGGTGACCGTGGGCGCGGCGCCCGCGGTCGTGTCTCGTCGCGGTCGTGTCTCGTCGCGGTCGTGTCTCGCCTCGGTCGGCGAAGGGAGAGGGAGTCGAACCCCCAAGGCACCCTTCGGTGCTCGCGCGGCTTTCAAGGCCGGTGCCGTCGCCACCTCGGCTGGTCCCTCCAGGTGACCGCGGGCGTGGGCCCCGCGGTCGCGTCTCGTCGCGGTCAGCGAAGGGAGAGGGAGTCGAACCCCCAAGACACCTCGCGGTGCTCACGCGGCCTTCCAGACCGGCGCCGTCGCCACATCGGCTTGTCCCTCCAGATCGACCGCGGGCGTGGCCCCGCGGTCGGGTCGTCGTCGTCATCGTCGTCGTCTCGTCTCGTCGTGTCGCCTCGGTCAGCGAAGGGAGGGGGAGTCGAACCCCCACGTCACCTCTCGGTGACAACCTGTTTTCGAAACCGGTGCCGGCGCCACCTCGGCTGGTCCCTCCAGTCATCCAGCGGGGCGTGGCCCCCGCTGGGCGGTCGCGGTCGGCGGTGCATCAACCGCCGACCCGGCCGCAGCTCGTCCCACCGGCGGCAGGTCACGCCGCCGCCGGATCGGCGTCGATCTCGCCGGTCCAGTACAGGTAGTCGCGCCAGGCCTCGGGCACCGAGCGCGTGCTCACCCGGATCGTCACCGCCGGCACCCAGGTCGGCCGGGCCGGCTGCTTGCGCAGCTCGAGGCCGGCCTCCCGCGGCGTCCGGTTGCCCTTGGCGCCGTTGCACGGGTAGCAGCAGGTGACGATGTTCTCCCACGTGGTGCGGCCGCCACGGGCGCGCGGGATCACGTGGTCGTAGGTGAGCTCGGCCAGCGTGCAGCGCACGCCGCAGTACTGGCAGCGGTAGCCGTCACGCGCGTAGATGTTCACGCGCGAGAACTTCACCGGCTTGGCGTGCCGCCGGAACGCGCGCAGGAGGCGCACGACCGCCGGGGCCTTGATGACGAACGACACCGTCTTGACCTCGGCGTCGTACTCCTCGATGACCTCGACCTTGCCGAGGGTGAGCAGCGTGAGGGCGCGCTGCCACGAGATGACCTTGATCGGCTCGAAGCCCTGCGACAGGAGCAGAGTTCGCGTCGCCACCTGACTCATGTGCGGATCGTTTCCTTTCACCGGGTGCGCTGAGATCACGCGCGGTCCGGCCGCCGCGCGCCATCGGCCCACGTCGTGTGGGCAAGTTCGTGCCGCCGAGAGGATTCGAACCTCCACGGTATGACTTCTCGAGCCATCGACTCTGCCAGTTGGTCTACGGCGGCATGACAAACGTGATCGTGACCGTGCCTTCGGCGGGATTCGAACCCGCACGGGACGAGGCTTGAGCTCGCCGACTCTGCCGGTTGGTCTACGAAGGCAAAACGTGTCCTCGGTGAGATTCGAACTCACACTGCCCGGATTCTGAGCCCGGTGACTCCTGCCGTTGGTCTACGAGGACGAAAAGGGCCTGGGGCACCACCAACCGGATCGCCATGCACTCGCGATCCCGAACCGCGCGCTCGTTGAGCCTCCTCCAGCGGCCCAGGCGTGCCGGGGGGCCGGCGCGCTGGGGCGAAGGACGCAACGAGGCGCCGATCCGGTTGGTGGGCCAGGGGAGTCGGGGTGGCAGGACTTGCACCTGCAGCCACGCGGTCCCGAACCGCGCAATCTTCTATTGAAATACACCCCGGGAGTGATCGACGGGACTCGCACCCGCTGGAGACGAGGTTCACGGCCTCGCGCCTCGACGACTTCGGCATCGATCACGGTCCGCCTGGGAGGAATCGCACCTCCGTCGCTCGGTTATCGGCCGAGTGCTCTGCTGTTGAGCTACAGGCGGGACAGGCGCGCCGTCCACCCGCGAGCCGGACCGGTGGCTCGGCCCGCGGGCGGCGGTTGGCGCGTTGTAGGGGTGGTCGGAATTGCACCGACGGCCTCGTGGTCCCGGACCACGCGTTCTGGCTGCTGGAACTACACCCCTGGAATCGAGCAGATGGCCGGATTCGAACCGGCGGCCACGAGCTTGGAAGGCTATAACCATCCCGCTGCGGCCCGCGGCGGACCGCGGGCGAGGGGCGTGAGACGGGTTTTATCGTGCTCTACCGCTGAGCTACATCTGCGTGGTGCGCCACCGAGGCGGCGCGTCGTAGGGGTGGCCGGAATCGCACCGACGGCCTCACGGTCCCCGACCGTGCGTTCTCACTACTGAACTACACCCCTGGAGAGGCGCGCCGTCCGCCCGCGAGCCCGGCCTGGTGGACCGGGCCCGCGGGCAGCGGTTGGCGCGTAACGAGTCGTGCAGGTGGCCGGACTCGAACCGGCATCCAGTTGATTTACAAGGTCAATAACCATCCATGCGTCGGCCCGCCCGAGGGCGGGCAAGGGGTGACGGACGGAACTGCTCTACCGTTGAGCTACACCCGCGAAGTATCGATCCGTACAGACGGCTGGAGTCGAACCAGCATCACTTGATCCCTGATCAAGAACCATCTCGCAGCGGCCCGGTGACGGGCGAGGGGCGTGAGACGGGAAGTGTCCTGCCGTTAGACGACGTCTGCGTGAGGCGGCCGAGTGGCGCGCTGGTCGGGGTGATTGGAGTCGAACCAATGGGAACCAGTAACCATCCATGTGCGGCCCGTCGCCGGGCGAGGGTGGTACAGATGGGCACCCCGAGGGTCGCAGCGGAGGGACTCGAACCCTCACCGACGCGGTTATGAGCCGCGCGTCCTCGCCCGAGGCCGCTGCACAGTGTCGCGGAGACGCGCCGAAATCGGCGCTCGGCACACCGCCAGGGAATCGAACCCTGCGTCGTGGGTTTTGGAGGCCCAGCCCGGCGCCAGCCGGTGCAGTGCAAGTGACGTCGCGCTCCGTTCGCCGGATGCGCGCGTGGTACCACCGGAAGGACTCGAACCTTCGTCAGCGACGTTCGTAGCGTCGTGTCCCATCCTCGGGACGGTGGCAAGTTGTACGCGGTCGGCCAACGACCGGAGTACGTGGATCGGGCGAACGTCGCCGCGCGGTGAGGCGCGGCGAGGATCTCGACGTCGGTGGCGTCCGCACCGGCGGGGTTGGCCCCGCCGGCCGTTGACACGCACCGGCCACCTTCGAGGAGGTGCGCCCGGCGCTTCGCTGACTCGGTCGCCCGAGTGTCGCTACCTTAGGCCCGTTATAGTTACGGTAACCAACGTCTCACGGCCCGAACGGGCGGCGCTCGCGCGCAGCTCGTCGCGCGCCTGGGGGGAATCGAACCCACCGTAGCCGGTTTGAGGGACCGGAGGACTGACCATTGTCCGACAGGCGCAAAGACGACGTCGCCGTGGCGACGTCGAGGGGGGGCCCCCCGGCCGGCCCGGCCGGGGCCGGCGCCGCCCCCCCCCCCGCGGGGGGCGGCCCCCGCCGGTGCGCGACCCGGGGGGGGGCCTGCGAAGACCCCTTCCAGGAGCACAGAGGGCCCGGCGGGACTCGAACCCGCAACCCGCCGGTTAACAACCGGACGCTCGACCGTTGAGCTTCAGGCCCAGATCGCCGGTGGCGGCTGGATCGCCACCGGCGCATGCGTGTTGTGCGGCTCCGCGCCGGCTGATCGTCGCCGATCAGGCGCGCGCGTAGTCGCTGATGACCGCCGGCGTCGCCGTGTCGAAACCGACCACGTCGAGCATGCCGGCATCGCCCGGGTCAGCGATGCTGAACCCGTTCGAGGTCATCCCCACCACCACCACCTTCGCCGCGATGCCACGCGCCTGACGGTACGCGCGGATCGCCTGCGCCGGGTGCACGCTCCCGGCCCACGTCTCGCTGTCCGTGTAGATGACGAACGTGTCGACATCCACGCGGTTGCGCTCGGCCCAGATCATGGGCAGCGCGCAGTCGGTGCCACCGAACGGCAGGTCGCTGACGGCCTTGCAGACGTCGTCGAGCCGCTGCCGCGGCGAGATCGCGAGCGGGCGCAGGCCCGGCTCGCCGCCGCCCCACTTGCCGCCGTGGCCACCGCCGGCCGCCGCGGTGAAGGCGACGAAGTGGTGGTCACGCTCGGTCGCGGCGGTCACCAGCGCCATCGCGGCGCTGCCGATCCGCGGCGTCACGCCGGGCACCCCGGCGATCACGCCCGAGCTCATCGAGCCCGACACGTCGAGCGCCAGGATCGTGCGCTTGCCGCTCGGCTCGACCGCCTTGAACGCCTGGTAGAACGCGCCGTCGAGGGCATCGACGACCGTCCCCACCGGGGTCCAGGTGCCGCCGCCGCGCGCGCCGTGACCGCTCTTGTACGTGGTCAGGGCCGCGAGCGCCGCGATCGGGTGGACGCGCGCCTTGTGCAGGCGAGCGCCGTCCCCGAGCCGCGCCGCCACCGTGCGGGCCGCGTCGCTGCCGGGCTTGATCAGCCCGACCCGCGTCATGGTCGCGAGGTTGCGGATCATGGCCGTCATGGGCATGTCGGCCAGGAGCGCGTCCCAGATCTCGGCGAAGGTCAGCCAGGTGGTCGGCACCGCCTCGCGCGGGATCCGGTGCGCGCGCACCAGCGCCGCGGCGCCGGTGACCCGGTCGCAGCGCTTGAGCTCGTCGACCGCGGTCAGCAGGCCCAGGGCCTCGTCGGCCTTGGCCTCGTCCGAGATCGCGCCCGAGGTCACCCACGCGAACAGCCGATCGTGCGACGGCGACGCCGCGCGCGGGTGGGCCAGCCGCAGGAGGTCCCGCGTCGACCAGCCGTCCCGGCTGCCGTACTTGACCAGCTGGTACGCGAGGTCGCGCGCCGGCTTGTCGTTGAACCAGGCGGCGACCGCCTTGCGCATGCCGCGACCCCAGCCGCCGAAGCCCTGGGCGTACTCGGCGAAGTGCATCAGGTGGGTGCCCGTGCGGCAGATGACCGGCAGCGCGGCGTAGGCGGCCTTGCGGGTCGCCTCGTCGCCGAGCTTCGCGCACATGGCGAGCGCGAAGATCGTCGGGTCGGTCTTGGGCGCGCGGCCGGCGGTCGAGATCTCGACCAGCCGGGTCACGACCCGGGCGCCGTCGGCGGCGATGCAGCGCGCGACCGCGGTCGCGTTGTCGGCGGTGAGCTTGGGCTCCCGGATGTAGAAGGTGCCGCCCTCGCTGCCGAGGATCAGGAACCGGTCGAGCCGGACCCAGTCGTCGACGGCCCAGGTGTAGCCGCCCGCGGAGTTGGCGACCTGGTTGGTACCGGGGATCGCCTGGGCCTGCGACGTGGCCGTGGTGGAGAAGTGCTTGGTGAACTTGAACATGGCGAACCTCCGGCCCGGCGCGCGGGCAGTGAGTGGATGGACACAGTTACGGTGGGAGCCAGACGGGAGAATCGAACTCCGGACATCCGCTTACGGGGCGGCGCCTCGACCCATCGAGGAGCGACTGGCGGTGACGGCGCGCGCGCCGACGAGCAGGGTGGGGCCGGCGGGCGAGGGGACAGCCGAGGGAGAGTTTTCAGATAACCCTCGGCCAGCGGCCCGCGCGGTGTGCGAGGCGACGCCCGCGGGCGCGCGCTCGAGAAAGGTGCAGGCGAGTGAACCGTCCGAGGGGGAATCTGGATGGGATAACCCTCGGCCGTTCGGCCCGCGGTGGCGCGTGGAGTGGCTCGCGGGATTTGCACCCGCACGCACAGGGTGGAAGCCTGCGCTGCTGCTGTTACATCAGAGCCACGATATCGATCGAGCAGGTGGCGGGAATCGAACCCGGCGATCCTGGCTTGGCACGCCAGTGTGTCACCACAACACTTCACCTGCGGCGGTGGTGCCGGTGCTCGGCGGATGCGCCGTGATCACGGGATCACGAGGCCTCGGACCGAGCACCGGCCTACCTGACGAGTCGTCGCGACGTTCGGTCGAGGAACGTCGCGTCGCGACACTCGCGAGCGTGGGCCGGGTGGGAGTCGAACCCACGTCTGGACGGTTTAAGAGACCGCTGCAAAGCCACCATTTGCTACCAGCCCGAAATGCGCGTCTCGATGGACGCCGCCCCACCCTCTGGGATCGAACCAGAACCTCCTGGGCTTCAGCCAGGCGCGCAGACCAACTACGCAAGAGTGGGAGAGTGCCGGCACGCCGAGATCGGGAATCGCGGCGGGCCGGCGGACACCACCGTTGGTGGCGGTGGTGCCTGTTGCTGGGCGCCGTGCGAGGCGCCCACGTCGTTGTCTCTTCAATTGTCAGGGAGCGAGCGCGTCGTCCGTCGAGGGCGGGCACACCTTGGGCGTGACCGCGTCCCGGCGAGGACGCAGCAGTACCGGACCCAGGAGTCGAACCTGGAGTCTTGCGGGTCAGAGCCGCCTGTCTTGCCGATTAGACGAGTCCGGTAGACTCGAGTGCTGTGCGCGTCGTCGCCGGCGGGCCGGCGAGCAAGAGTGGGTATCGTCGTCGAGGGGAGACGCCTGGCGACGGTGGTCGAGGTCGGGAGTCTCGAGTCTTGGAGGGGCCCGATGGGGCGTGACCCATCGGGGGGAGGCCTGGCGACAGGCGACGACAGTGTTCGAGGACGGGAGTCTCGCGTCTTGGAGGGGGCCCCGATGGGGCGTGACCCATCGGGGTGAGGCCTGGCGACAGGCCTCCCAACGTGAACGTGGAGCGTCCAGGAATCGAACCTGGCGGGTGCGACGCACGGTGGCTTTACGGGCCACTTCGCCTTCCATAACGAGCTATCGCTCCGTGGGGCGCGCGCCGGGAGGTTCAGCGCGCGCAGACGCAGAAAGGGCCACCTGGGGTTCGCCCGGGTGGCCCTTGAGTAGTCGTCGAGGAAGACGAGCTACGTCAGGGCTCCGGGCGGCCGATCGCTGGTACCGAGGGTGATCGAGGGGGCGCGCGACGTGCGCTTGGAGCCTTCACCGATCTCGCTGGCCAGCAGACACCCCAAGAAGGAGGTGCCCACGATCGCGTTGCCGAACGGCATCGCGACTGGCTTCGAATACCCGCACCACGGCTTGGCCGAGGACTGCGAGGTATGTGCGAGTTGGGTGAACATGGCGTGTGGGCTTTGTGTGTTTCTTGATTGAGGCTGGTTGCTTGCCGTTGTGACGTCCGACCGAGCGATCCGTTCCAAAATTCTTTCGAACTCTCGTCCCCGCCCGTCCCTGCTCTGTCTCAGCCGGCCGCGGTCACCCAGAGGCTCGCGCGACGAATGAATTGTATCTAGTCCTCGGCCGCGAGAATGTCAAACGCGATCTTTCGAAAACTCCGATGTAGCGTTGACTGCTCGGAAAAAAAGATGCTGGCGAAGTGATCGCGCGCGCCGCGATCCGCCGGCGCGCCGCGATCCGCGCGCGCCGCGTTCATCGCCGGCGCGCCGCGTTCATCGGCGCGCGCCGCGATCGCGGGCGAGGCGAGCCGCCGGATCCCGATGGCGCGACCCCGCCGGTCGGGATCCTCGCGCCGTCGAGCCGGCGGATCCACGCCCCGGATCCGGCCGGCGCGGGTGCACTTCTGCCTCCGTCGCGCTGGCGCCGCCGGGCCACGTCGAGTAAATCCGCGGGGATGCCTGCCCGCTTTCTGATCGGCATCGATCTCGGCACCACCAACACGGCGGTGGCGTACGTCGACACCGCCGCGGCCGATCCCCGGGTCCGCGTGTTCGAGGTGCCACAGCTGGTCGCGCCCGGCGAGACCGGACCGCGTCGCCAGCTGCCGTCGTTCGTGTACCTGCCCGGGGAGCACGATCTGGCGCCGGCCGAGACCGCCCTGCCGTGGCGCCCCGTCGGCGCCGGCGGCCGCGAGGTCGTCGGCGAGCTGGCCCGCTCCCAGGGCGCGCGCAACCCGCAGCGCATGATCGCCTCGGCCAAGTCGTGGCTGTGCCACGCCGGGGTCGATCGCCGGGCCGAGATCCTGCCCTGGGGCGGCGAGGACGGCCCGCGGCGGTCGCCGGTGGCGGCCCAGGCCCAGGTCCTGGCGCACCTGCGCGACGCCTGGGATCACGCCTTCGGGCCGGCGACGCCGTTCGTCGAGCAGGACGTGGTCGTGACCTGCCCGGCGTCGTTCGACGAGGCCGCCCGCGAGCTGACGGTCGAGGCCGCCGGCAAGGCCGGGCTGACCGCGGTGGTGCTGCTCGAGGAGCCCCAGGCCGCGTTCTACGCCTGGGTCGACGGCCACCGCAGCGCGGCCCGGGCGCTGACCCCGGGCGACCGGGTGCTGGTGTTCGACGTCGGCGGCGGCACCTCGGACTTCACGCTGATCAGCGTCGACGCCGACGGCGGCTTCGCCCGGGTCGCGGTCGGCGACCACCTGCTCCTGGGCGGCGACAACGTCGATCTGACCCTGGCCAAGCTGGTCGAGCAGCGCCTGACCGCCGCCGGCGGCAAGCGCCTCGACGCGCTGCAGTGGCACGGCCTGGTCCACGCGTGTCGGCTGGCCAAGGAGGCGCTCCTGGCCGAGGCGCCGCTCGACGAGGTGCCGATCACCGTGGCCGCGCGCGGCAGCCGACTGATCGCCGGCACCCTGCGCGATCGCGTGACCCGGGCCGAGCTCGACGCGGTCTTGCTCGAGGGCTTCTTCCCGGTGGTGCCGGCGACGGCCACGCCCACCCGCGGCCGCGGCGGCCTCCAGGAGCTGGGGCTGCCCTACGCCAGCGATCCGGCGATCACCCGCCACCTGGCCGGCTTCCTGGCCCGCCACGGCGGCGGCCGCGTCGACGCGGTGCTGTTCAACGGCGGCGCGATGACGCCGGCGGTGCTCCGCGCGCGGGTCCTCGACCAGCTGGCGGCCTGGCGCGGCGACGGCGTGCGCCCCCGCGAGCTGACCGCCGACGCGCCCGAGCTGGCGGTGGCGGTCGGCGCCGCGCACTACGGCCTCGTGCGGCGCGGCCTCGCGGCCCGCATCCGCGGCGGCACCCCGCGCGCGTTCTACCTGGGCGTCGACGGCGGTGACGCCGCGACGGCGGTGTGCCTCGCGCCCAAGGGGCTCGACGAGGGCAGCGCGGCCGAGCTCGATCGCGACTTCACCCTGGTCACCAACCGCCCGGTGCGGTTCAAGCTGTACTCGTCGAGCTCCCGCGCCGACGCGGCCGGGGCGCTGGTGCCGATCGGCGACGGCCGGGCCGAGACGCTCGAGGACGGCAGCGACCTGCTCGAGCTGCCGCCGATCGTCACGGTGCTGCGGGCGCCCGGCCGCAGCTCGGTCGACGTGCGCCTGCAGATCGCGATCACCGAGCTGGGCGCGGTCGAGGTGTGGTGCGTCGAGCGCGCCCGCAGTGATCGCCCGGGCCGGTGGCGCCTGGCCTTCGACATGCGCGCCGGCGGCGCCGCGGCCGCCACGGGGGACGACGAGCTGCCGGTCGCGCACCCGCGGCTGGGCGAGGCCCGGGCCCGGACCCAGGCGGCGTTCACCGGCGACAGCGCCCTGCTCGCGCCGCTGGTGCGCGAGCTCGAGGACCTGCTCGAGGCCCGGCGCGACGAGTGGTCGGCCACGACCGCGCGCGGGCTGTTCGACGCGCTCATCGACGTGCCCGACGCGCGCAAGCGCTCGGCCGACCACGAGCAGCGCTGGCTGGGGCTGGCCGGGTCGTGCCTGCGGCCCGGCACCGGCGCGCCGCTCGACGCCTGGCGCATCAAGCAGGTCTGGGGCGTGTTCAACGAGGGCCTGGTGTTCGGCAAGACCGAGGCGTCGCGCCTGGCCTGGTGGATCCTGTGGCGCCGGGTCAGCGGCGGGATGACCAGCGGCCAGCAGGAGCAGATCTACGACCGCCTGGCCAAGCTGCTCCTGCCCAACGCGCTCCAGAACAAGAAGCTGGCCGAGGTGAAGGCGTCGCGCCAGGAGCTGGGCGAGATGTGGCGTGCGGTCGCCAGCCTCGAGCGCATCCCGGTGGCGCACAAGCTCAAGCTCGGCGACGAGCTGATGCGGCGGATGGACACGCGCAAGGGCCGCGAGGACGGGGTGCTGGTCTGGGCGCTGGGCCGCATCGGCGCGCGCGTGCCGCTGTACGGTCCGCTCAACACCGTCGTCCCGGCGAGCAAGGCCGCGGCCTGGCTCACCACGCTCCTGGGCTGGGACTGGCCCGAGCCCGACAAGGCCGCGTTCGCGATCGCGCAGCTGGCGCGACGCACCGACGATCGCGCGCGCGATCTCGACGAGCCCTTGCGCGCGCGGGCGGCCGCGGCGGTGCGGGCGATGCCCGGGGGCGAGCGCGGCGCGATCCTGATCGAGCAGGTGGTCGCGCTCGAGGCCCGCGAGGAGCGCGTCGTCATGGGCGACACGCTGCCAGCCGGCCTGAGGCTCAAGCGCGACGACGCCTGAGCGCCCCCGGGCCCGCTGGAACTCGGGTCACGGCGCGACCGCGACCACCAGGACGTCGTCGTCGAGGCGGTTGTCGCCGACGTGATCATCGAGCGCGGCGAGCGTGACCTCGGCCAGGGCGACGCCGCCGCTGGCGCCGCGCAGCGTCCGCTGCAGCCGACGCTCGCCCCACGCGGCCCCGGCGCGGTTGCGGGCCGCGGTGACGCCGTCGCTGACGACCACGATGGTGTCGCCAGGCGCGAGGTCGTGGGCGAGCTCGGAGGTGCGCCACTCGGGCTCGCCCAGCGGCGCGCCGCGCCCGACCAGCGGCACCAGCTCGATCGCGTCGCCGGCCCCGGAGGCCCGCGCCAGGTAGCCGCCGCGGTGGCCGGCGATCGCCAGGCTGACCCGGCCGGGCGCGTCGCCCTGGGCGCGCTCGATCATCAGCGCGGTCGCGGTGACCCGGTGCCGGCCGCCGTCGATCGCGCGCACGACCTGGTGGAGGTGGGTGAGCACCGAGGCCGGCGTCGCGGTCGCGTCGGCCAGGCCGGTCGCGCTCTGGCACGCGCCGATCACCGCGGCCGACACCAGCGCCGCCGGCGTGCCGCGGCCGGTGACGTCGCCGATCAGCACGAACGCGCGGCCGTCGGCCAGCTCGCCGGTGAACCACAGGTCGCCGGCGACGTGCGCGGCCGGATGGTAGGCGATCGCGACCTCGACGCCGGCGACCATCCGGCGGCCGCCGCTGGTGCGGGCCTGGCGCACGACGTCGGCCAGCTCGACCTCGCGCGACAGCGACGCGCGGGCCTCGATCCCCCGGCGCAGGCTGGTGACGGTGTGGGCCCGGGCGATCGCGCGCGCGCCCTCGGCGAGCTGGCGGCGCTCGAGATCGCGCAGCGCGCGGCCGCCGGTCAGGTTGCCGACCACGAGCCCGATCAGCTGGTCGCGCTCGCACAGCGGCACCAGCACGTCGGCGCCGATCGCGCCGGCCCAGGCCAGCAGCGGCGGGCGCAGCCGGCCGAGGCGCTCGGTCGCGAGATCGCCGATCGGGATGGGGCGATCGAGGCGGAGCAGGAACGCGCGCACCTCGGCTGGGACCGCCAGCTCCGGGCCGGTGCGATCGCCGGCGGGGCGCAGCGCGTCGTCGCCGAGCCAGATCCGGACGTCGGCCAGCGGGCCGGCCCGCCCCAGCTGCGCGCGCACGGTCGCGCCGATCTCGTGGTCGCTCTCGGCGAACTCGAGCGCGTCGATCAACGCCTCGAGCGCGCGGTCGCGGGCTGGCGCCGTCGCCACCTCGGCCAGGCTCGCGGTGCGCCCGACGGCGACCATCGCCGCGGTGGCGAGCCCGGTCGCGACCGCCAGGATCGCCGGCGCCCGGGTGGCGGCCGCGAGCCCGCCGAGCGCGAGCAGCGCCGCGGCGGCGAGGGCGGCCTCGACCAACGCGCCGCGCTCGAGCCGCGGCTGCGCAGGACGTCGCGCGCGAGCATGGCGTGCAGCGACACGACGACCGCGACCAGGCTCGGCAGCCACGACATCGGGTACACGCCGAACACCCCGTACATCAGCAGCACGTCGCCGACCGCCAGCACGGCCAGCGCGCCGACCGCGAGCATCGCCCGCCGCGCGCCGGCGCCGGGCAGTGGTCCGCCGCGCGTGGCCCACGCGCCGTAGACGACGCAGATCGGGATCGACGCGATGAACAGGCCGTAGAGCGCGCCAGCGCGCGGGTACCACAGGCCCCAGCGCGTGAGCTGCATCGACGGGATGACCGTCGCGGAGGCCGCGCACAAGAGCATCAGCCCGGCGTTGATCAAGATCGAGGCGACCAGCACGCGCCGGTGATCGTCGACGCGCCCGGCCACGCCCAGCATGACCATGAGCAGCCCGGCGCCGACCAGCGGCAGGGGCGCGAACGAGGCCCGCATCAACGGCAGCATCGGCCGCGGGTCGTCGGCGCAGGCGACCAGCGTGGTCGCGGCCGCCCACGGCAGCGCGCACAGGGCGATCATCACGAAGCCCAGCCGCACGACCGGGTCGCCGCGGACCACCGCCGGGACCGCCGCCATGGCGGCGAGCCCGACGGCGAGCACCGCGAACGGGATCGCCGTGAGGTGGAACCCAAGCTCGACGGGCACGCTCGCCGAGCGTACCACCGGACGGTGGACGCCCGCTGACTTGGCTGCGCCGCGGTGTTATGATCGCGCGTCAGTGTCTCGACGTGCCGTGCGCATCCGGGCCCAGCTCGCGGCGACCGTCCAGCCGGTCGCGGGCGAGCTGTTCGTGTGCCAGACCCGGGACGTGTCGTCGGTGGGGTGCTTCCTCGACACGGTCACGCCGCTCGAGCTCGGCACCCAGGTCCACATCCACATCTTCGATCGCACGCGGGGCGCGCCGATCGAGATCCTGGGTGAGGTCAGCCGGGCCCTGACTGGCGTCAACCCCGGCCTCGGCATCCGCCTGCACGCGCCGCCCGACGACTGGAAGCTGATGGTCGCGGTGCTGGCCCACGCGTCGAGCGCGCCCGACAAGCCGGCGCGACGGCTGCGGGTGCTGGTGGTCGGCGACGAGCGGCGGCAGCGCGGCGCCCTGGCGCTGTACGTGACCAGCGGCTGGGACGTGCAGTTCGCGACCGACCTCGACAGCACCGTCGAGGCGCTGCGCGGCGTCCACCTCGACGCGGTCATCGCCGAGCACGACGTCGCCGACGAGCGCTGGCACGACGTGCTCGGCGCGGCCCGGCGGATGCAACCGGCGACGCGCCGGATCGTGCGCGGGGCCTTCGACGGGCCGGCGCCGACCTCGCCGCTGGTGCACCGCTTCGTCGAGCGCGACGCCGGGCTCGACGCCCTGCTCGACGCGCTGACCGCCGACATGACCGTGACCGCCTGACGCGACGGACTGACCGCGTGACCGCGTGACCGCCGCCGCCGGCGTGGGGCACGGCGGCGCGATCAGCGCGGCGCCGCGATCACGGCGCCGGGATCATCGTCACCGCCCAGGTCGCCTCGGCCCCGGGCAGCGGCCCCTTGGCGGCGTCGCGGTCGCGGCGGCGCAGCGTGATCACGTCGTCCGTCGCCAGGGTCATCGTCGCCCGGCCCGGCGCGCGGTCGGTGCCGTCGGGACCTCGCCACGACAGCGGCAGCTCGTCGGGCGCCGCGACCTCGACGACCACCGGGCCCGCGGGGCCGGTCCAGCGCAGGGCGTCGACGTCGGTGCGGGCCTCGAGCCGGCCGCGCACGGTCGCCGACGGCGCGACCGCGGCCGCGTCGCTGCGGTCGCCGTTGGGCTCGCGCTCCCACGCCGGATCGTCCGGCGCGACCCGCACGTCGAGCCGGTAGCGATCGGACACGTTCTCGATCGGCAGCGCCGTGGTCATGGCCTGGCCGACCTCGATCGTCACCGGGCCGGTGACCCGGCGCGCGTACAGGTGCTCGTCGCCGCCGACCGCCTGCTCGTCGGCGCTGGCCACGATCAGCCCGGCGCCGTCGCGCACGGTCAGCGTCACGTCGATGTTCGGCACGGCGGTCAGCGCGATCGTCAGCGCGCCCGGGCCCCGGCGCGGCAGCCGGTACACGTCGACGTCCGGCTCCGACGGGGAGCGCCGTCGCCCGAGCAGGCCGGTGACGGTGGTGTCGACGGCGATGCGGTTGGCCTGCGCGGGGGTGTCGTTGGGCTCGCGCTCGGCGCGGACCGGCGCCGCGGTCCGCCACATGAACCACCACGCCGCGCCGGCCGCCAGGGCCGCCAGCACCGCCAGCACCGCGACCACCGCCAGCCAGCGGCCCCGGCGGAGCGAGCGCTCGTAGCGGTCGAGATCGGAGCGGCGCAGGCGCAGCTCCGACAGCGGCTCATCGTCCTCGGTCAGGGCCCGGGCCCGCGGGCGGCTCGAGCCCGGCAGGGCCCGCGACGCGGCCAGGCTCGCGCGATCCCCGACCAGGAGGCCGTAGGCCTCGTCGATCGCCGCCGCCATCGCGGTCGCCGACGCCCACCGCGCGGCCGGATCCTTGGCCAGCGCCCGGAGGATCAGGTCGTCGAGCTCGGGCGCGATCCCCGCGTCCGGCGCCCGCCGCGACGGCGGCTCGACCTCGGCGGTGAGGTGCTTGGTCAGGACGCCGACCGCGGTCGCCGCGGTGAAGACGTACGTGCCGGTCACCAGCCGGTACATCAGCGCGCCCATCGCGTAGACGTCGGTGCGGGCGTCGACGTCGTCGCCGCGGATCTGCTCTGGCGCCATGAAGTACGGCGTGCCGACGATCTGGCCCTGATCGCTGACGTCGGGCGCGCCGGCGTGGGCCAGCTTGGCCAGGCCGAAGTCGAGCACCTTGGCGAAGTCGCGGCCGCCGGTGGTGCGGGTCACGAGCACGTTGTCGGGCTTGAGATCGCGGTGGACGATGCCGAGCTCGTGGGCCTCGGTCAGCGCGCCGAGGATCTGGGTCACGAGCGGGGCGACCCGGGCGAACGGCAGCGGCCCGTCGCGGTCGACCACGCTGCCCAGATCCTGGCCGCGCACGTACTCCATGATGAGGTACAGGGCGCCCTGGGCCGCGCCGAAGTCGAACACCTGGACCGCGTTGGGGTGCTGCAGCCGGGACACCGCCGCGGCCTCGCGCTCGAACCGCTGGACCACGTCGGGGTCGTCGGCCAGATCGCGGTGCAGCACCTTCATCGCCGCGATCTTGCCCATGCGGACGTGCTCGACCTTGTAGACCACGCCCATGCCGCCGCGGCCGATGACCTCGAGCACGCGGTAGCGCCCGTCGACGATCGTGCCCAGCCACGCCTGGTTCGAGGCGTTGATCCGGCGATCGGCCCGGGTCACGTGCGGGGCGTCGACGCGCCGGGTCTCGCCCAGCGCCGCGTCGCGCGCCGACGCCAGGTCGATCGCGGACACCCGCAGCATGTCGGTGCCGCACTCGGAGCAGAACGCCTGCGGCGCCGGGTAGCTGGCGCGGCACCGCGGGCAGAAATGGCGAGGCGCCGGCGTCGACACCGGCGCCACCGTACCACCGATGCCGGGACGATCCAGCGCCGGGGTGGCCGCGCGTGTCAGCGATCGTCGAGCGTGACCGCGCGCCAGCGCAGCTGGCGGCCCTCGATGGTGACGGCGGTGACCGAGGTCGGCCAGCGGCGGCCGTCGGCCTCGAACCGCGGCACCGGGTCGAGCGACCCGGCGGCGATCGTGGCGACGCCCTCGCCGCGGCGATCGCTGGCGGTCGGCGCCGGTGCCAGCGGCGCGTGGATCACCGCGGTCAGCTCGACGACCGCGGCGGCGAGGGCGGGATCGCCGGCGTTGACGCCGTCGCCGGTGCGCGGGCCGAGGCCGAGCTGCGGCGCGCGCGGGCTGGCGAGGACGGTCGGTCGGTCGGCGGCGCCGGCGCGCAGCGCCGCGACGATCGCGGCCACGTCGGCGTCGTCGTGGACGCAGCCCTCGGTCGCCGCCGCGAGCCGGGCCGGGGAGGGCTCGCCGGGCAGGGTGGCGATCACCGCCCCGCCGCCATCGATGATCCGCACCGCGCCGCCGTCGACGATCGCCGCGCCGGCGGCGGCCAGCGCGGCGACCGCCGCGCGATGGGCCGGCCAGGCCTCGGCCGAGCCCGGGATCGCCACGGTCAGCCAGGCCGGATCGACCAGCGCGCCCAGGCTGGCGCTGAGCTCGGCCTCGGTCGTGCCCATGCCGCCCAGCGTCAGCACGACGTCGACGTCGGCCTCGCGCAGGGCCTCGCGCCACCGGGGTGCGGTGGCGCCCCGGGCGTCGGCGACGGCCGCCACGGTCAGGCGCGCGCCGGCGCTGGTCAGGCCCTGGCCGCGCCGCCGCCAGGTGCGCCGGCCGATCGTCAGGTCGGGCCCCGTCGGCGCCGGCGCGGCCGGATCGGCCAGGGTCGCGCACCGCCACGGCGCCACGGTGGTCGACGCGCGGTCGACGGCCGCGGCCAGCGCGGTCGCGGCGGTGGCCCCGGCGCCGCCGGCGGGCGGGCCGCCGCTGGACCCGCAGCCGAGCGCCGCGATCGCCAGCGCGGCCGCCGCGCTACGAATCATCGGCGAGCTGGCCCCCGGCCTTGGTCCACACCGCCACGATCCGCGGCGAGTACCAGTACACCGACATCGTGGTCCGGGGCCGGCGCTCGATCACCCGCTGGAACGCGGCGCGCGCCGAGACCTCGTCGCCGAGCGCGACGTAGGCCGCGCCGAGGAGCTGGCCGAGCGCGGCGGCGCGATCGCCGTCGACGAAGTCGAGATCGACCGCGATCAGCTCGCGCTTGACGTCGGCGTAGGCGCCGGCGCGCCAGGCGTCGGCGGCGCGCGGCAGCGCCCGCGTCGCGATCTCCATCATCTGCTCGCGCTTCTGGGTCCGGGCCTTGGACTCGGCGTCGACCGGCGGCATCGCCGAGGCCCGGACCTTGACGTGGTTGATCGGGATGACGATCGACTCGCCGGCCGCGAGCGTGTCGCGGTCGAGGAAGTTGTAGCCGCGGAGGAGCGGGCCGTTCTTGCTGTCGCCGAAGTAGGCGGCGGCGATGCTGCCGAGGCTCTCCTCGCCGGCGGCCGTGTGGACGACGTGGAACGGGATCGTCAGCTGGGCGCCGGCGGCGAGGCTGTCGGCCGGATCGAGGCCGTTGAACTCGGCGAGGTAGCGCGCGCGGCGCTTGTCGCCCAGGTAGGCCTGCGCGAGGCCCTCGAAGGTGTCGCCGACGGCGACGGTCACGACCCGCGACACCGGCAGGCGCAGCTTCTCGCCCGGCTTGAGCGCGCGCGGGTGGTCGAGCTTGTTGGCGACCATGATGAACACCGCGTGGGTGCGGTCGCCGTAGTACTCGGCCGCGAGCAGCGCGAGGGTGTCGCCGGGCCGGACCTTGTAGATCAGGTAGTCGCGGTCGGCGCGGGCCGGGCCGGCCACCGTCAGCGCCAGGGCCACGGCCACCGTCGCGAGCAGCCGCTTCACGGGGCCTCCTTCGGGATGATCTTGCCCGGCACGAGCGCGCCGTCGC